>JBLIIJ010000012.1:0-56936 GCA_047635055.1 Cyclobacteriaceae bacterium | reverse complement strand
ATGACCTCCGCCTTGTCTTTGCAAGTAGTGCCGACTATTATTCATAGAAACTATGTAGCCACTAGCACTGAGCCAAATGATCTCCTTGCCCTTGGATTAGGTGGTCGATACAAAATCACTAATCGAGTAACGATCAACGCAGAATATATCCCAACGTTGAATCAAGAAAATGATGATTTTAAAAATGCGATCGCCATTGGTATTGATCTTGAAACAGGCGGACATGTATTCCAATTACATTTAACCAACGCCCAAAGATTACAGGAAAGAGGATTCATTGGGGAGACTACTGGAAACTTCTTTGATGGCGATATTCATTTTGGGTTTAATGTGTCCAGAGTTTTTAATGTTGCGGTAAAACAAAATATCCCCCGCTAATAGGTCTAAAAGCCTCTTTTCAAGAAACTTTCAATTTTTAATTAAAATTGCTAGCCGCATATTTTGATTTTTAGAAAGAACGACTACTTTTGCAGTCGAATTGGCCTATGGTGTAACTGGCAACACGTCTGGTTTTGGTCCAGAAGAGTCTAGGTTCGAGCCCTAGTAGGCCAACACTCAATCCCGGCAAAGCGCCGGGATTATTTGTTTTGAAGCAAAATTAATGTCATCAGTTAAGATTTTTTCGGGAAAAGGTTCATCTGTTTTAGCTAATAAAATAGCGCAGCACTATGGCAAACCGCTCGGAAAAAGTACTTCACAGAAATTCAGTGATGGCGAATTAAGTTTCAGCTACAATGAATCTATCCGAGGAAATAATTTATTCATTGTTCAATCAACTGTTCCTCCTTCGGATAACATCATAGAGTTGTTATTGATGGTAGATGCAGCCAGAAGAGCTAGCGTGGAGCAAGTGACGGTAGTTATGCCTTATTTTGGCTATGCACGTCAGGATCGTAAAGACAGACCAAGAGTCTCGATCGCAGCAAAGTTGATGGCTAATTTACTCACAGCTGCTGGAGCACACAGATTGATGACTATGGACTTACATGCAGGTCAGATTCAAGGGTTTTTTGATATCCCTGTTGATCATCTTGACGGTACAGCCATTTTCGTCCCATACGTTCAGTCTCTAAATCTAGAAAATTTAATATTTGCCTCTCCTGATGTTGGTGGTACGGCAAGAGCACGTGCATTTGCTAAGCATTTTCAAGTTGACATGGTTGTATGCGACAAGCACAGGAAGCGAGCTAACGAGATCGCTTCTATGCAAGTGATTGGTAATGTCGAAGGTAGAGACGTCATATTGGTAGATGACATGGCTGATACGGCTGGAACTATTTCCAAAGCAGCTAATCTATTGAAAGAAAAAGGTGCTTCGAGTGTAAGAGCAATCTGCACACACCCGATACTTTCTGGCAAAGCATACGAAAACATCGCGAATTCAGCATTGATTGAGATGATTGTGACTGACACTATTCCTTTGAAACAAGCAAGTGAAAAAATTACTGTATTGACGGTCGCTGACCTTTTTGCGAAAGCAATTAGAAAAGTGCACGACAATGAATCTATAAGCGCATTATTTATTAACTAATATATATTATGAAAACTGTTGAGATTATAGGATATAAAAGAGCAAATCTTGGCAAGTCTGAAGCAAAAAGACTTAGAGCCGAGGGTTATGTTCCAGCTGTACTTTACGGAGGGAAAGAGCAAGTCCATTTTTATTCTCCAATGATTCTTTTTAGAGATATCGTTTATACCGATCAAGCACATTTTGCGGAATTAAATATTGAAGGAGAAATCCACAGAGCAATTCTTCAAGATATTCAATTTCACCCAGTAAGTGAGGTCATCTTACATACTGACTTTTTGGAATTGTTCACTGGTGTTAAAATCAAGATGGATATTCCAATTGAAATTGTAGGTATCGCGCCTGGTATAGAAACAGGTGGAAAACTTGTGAAAAAGCTACGATATGTGTCAATCAAAGCATTGCCTAAAAACATGCCATCTACGGTTGAGGTAGACGTATCAAAGTTGGCTTTAGGTAAATCTTACAAAGTTGGCGAATTAGTTGCTGGTGATTACGAAATACTTAATAGCCCATTAGTGACTATCGTCGGTATCGAAATACCAAGAGCATTAAGAGGTAAAAGTGCTGCTGAGCTAGAAGCGGAAGAAGAAGCATAATCTTTCCATTCGATATAAGAATAAAAAAACCTGCTCTATGAGCGGGTTTTTTTGATTCAAAGAAAAAGTAAAAACCTTATTTTAAATTTGAGTAATTCTAAAATTTCACTATGAAATACTTAATAGTAGGACTTGGCAATATTGGTCCAGAGTACGAGCTCACTAGGCACAACATAGGATTCCTTGTTCTGGATAGGTTAGCAGATAAGCACAATGTTAAATTCGAACAAGGCAAGCATTCTTTTTTCACAGAGTTAAAGTATAAAGGCCGAACATTGACATTGGTGAAGCCTACTACCTACATGAATCTGAGTGGAAAGGCGGTAAACTACTGGTTACAAGAATTGAAAATTTCGAAAGAAAATTTGCTAGTCATTACCGATGACCTAGCACTTCCCTATGGGAAAGTAAGAATAAAAGCCAAAGGTTCTGCTGGCGGTCACAATGGACTTAAGAATATAGAAGAATTAAATGACGGACAGGATTATTCGAGATTGAGGTTTGGTGTAGGAGATGATTATAATAAGGGTAAGCAGATTGATTATGTGCTAAGCCCTTTTAATAAGAAAGAAATGGAAGAACTTGTACTCAATATAGATAATGCCATTGATGCAACGTACGCCTTTACTACCATAGGATTGGCGCGCGCAATGAACCAATTCAACTAATAAAGCCAATCATAGATATATTGTAACCTTTGATCCATTTTCAGGTGTACTCTTACAATAACCTTGGCTATTCTCCATTATACCTGTACTCCTTATGCCTTATTACTTTAAGATTTTTCTAAGAAATTTTTTCCGTCATAGAACCTCTTCACTCATTAATGTAATTGGGTTAACCACAGGTTTATCGTGTGCCTTCTTCATCTATTTATGGGTTCAAGATGAATTTCAAGTAAATAAATTTCACGATAACGATGAACGCTTGTTTAGTGTCATGGAATTTCAAACCTATACCAATGAAACTTTCGTTACCAACTCCACTCCAGGAATACTAGCGGAAGGCCTCAACAAAGATTTTCCAGAGATCCAATATGCAGTCACTACAACTTGGATAAACAAGTCACTTTTGTCCCATGACAACACCTTTTTTAAAGAGGAGGGCTTTTTTGTCAGTGAAGATTTTTTCAATATTTTCACTTACCCTTTACTTGTCGGCGATGCAAATCAGGTTTTAACAGACAAGAAATCGATTTGTATTTCGAGAAAAGTAGCTGAGCGATTTTTTGGATCTGTAGAAGCAGCGACAAATAAGCAATTACGCTATAATGATGATAGAGAATTTTTAGTCACTGGTGTATTCGAGGATATCACCGCTAAGTCCACTTACCAATTTGACTTTGTACTTCCATTCGAAGACTTTAAGGACAGTAATGGATGGGTTACCTTTTGGGGAAACAACGGCCCCAGCACATTTGTCCTGTTAAGGGAGAACGTTGATGCTAACATCGTGTCAAGTAAAATATCAGACTATGTTAAGACCAAATATGAGGAGAGCAATGTCGATCTCTTTTTGAAAAGGTATTCGGAACAATACCTCTACGGAAAATTTACTAATGGAAAACCTGATGGAGGCCGCATTGATTATGTAAGGCTTTTTACCATCATCGCTATATTCATTTTGATTATTGCGTGTATTAATTTTATGAATTTATCAACAGCCCGAGCATCAAAGCGAGCACATGAAATAGGTGTAAAAAAAGCCCTTGGAGCAGATCGTAGACAGCTTATTAAGCAATTTATTGGAGAAGCATTATTCATTTCATTTTTATCAATGCTGTTGGCTTTTACCATTGTAGGACTCCTACTACCTCAATTCAACATCATTACAGATAAATCAATAGAGTTTCTTTTGACGGCTGACCTACTTTTGATGAGTATTGGAACGGTTTTATTCACTGGTATACTTGCGGGCAGTTACCCAGCCTTATACTTGACTAAGTTTAATCCAGTAGCTGTACTTAAAGGAGATATAAAAAGTTCTGTTGGTGAAATTTGGGCAAGAAAAGGGCTTGTCATATTTCAATTCACAATTACCATCATTTTATTGATTGGTGTTTTCGTTATCTACGAGCAAATGCAGTATGCTTTCAACAAGAATTTAGGTTATGACAAGGAAAATGTAGTTTTCTTTAGCCAAGATGGCAGTATTCAAAATAATCGTGAAGCATTCTTTAATGAGATAAGAAGAATCCCAGGTGTTGTTCAAGCAGCTGGCATTAGTCATTCGATGACTAGCCAAATTAGCAATACAAGTGGACTAGAATGGCGAGATAAGTCTCCAGAGTCTAATCTATTATTTGAAAATATTCGAGTAGATCAGGAATTTCAAAAAACGATGGTTTTGGAATTGGTTACTGGACGATGGTTTAGTAAAGACTATGGATCCGATAGCACCAAAATAGTCTTGAATGAAGCTGCCATAAAAGTCATGGGATTCACTCCTGAAAAAGCTATTGGAGAAAATATCCAACTATGGGAAGAATACGATTTGGAAATCATTGGTGTTATCAAAGACTTCCATTACCAATCCATACACAGCACCGTAGATCCAGCCATGTTTCGCTTAGACGAAACAGAGCATGTAGCCGTAAGGCTCGAAAAAGGGAATCAGATGTCAACGATGAAAGCTATTAAAGAGCTTTATGAGTCTTTTAGCCCTGGATTTATATTTGAATATGAGTTTTTAGATCAGAGCTACCAGGAACTATATAGTTCTGAAAAAAGAGTAGGAACACTCTCCGCCTATTTTGCGGGATTTGCTATCCTAATCTCCTGCCTTGGCCTTTTTGGACTAGCCGCTTTCACAGCAGAACGTAGATTGAAAGAAATTGGTATCAGAAAAGTCTTAGGAGCCAGCACGACCCAAATTGTATTGATGCTCAGCAATGACTTCACAAAATTAGTCCTCTTATCGATTGTACTTGCTTTACCTATCTCCTATTATTTCATGAATCAATGGCTCGATAACTTTGCCTATAAGATAGATCTTAGCATTTGGATTTTCGTTTCTGCTGCCATGCTATCATTAGCCATTGCATGGCTAACTGTTGGCTACCAAGCGATAAAAGCAGCCAACGTAAACCCAGCAAAATGCTTAAAAGACGAATAGTCCTTTTTAATATCTGCTAAGGCTGATCTATTTGGTGGATTGACGTTTTGAAACAATTGAAGTTTTATCTTTGAGTTACATCTATTTATTAAAAAAATAATGACTGACCATAATATTGCGCTAGGCATTCAAATTGTCCCATTAAGAACAGAAAAGCATGCTTATGATTTAATTGATGAAGCAATTTCAGTTATACAAAACTCTGGTATCAAGCACAGTATCACTCCTTTTGAAACAGTAATGGAAGGTAAATATGACGACCTAATGTCAATTGCGGCACAAGCGCAGAAAGCGGTCATTGATGCGGGCGCTGATGAGTGTTTAATATATTATCGTATACATATTCGCACTACCGGAGATGTCAGTTTTGAAGAAAAAAACCTCAACAGATAGTTTTGAAGCTAAGTTATGATGTCGTCGTTATTGGTGGAGGAGCCGCTGGGTTCTTCACCGCCATCAACATTGCAGAGAAAAACCCTCGTTTAAGTGTTGCAGTCCTTGAAAAAACCAATAAACTTCTAAGCAAAGTTAAAGTCTCTGGTGGCGGTCGATGTAATGTGACCAATCAACGCGAATCGCCCTCAGAACTAACAAAATTTTATCCTAGAGGGGAGAAGAAGCTTTATCCTATCTTCAAGTCATTTGGCACTAAGGAGATGCGCGACTGGTTGGAAAGCCGCAATGTAAAACTCAAAGCAGAAAATGATCAACGTGTTTTCCCCGAGACCAACTCATCCCAAACGATTATTGATTGCTTTTTGAAAATTGCGAATAAGCATGATATAAAAATCTACCAAAAGTCGGCTATTGATTCCATAAAACAAGAGGATGCTCAATGGAGCGTGACCGCCAAAGAATTTGTGATAAATTGTGATAAACTGGTCATTGCAACGGGTTCGTCTCCCTCCTTTTGGAAAGTATTGGAAAATTTAGGCTTGTCTGTGACGCCTCCTGTACCTTCCCTTTTCACCTTTAATATAAAGGATACTAGAATTTCAGGCTTAGCAGGTGTCGCATTTGAGCATTGTCATGTGAAAATTGTGGGTTCTAAATTTCAAGAACAAGGACCGCTTCTCATAACACATTGGGGAATGAGTGGACCAGCAATACTTAAATTATCAGCAAGAGGTGCATTGGAGCTCGCAGATTTAGCTTATCGTTTCAAAGTATTGATAAATTTCACGAAGCAAAGCAACAAACAGGTATTAGAAAAATTGTTAGAAGCAAAGCAAAATCATCAAAAGAAGCAAGTCCAAAACTTGGCGTTGTTTGATATCCCCAAAAGATTTTGGATAAGCTTATGTGAACATTGCCAAATCAAGAAAGAACAAGTCTTTGGCGAGCTCACTAAAAAGCAAGTCAATAAACTCGTCGAAGAGTTGTCACAAGGTCAGTATGAAGTTGATGGGAAAAGCACATTTAAGGACGAATTCGTAACTGCAGGTGGTGTTGAAATTGCCGAGATTGACTTGAACACTTTCGAATGCAAGCAATTTCCCAATCTATACCTAGCAGGGGAAGTATTGAATATTGATGCCCTCACTGGTGGTTTCAACTTTCAAGCATGTTGGTCAGCTGGTTGGATTATTTCTGAACACATTAGACCTGAAAAAATTATTTGATCATTATAGGTAGTGCTTGATCTGTAAACATACTCCCATCTTCTAGGGTTGTTTTAATCGTGAATTCATGTTTACCCGTTTTCATTGGAGCCGAGGAAAAACTAATATTTAATACCTCAAAAGGGTCTCGTTTTTCTGTCTTTTGCGAAACATAATAATCTGCCGTTCTTTCAAGCCCATTATCCTTATACACTAAGATATCCATGAGGGATGTACCGGCTGCATGTTGCTCATCATAGTCTAGGCTAGAAATAATTTCGATATCAACAATTTGTTGATATTCTGGAGCCGCTTCAGCCACCGCAGATGAAAATAATCCGTTCAAATTACTCAATATAAGCCCTCCATAGTTGATTTCAAACCTTAGCATCACCGAATCAAAGGATAACGTGTCTTCGGTATAAACACTAACTCTCAACACATCATTTCCCCTAAGATAAAACGACTCCATATTTAAATCAGACATTTTTATAATCGTACGATCTCCTCCATCACAAGAAGCAGGTTCACATGCAGTAAACACCCCTAAGAAATGGAATATGATTATAAAAAGAAGGCTTGATAAGATACGTTTCATGAGTTCAGGATTTATTGATAAAAACATAAGACACTTGATCAAAACTAATGGTTTGAATCGGGTGAAAATAATATTTTACAAATACATCTAAAATAAAAAAAGTCTAAACGTTAGAAATGTAGGATAAACTAGCTTTACTTATTAGAAAGCATCATTTTCATTGAGCAAAAAGAAATTAGCGAAGTGTGTTGTTCTCTATGTTCCATTTCATTGATTGCGTCTAATCATGAACCTCAGAGCAAGCTCGGAAGGCATAAATTCAGATAATTACATTTTATTCGATACAAGCATCCTCTTATAAAAACCGTGAATGGAATTTCCTCTCAATCATCAAAATATAATCGAGGTTACATCAATTACCTTATATATAAAACTTTGCAAGTCCAACACTCAAAATCATCCCATTTCTAAAATACAGTTCATCTAGTTAATTAGTCATATCATTGAATGATATAGGTCGTTTACCGAAAAAACGCCCAAGGCGGGGGAAAAACGCAGTTTATTTGAATTAAGAAAATAAAATAAAAAGATAAACGAGATGAGTAAGGAAACAAGAACAACAATAGCAAAAGTCATTGATTACGTTATAGCAGCGCTAATCACTATTATAACATTTAGTTTTGTATTGGCATAAATTGATTCATCTAAAGTTTAATGCAGCTCATTGTGAAAATCATGCCACTCAACGAAATACCCCTCCCCGCTAAATCTAGATCCCCTTTATTTGTTGATGAACCGTTAAATAAACAAGATGACCATGAGCCAAGAAAAACGTTTAACAATTGCCAGAGTTATTGACTTTGTTTTGTTTACAATCAGCACTTTGATCGCCTATAGCTTTTTCCTTGCATAACAAACACTAGATATTGCACGACACATCGCTACCTCCAACTCTTTAGCATCTCTCGATCTAGAGATCAGGATTTACCTCCAACTAAATCGACACTTCAAAAGCCCTATCTTATAATCTATAATTGGCACTTGGTTTCTCAGATCAATAAGAATACACAAGCTAAAATAATAAGACTTGATACTGAACATTAACACTCAGCATCAAAGTTTTGCACTTACATTAATACTATTTCCTTTTTTTTTAAGAAGCTTCTCTAATAATTAAAGATACTGCAGTTCATCGCCATCAAATTAATTGTGAAATCGAACTTCCACTACTTTAGACACTTCCTATAGATAGTCGGTAATAATGTCACCTATCACTACATTACACAGCGATTCAATATCCTAATAATCAGGATCATATCCCTTTAATCGCTAGGCGATTCCATTTCCCCAACAAAAATGAAGATATTCTGCTACATTTAATTTTTTTATAATCGCTAATCTATACCTCTGAATACCAACACATTAACTTCTTATTCGTTGTTGTCTAAAATTCAATCCTTCTTTTTTAGCTATTTATTTTAGTATTAACTAATTTTGTTAGTAATGAGATTAGAGCCAGGAAATTATTTAGTTGAAATTAAAGGAAGTATTTACTTAGCTCAACCTAAGCACCATTATCTACGCGTATGGATTGATAGAAATACACGTAAAAAGATGTTTCAACTTGATCATGAAATACCCACTAATGGAGAAGATTACGAACAAAAACTACTCGAAGATTATAAGCTAGTGAAGAAAATAACCCGCAACAGCCCAATAGAATATAACAAAATTGAAGTCACTTTTTCATGGGTAAATGAAGATGGCCATCGAATGGAAATGAGAGCCAGAAACGGCTATACGGCAAAACGCATCTTGCAAGAGTTTCCAAGATTAGCGCAAGCGTTAGATTGGGATAATCAGCCGGGCCAGTAAACATCTAATCAGTGCTCTATGGCAATGATTAGGAATTTGAAACATATTCAAAAAAGCAGGGTGTCCATAAAGCACAATCAAAAAAACTATTTAGTATTGTCTTTAAGCCTTATTAAATCTTAATACGCGAATTTTATTAATTGAACTTAGTGTTAAAAATAAAGTCAGCTTTAAAGTGTATAAACGTCATAATTATCGGTCAAACTTCCAGTTTTAAAAAACGGATATCCTGAAATATGAATAAAGATATCGAACAACTATAATGAGGAGAATGCTATTCATAATGTCGATTAATGAATACAATTATTGCAAAATAAATCAAACATTTCATCGCAAGATCATGAGGTGTGAAAGTAGATAATTACATTTTATTCGATGAAAGCATCGGAGAACATTCTCATAAGATGGGATCAAAAAGACCTTTTGGTGTAAATGGGTCTTTGACGCTCATTGGTATCTGTACATAACATCCGCTCTTGTGTTCGCCTATTTTAAAATGATCATTTACTTGATGCAATCTATTCCACAGCAGGTACACCTTTCTCCAACTGTACAAGCTTTGATCTAGAACATTTTGAATCAGACTCCCGCTTTATGAACAGACTCTTTTTAACTTCGCAGTTAAATAGATAGCTGATAATTTTATGACATTAAAAACGCCACTTGGACGATTGAGAATCATCGCTATTCTCGAAGGTATTAGCTACTTACTGTTTGCCATAACAATGCCTCTAAAGTACCTATTTGGATACCGAGAGCCCAACTTGTATGTTGGCATGAGCCATGGATGGTTATTTATAGGCTATATCTTTTTAGCCTTGCAAAATATCATCATCCATAAGTGGGGGTTCAAAACTTCCATCCTAATCCTAGCCGCTTCATTGGTGCCCTTTGCTACATTTATTGTTGATCGTAGGATTTTTAAACCGTTTCAGAATGCTTAAATCACTCTTACGGTTGATAATTAAATTTTGGATCTCTTTAACCGCTGTACTACTCATCATTATTGCAGTAACAAGCCTTATACCTTTACCCGAACTCCCTGAAATACCTGGAAATGACAAAACGCTACATCTCTTAGCTTACATTGCACTTTCTGGCCCTAGCGGTATAGCTAAGCCGAAATCATGGTGGATTATTTTACCCCTATTTTTCATTTTATTTAGCGGAGCAATAGAGCTGATCCAGCCTTTTGTGAATCGTTATGGTGAATGGCTTGATTTATTAGCCAACGCTAGCGGTGTTTTAATGGGAACACTCATGGGACTTTTAACAAGACGTTGGCTAACCTAATGGTTCACTTTCTGATTATCAACCATTTGCTGCATAAGGGTTTTTAGCTCTTTAATATCGGTCTGCATTTTGGTCATTTTTTGCTCCAGATGCTCATTTTCGACATGCACGAATTCCTTAATGTGCTTTTCTTCTTCCATAAGCTCCTTATGATGTAATTCGTTCATCGTATTCACTACGATGGCAATGAAAATATTGAGTGTCGTATATGTTGCGATCAAGATAAAAATTACAAAATAAATACTAGCAAAAGGTGTTTCCTTAATAATGGGCCTAGCAATATTAGAAGCCCAACTCTCCAAAGTCATCGTTTGAAACAGCGTGAATAGGGTATCAAGAAAGGTTCCAAAGTATTCCGGATGGGTCTCACTAAAAAGCGTGTTGCCTATGATAGTGAAAATATAAAAAATGATTAGAAGCAAAACCATAATCCAGCCAATACTAGGGATAGCATGAAGCAAAGATTCAATGATTATTTTAAGCTTTGGAATGTTCTTTAGCAATCGAAGGGTTCGCAAAATCCTCAAGGCTCGCAACACCGAAAAAGCAGCACCAATACTTGGCATGACCGAAATTAAAATAATGCTAGCATCGAATAAATTCCAGGTACTTTTAAAAAAAGACCAGCCGTAAGCGTAAAGCTTAATGCCAATTTCTACAATAAATAATACCAGAATTATTCTATCAAATTGATCGATAAAAAAGCCAAATCTCTTGACTATATCTGGTGACGTCTCTAAGCCAATTAGAATAGAATTAATAATGATCAGACCAATAATTGTGTTTTGAAAATTGGATGACTCAATGAACAATCTTAATTTTTGGCGATTTGCAAAAATGATCATTGGGATAGGTTGAAAAAATAATATTTATACATTGAAAAAGAGAACAATTAATAGTTGCGAATGTTGCGCAAAAAGAAATAGACCTTAATAGTGGTCTCTGTATTCTTAATCCAATCGTTAAAAAAACGACAAAATCAAGACTATTCTTGAGGCTTCATAAAATCACCTATCTGTTCTCAATGACTATGAATTTTCTATTATGATTAATCAATAACCTCGGAGCACACGAGAGATGAAGTCAGATGATTTTTTTATTCGATGCAAACATCGTGAAATAGTCCCCACTAGGCGCTGTATAGATGATCACGAATAAATGAGAAAACTGATAATCACATGTCTAAACATTCCATTTTTACTTGGCATACTAGATGGTTATTTTAAGGTTAACCGTGTATTTTTAACAAATTTTTTACTGCTAAAAATATAAATCCGATCATTTGAGAACATTAATACTCACTTTTCTTATGCTCATGAGCATACAAATTATGGCTGACGACATATACCTTACAACAAGAGGCGTAAACCTGAGGAAAGGACCAGACAACAAGAAAAAAGTACTAACCACCGTACCCGGAAATAAACAAATTAATGTTCTTGAATTAACAAATGAATGGTGGTGGAAAGTGGAGTATGAAGGGACAACAGGTTATATAGCCAAAGACTTTATCAAGATCTCCTATCCACTTTCAACAGTTGATTTTATTAAAAAAAACCCTACTGCAACAGCGGCTATAGGGTTATTACTATTTGCCTTTCTATATCTCCTAAGCTCTGGTGGTAAATCAGCAGCTAAGTCACCGCTTAAGAAGAGATCAGCGAAAGTCACTAAAAAGAAAAAGTAGGCTGCTTGGCGAAGTTTTGAGAAATATAAAAATCAAGAACCTCGGAGCAAGCACACGAGGTATGAAGGCAGGTAATTACTTTGTATTCGATGCAAGCATCTGGGAATAATACCCACAAGGTGGGATTTAAATGATTCCCAGTTGCATATTCAAAAACAAGAAAAAGTAGACTAGTATAACACCAATTGCCCCAATAATAACACCCATTTTACTCATATCGGCTGTTTTGATTAAGCCCGTACTATAAGCCAATGCATTTGGTGGCGTACTGATTGGCAATGCCATTCCCAAAGAAATACACAATGTTGTAGATATAATTAAAACTTTAGCTCCACCAAAAGACTCCAAACTAGGCATAGTTGTACCTATCACGACGATCAGAGGCAATAGTAAGTTAGCCGTGGCTGTATTTGACATAAAATTTGCCACAATCAGACCTATGACACTGGCAAGTAAGAAAATAAGATAAACGTCCATTTGATCAAATGGAATTGAGGCTACCACTACTTGGGCTAAACCTGTTTTATCTAGCGCTAGTCCTAGCGCCAACCCTCCGGAGACTAACCAGAGCACATCCCAACTGATCAATTTCAAGTCATCTCTACCAAGTACTTCTGTACTTAGAAAAACGACAATAGGTATAAATGCAACGATATATGCGTTAAGTCCATGAATAAAATCTGTAAGCCAAAGCAAAACGGTTAGAATAAAAGTACCATACACTATCATAGGATTCTTTATCTGATGCTTTTTCTTAATCGTTGGTTCTATTTTCAAGACGATATTCTCAGAAGATGATTTGTAAAATTTCAATAGTAATAACCAGCTGATTAGTAATAGTGTAATCACGAATGGTACCGCCATCAGCATCCACAAGCTAAAAGTGATATCATAGTCCTGTAGATATTTCATCGCTAAGGCATTTGGAGGGGTACCAATCGGTGTCCCTAGTCCACCGATATTGGCCGCTATCGGAATGCAAAGAACAAAACCAATTTTACCTTTATCTTCTATATCCATCCCTGCGAGTACTGGCGCCAAAATGGAAAGCATCATGGCTGTAGTTGCCGTATTAGACATAAACATTGAAAATATTGCTGTTATAATCATCAGCCCTAACATCACCCATTGGGGCTTGGTCCCAAAAGGTTTAATAAACGTTTTGGCCATGACCTGATCTAGCTTGTATTTTGTCGCGGCAATGGCAAGAAAAAAACCACCAAGAAATAGAAAGATAATTGGAGATGCGAAAGTTCCTAATACCTCTTTATAATTAAGTAATTGGCCCAGCTCTTTGCCAGATTCAGCGTTTAAAATTAAATTCAGCCCTCCATCAGAAACTAAAAGTAACTCAAGCAGTATTATCAATACAGAAGTTGCGAAGATTGGAATGGGTTCAACTATCCAAAATATTGCTGCAATCGAAAAAATAAAAATAACCCGATGTTGAACAACTGTGAAATTATCAAATAACAAATAATCCGCTGGTAGTAATATGATTAACATTGGGATAACTAAGCATCCTAATACTTTAAGAATTGATGAGTAAACCTTTAATTGGTGTTTTAAAAGCTCATACTTCTTCGTCTGAAGTAAAATTCGCTTCGCAGTTGGTGAAGACATACTGCCAAAAAATTTCCTTCCTTGATCTTTGAAAAAATTATGTTTATTAGACAAATTCATATTTCATTATTTGAAAATCTTTGGCGAAAATAGCCTAGCATTAAACGTTAAGACAGCTAATCCATCATAGGATCAACTGATTCTAATCACAATGCCATCCATACAAGCATAAAATTGAACCAATGGTTGAATTATTAAGCGTTTATTAAACTTATATTAGAAATTAGAAAAGATATTTATGCAAAACATAGACTATAAAGAAGCGTATTTACCGGTTGACCAGGATTTTGAAATCATTTTAACCTCTTTGATAAATGAGGGAAAATCAGGAAAAATTCATTTTTTCAATGCAAATAATCAAGTTGATGATGTTGCAGGACTATTAACTTCTTTAGAAAAAAGTGGAATCGAAAGGTGGTTGGGAGTAGATGGAACTAGCATACGAATGGACAAAATAATTACCGTTTTAGGTAAACCTGGCCCGTGCTATGATCATTATATCAGCTTTGCGAATGCTTGTTTGACATGTGAAGACTTAGGACAGTTCTAGCACCCATATTCCTTAGGATACCACAGATTTCCAATGGTTTCTGAATATTGACATGGTTCTGCTAGTAGCGTCAACAAACTTTAACTGATTCCGCTTAAAAACTGGACGAGCTATGTAGCAGTTTTTAAGTTGTAAAATTCATTGCTGGTTTTAACTTATGATCCAATTCAAGTGAGTATTCGCTTTTTTTTTATTGTCTTTATCGAAATAAAAACCGATTCTTAACCAATGATCTTCATCCATTAGATAAATCAACTATTTTCGCTTGATATGCCAGATTTTAAAAAATACTATACCATTACTGCCCTTCCCGAAGAAGTTTTTGCTGGATTAACTTTTAAACCCACCATTGAACTATGGACTGGATTTTCAGCAGAGTTTAAGCTAGAGAAAGGCGCAGAGTTTTTCATGTGGGACGGTGATATTGCTGGAGAAATCATCGATTTTGAACATGGAAAAATGCTACAAGAAAAATGGCACTTTGGCGACCAAGAAGAGGACTCAATCGTGACTTTAAAGTTTCATGACCATAAAAAAGGTACCTCATTGGAGGTAAATCATACGAATATTCCAGCTGAATCTTATGATGACATAGTTGATGGTTGGACCAGTGTTTTTATGAAAGAATTAATTGATTTTTATAAGGAATAGACTCTTTAGAACCTCACTTTCTTAACCAAACCATTTCATATGCGTTCAAACTGCCGTCAAATTTCGAATGAGCTATTAGGTCAACTAAATCTATAAAATCTGGCATCTCGATAGATGCATTTGTCAAATTAAATAGGCAGATAACAGCGTCGGTATCATTTCCCCTTTCAATAGCAAAAACACCATTAACAGTCTCTGGAAACGAAAAATCAGCATAAGGATCAAATACGCTTTGTTTTTTTCTAAGATCTATCAATTCGCAGAGTTGACTATAAACACGATTTCTTGTGGAGCCTATTAGGTTCAACTCCTTCTCCAATAGGTCAAACGGCAACTTTTCTCGGTTGATTCTTCGATTAATACCTGACTTTTCCACCCCACCAATATCATTTTGGGAACCAAAAAATGAATGAAAATAAATAGCAGGTAAGCCAGGCATGGCCAGCACAATGCCGTGCGCCAATACCATTCTCTTAATAGCTAGCTCTTGATCTCTTTCTACTCCGTGTAAAAGACTGAGGTAATTGCAATTTAATTCATAAGGGGATTGCGTACCATCAATATTCGATTTATAAGATACACGACCTCCGTTTGATACTACAGCATCTGTAAGAACACCAATTTCGTCAGCAGATAAGATTCCAGCAACTGGCCTCACGCCCACACCGTCATGACTTGCCAAAAAGTTAAAAAAACACACTTGAGTACTTGGGAGCGCTAAAGATTGAGCCCATGTGATCAATTTCATTGTATCACCAGCTAAAATACTATAGGCAAGTAATGGAGGAAGGGTGAAGTTGTAGACCAAATGCGCCTCATTATACCCATTTCCATAATAAGAAATATTTTCTATGTGAGGCACATTCGTTTCAGTAATAAGCAAGGTGGACGGGGCAAGCTCTTCAATTACTTGTCGCATAAGCTGTATCAGTTGGTGCGTTTGATTCAAGTGAATACAAGTCGTCCCCAACTCTTTCCACATAAATCCGATAGCATCCAATCGGATTGCTCGGGCGCCATTTTGTATATAAAAAAGCAACAAGTCAAGAATATTAATCAGCACTTTTGGGTTAGCGAAGTTAAGGTCTACTTGATCCTTGCTGAAGGTTGTCCATAAGAAGCGTTCATTCCCGCCTACATCTACAAATGAATGTACCAATGGCAATGTTCTAGGCCTTGTAACCAAACTAAAATCTTGATTGGGATCAACTTCTACAAAGTAATCCTTAAAATCAGGATCGTTATTCAAATACTTCTCTAACCACATAGACTTTTGGGATATATGATTAATGACACCATCAAACATTAAATCAAAATCCTCCGAAAAAGAGGCGACATCCTCCCACGAACCCAGTTCTGGATCAACTTCGTAGTAGTCAATAACAGAAAAGCCATCATCAGAGGAATAAGGGTAAAAAGGTAATATGTGTACCATACTTATCTGCTCTTTGGCCCACTTTCCTAAAAATGCCCGTAAAGATGATAATTTAGAATGTTCCTCCCCTATTACTTGATCACCATAAGTGATGAGTAAGACATCTTTCTGACTCAACTTTTTTGAGGACTGATGTAGGTTCTGCAGATATTTCTTTTGTAGCTCTTCGATTTCAGAAAGAATCTTTTCCGAATCAGATTTACCATAAACTGATTGTATCAATTGTTGCTTTGTCATTTTAAAAGAATTGAGCTATTGAGATACTGATTACAACTATAAATACGAAAAATCCAATGAGAATTAAGGTATCTCTAGACCAAAATGAATCAATATCCGTTGGAATCATCTCCACCCTTTTTTCAGGAGCTACGATCACCAAACTTGCGATATAAGCCACAGTTAAAGTAACTAATGCACCTATGGCATTCCACCAAAACCAGAAGATATTATCGCCAACCACCAACCATAAAAAAACATTGCCACCTACACCCGCTACCAGACCAATGTTGATTCCTTTTGCATGAATTTTTTTTATTTGAATTGCAGCAAAAAATGTCGCGAGTATTGGCCCAAAAAATACTGAACCTATTTTATTAATCGCCTCAATCACCGTATCGGCGATATTGCCAGTAAAAAAGGCTAGAACAATACATACCACGCCCCAAAATAAAGCAGTGTATCTCGAGTATTTCATATACTGCTCATGAGAAAGATTTTTTCCATGTGCTAAAAAATCCTCTGTCGTTACGGCACTCAAAGAGTTGACTGCTGAGCTTAAAGAGGACATAGCAGCAGACAAGATCGCTACGATTAATATACCGATAATCCCATGAGGTAAATAATCTCTTATGAAAATTGGCATCATCAAATCAGGTTTGTTAGCAGGTATTTGACTGATAAACTCTGGCGTTGCATAAGCAAACGTTCCCAATACTAATCCCATCACACAATAGCTCAATGTCAATGGAAATCTCAGTAAACCATTAAATAAGATGGTCTTTCTGACCGTACCCAGACTATTTGCTGACAATAGTCTTTGAACTTGACTTTGATCTGTACCATAATACGAAGCATACAAGAAAAACCCACCAATAAGCATGGGCCAAAAGCCGAATGATTGTCCTTTCTGAAAGCCCAGCGATCCAAAATCAACAGCATTTAGCCTGGATCTATCCACTTGCGCTACAAAATTCTCCCAGCCACCTAAATAACTTAAGCCATAACCTAGACAAATAATTATGCCTCCAAATAGAATAATCATTTGTATCATGTCACCATATACAACCGCCTTCATCCCTCCTTGATAAGAGTAAATAACGGTAATCACGCCAATGGCAATTACTGTCTGCCAAAAAGGGATACCCATCACACTGGTCAGAATCAACGCAACAGCATATATCATTACACTAGTTGCAAATGCTCGACTTATTTGAAATACCAAACTCAGAAGCAATCTTGTAGATCGACTAAATCTATTTTCCAAAAACTCATAAATACTCACCACGCCAGACTTATAAAGCGCTGGAATAAGAAACGTGCCAAGAAAAATCATAGCGAGGGGCACTGCAAATTCATAGCTCAACCATTGCAATCCTCCACCGACACGCATTCCCACAAAAGCCGGGGCAGAAATAAAGCTGATGGCTGATAGTTGTGTTGCCATCACAGAAAGACTCAATGGAAACCATCCAAATGATCTGCCTCCAAGGAAATAATCTTTTTTGTCTGATTGATTTTTAAACACATAACCCAGTCCTAGAAATGCGACTGAGTAAACAAGTACAATGGTATAATCGAGCGTATTCATGGGAAGGAGTATTGTTTATTCACACGCCAATATAATATAAAGTGATTATTTTACTCAAAAAAACGCAGAATGAAGTCTTTCCTATTTTTAATCGTGGCAATTTTTTATTCCACTTCGCTATTTTCTCAAGAGATTTCGAGTCCTGAAATACAAATAAAACAAGCACAAATGGTCCTCTTAGCAGCCAATGCTAAAGACGCCACTGTTTTTGGCTACAATAAAGAAGGTGTACTAGTCACATTAAAAAAAGGGACGAACGAGTTGATTTGCTTGGCCGATGATCCTTTTAAATCAGGATTTAGCGTAGCTGCATATCATCAAGCACTAGATCCATATATGGCACGTGGAAGGGCATTGAAAAAAGAAGGGAAAAAATTCAATGAAATATTCAAAATTCGAGGTGAAGAAATAAATGCTGGTTTGTATAACATCCCTGATAAAAGCACCTTGTATGTAATGACTGGTGAGTTTGATGAGAATCAAAATCCTACTAAGACATATTTAAGATACGTTATCTACGTTCCTTTTGCCACAGCGAAAAGCACGGGACTTCCTACTAGCCCAGTGACGCCAGGTGGACCATGGATTATGGATCCCGATACTTACAGAGCCCATATTATGATAAACCCAAAA
Organism: Cyclobacteriaceae bacterium; assembly: GCA_047635055.1. Taxonomy (GTDB): domain Bacteria; phylum Bacteroidota; class Bacteroidia; order Cytophagales; family Cyclobacteriaceae; genus JAVJRN01. Next base: position 37,999 of record JBLIIJ010000012.1, on the reverse strand, counting down.
AACAGTAATTAAAAAAACCTGCAATATTTGTTTTTCTTATCTAGAAAACCAAAAAAAATACATATTTTTGTTACTATTCAATAAAAAAAACCAAAATATTGTAATGCTAGAAGCGGCGAGAGATTCAGTGAATTATAAAGAAATGATCGAAAAAGTCATTAAAAGTGTAGAAAAACAAGGATATAAAGAAATTAAGGCAGATCACGAGGATTATGAAATGCCACACTTACTCGTCAACCAATCAACAGATATAGCTTTCACCCCAGATGTTTCTGCTAAAAAGAATGAAGGCCAAGCATACTTTGAAATTGCTACCAAAGAGAAAGATACCATTCAGTTAATCAACAAATGGAAATTGCTAGAAACCTTGGCTCATATGAAAAAAGGATCTTTTCAACTATTTGTACCACACGGACACATGAAATTTGCTCAGGATATGATAGAAGCACATAAAATCAACGCGAAATTGGTGAAGATTTAAAATATTTGATTTCAAAAATCAAAAAGGGTGATTCTTACGAATCACCCTTTTTTTTTCGCAAATCAATGATGTATTTTTCGAAATCAAGAACCTCAGAGCAAGCTTGCAAGGTATAAAGCCAGATGACTCAATTTTATTCAACGCAAACATTAGGCAAATAAAACCCATTTTAAAATTAACATTTTGCCGTTATAATTTATAACGCTATCAACCTCAATTCACTTTCATTGTCAAACAATACATTTCCCTCCTTCACAATTGCAGTTGCTCCAGAGTAGTAATCTTTTACTTCAATGCCATTTGCAAATACATTACCGACATTTACAATTTTAGTTTTATCCATGGAAACAACCACCGCATCACTATAATCGCCCTCACTGAAAGATCGTTTGAAAGTATAAGGAGTTGGCACAATCATTTCGTGTTTCCCCGCACCAATACTTGGGTGATCTCTTCTAAATCGACCTAATTTTTGCCAATGTACCAAAGTAGATTGCATATTTTTATTGGTCTTTAGTTCTTCCCAAGGCATGAAGGTTCTTAATGTCGCATCGCCGTTAGCATCTTCCTGAAACAACTTTCGTCCCAACTCATCCCCATAGTATACCTGAGCACCACCGGGCACCAACATGAGCATCGTTCCAAAATCTCTTATCTGCAATCTCTCGCGATCCAAAACAGTACCGTCATCATGCGAAGCGATATAATTAATTGTCGTAAGTCCTTCCCACTCTGGGCTATTTAAAATGTTGCTGTAAGTAGAAAAAACTTCTTCTGGGTCTTTGATAACTTCTCCTTTAAAAGCAAAATTGATTAGGCTGTTAAACCCCTGAGCATAATAATCGATTTTCTCTCCTCCACCGTCCATGGTGAATTCCTTATTGTAAATAGCATAGTTATATACCTCTCCCAAATAAAAAATGTCTAGGTCGTCTAGTTTTACCTCTTCATTTTCTGCTTTCCAATCTTTTAGTGCCTTCGCAACAAGTTCATAAAGCTCTCCCCAAACACTTTCTTCTACATGCTTGACCGTATCTACTCTTAACCCATCAATGCCAAACGCTCGCACATAATCCGCGATCCATTTCATAATGTAGAATCTTGGAGCTCGGGGTAATCCTGTTTTCGTGAAAAAATCATTCAACTCTCGCATTTCCTGCTCGTATCTTCCTTCCTTTTTCCACTTTGCAACCAATAGATCAGGCAATTCAACTTCTACATCCGAATTGGTTAAGATGTCAGGTAGGTTTTCAACAAGCGTACAACTTATGGTCGATTCATAACTCTGGTAACTGCATTGAGGCCCGGTTCTTACCCAGTCGTCATTGTATTTCGGATCAAACTCGGTCACCGGTCCTGTATGATTGAGCACTACATCAAAAACAATTCTTATGCCACTTGCATGTGCTTTTTCTACCAGCTCTGCCAACTCGGACATTGTCCCAAAGTTAGGATCGAGATTTGTCCAATCACTCATCCAATAGCCATGAAAAGCATATTGCCGTCCGTAACCTTCATCAACGGATCCTTTGACCTGTTCGAAAACTGGCGTCATCCAAATGGCGTTTATTCCTAGATCTGTAAAATAACCTTCCTCCAGTTTTTGGATAACTCCTTTAATATCACCGCCCATAAAACCTCGAAGCTTTGCCGCATCGTCTTTACGGTTAAATGACCAGTCATTGGTTGTATCACCATTATTAAACCTATCGGTCATGAGGAAATACATATTGGCATTTTGCCAAGTAAAAGGAATACGCTTTTCAGCCTGAGATTCGGCTGTTTTCTTTGGTGCTTCGCAAGCGAAAACAACGAGTATTAAGACAATTAGGGGTACAAATAATCTCATGAGGAAATATTGTTTTTTATTAAATCAACTCCTAAGCTAGTGAAGAAGAATTAAACAACCTCTATCAACTGTATTTCCCCTTTTTCAATCGTTATCATTCGGTTTTTATAGAGCACACCTATGGCCATTTTGAAATTTCGCTTACTCATCTGCACAGCGTCTTTGATATCATCTGGCGATGACTTATCCCCAACGGAGAGTTTTCCACCATTTAACTTTAATAAGTCCAATATCTTTTGGGCATTAGGCTCCATTTTCTCTAGCCCAATGGGCTCTAAAGAAATATCAATTTTGCTATCCTCTCTTATCTGACGAACATAGCCAATCGTTCGCACGCCTAGTTCAATGGTCTTAAAAACGTCATTGTAAAAAATCAGTCCCTTATATTGATTATCAATAATTACAGTATAACCCACCTCGCCCCTTTCCGCTACAAGAATACTGACTTGATCTCCTTCATCTAATTCAATTTCCTCTCTCTCCAAAAATCGATTAAAATGTGTGGATGCTACCAAGCGATCAGTGAGCTCATCAAGGTACATGAAGACAAGGTAAGTCTGTCCTACCTTCATATCCTCTTGTTGTTCTTTAAATGGTACTAGGAGATCTTTTTCCAAACCCCAGTCAAGCCAAGCTCCTGGACCGCCAATTTGCCTTACTGTTAAAAAGCCAAACTGATCGCACATCAATTTTGGTGTCATCGTTGTAGCAATTAATCGATCTTCATGGTCTTTATAAATAAAGACTTCAATCATCTCGTCAATTTGCACTCCCCTAGGAACCCATTTCAAGGGCATCAAGATTTCCTCAACATCATCACCAACATACATCCCAAAATCGGTGTATTTGATTACTCGAAGTGTATTTAACTTACCTATTTCAATCAATGAAAGTGACATATCTTTGTGAATAAGCCGCAAAGGTATTTATTTAATAATGCCTGAATTAACTTCGCAGCATAATTCGATAAACAACAAAGTTTTAAATAATTAATATATGAGAACAGCAGAAATCCAAACACAAAAAGGCACAATGAAAATTGAGTTTTTCGAAAAGGATGCTCCAAAAGCGGTACAAAACTTTATTGACTTAGCTGAAAAAGGTTTTTATGATGGTTTAACCTTTCATCGGGTCATTCCAAATTTCATGATTCAAGGTGGTTGCCCAGACGGAACAGGCGCTGGTGGCCCTGGTCATACTATTGATTGTGAGTTAGATGGAGAAAATCAATATCACGACAAAGGTGTTCTATCTATGGCGCATGCCGGAAGAAATACGGGCGGTTCTCAGTTCTTTATTTGTCACAATAGAGATAACACACAGCACTTAGATCGCCAGCATACGGTATTCGGCAAAGTAGTGGAAGGACTCGATGTTGTCGATAAAATAGGCCAAGGCGATACCATGAAAAAAGTTACTATCTCTGAATAGTTCAAATTGAACCTTCAGTTTAAAAAAACCTGTCTTTTGATTCTTTTAAAGAATACAATAGTCAGGTTTTTTTATACGCCAAATACAAAGACCTTTATACCAAACTTTCAATCCTAAGCACATCGCTCAGTTGATAAAACTTGGCCTGCTATTCGACTTGAATATTGATTTGTTGTTGTTCTTTAGTTAAGAAATTTAAGAACAATGCTTGCTGGGTGTTGACTAGTTTTAACTGGATATAACCAAGCCAGAGATTCGCTAGTGCATTAATCTGCCACTCTTTTAATGCTCCTTTTTTATTTCTCAAAGTAATAACCGACTTGACGGATGTAAGACCCAAACTTTCAATTTCTGTTAGTCGCTGTTCATACTCCTTGGCCATATACCAGCTCTCCAACTCATGGGTAAAGCGCATTTCCTGACTATTGAATGATTCTTTTAGTGCTGATTTTTTGGCCTTTTGTTGGGTTTGCTCCTCAATGAGCTCCAGTTTCTCTCTTTTTAAATCAGGCTTCTTTGAATTAAACAAAGGCAAGGTCACTCCAATTTGATATCCCAGATGATCATTAAAATTACTTCCTCTATCAATATCATATTCTGCTTGCACGAAACCAATATTGCTCCATGCCTCTGCTTTATCTATAGAATACAAGGATTCTTCCAACCTTAGCTCTTGATCAAACAATTGCAACTGCGAATTGCTCTGCTCAAAGGAAAAAATATCAGCTGCCATTCCTTCGACTGACACTAATTCAGTAGAATCAATCTTAGTGGATATGGAAGAACCTATTCTTTCAGCAATTAAAAAAGAATTCACTTCGTATCGGTGTAATAGGTTTTGCTTTTCGATTTTTAAGTTGAACAAGTCATCTTCAATATTTATCAAATCTTCAATCACCTTGTCGTTAGCTTCTTCTAAAACGATACCTCTGATTTTATGAAGAAAGACAATAGCGCTATCCGTATGAGTCATTCGCATTTCTAATCGAACTCGCTCGACTATTAAACCCATTCTTTGCTCTAGTATCTGCTTTAATCGAACTTCCTGACGTAACACCAGTGTTTCATTCAAAATCTTTTGATACCGCTTATTGGCTACTATCTCCAATGGATTAATCAAACCAAAGCGCATTCTATACTCCTCAATTGATGCATCATTTCTCGTGCGTACTCGAAAATCAACATCCCTAAGCCATGGAGAATTGAAATTATTATCATTAAGAAAAGCCTTTGATGCGGCTATCTCTTCATATTCAAAATCAGAGACAGGCGCTTCCAACAAGGAATGAATAATTGACTGGGCGTGAGCTGAGGAGTTTGCCAGCAATAGTAGAATGAAAATAATCCGCATATTATTCAACGTCTATTGGGTAGACATACACTTTCTCTCCGTTCAAAAACCTATTCTCGGGCGATATCTTCACGAATACTTCCTGTCCATAGCTTTTTATCGTTTGAAATGGCTCAATTTTCGTAGGGTATTCTGTTATTCTAGAGCCCACTTCGATTATCGTGCCTGACACTTTGTACCTTCTTTTGTCCGACGATACCCATACTTTATCTCCTTCTTTCGCCGAATATTTGATTCGTTCATTCATGAATGCTTTGATCAACGTGGGTTTAGACTCATAAATGGACAGTAATGATTTGAATGGAGGCACCAACTCATCAAGTTGGACATTGACCGAGCCGACGGTTCCTTTGAACCTAGCAAACCTTTTCAAACCTTCTAATTCTGCTTGGAGAGAAGTTATTTCTTGATCAAGAAATCTTAACCGTGCCAAAATAACCAATTCTTTATCCTCATATCTTGCAACCAGCAAGGCTATTTGTTTGGATTTTGATTCAGATAAATTGGCTTTCTCCCGTGATAGTTGAGCCTTCCTTTGTACCAACAAAGAATCCTCCATCGTGGACCTTATTTGGCCACTGTATAGTTTTCTAACACTTTTCCCGACATTCTGAATTTGCTTCAGTTCGTAATCAAGTTCTTCAACCTGCGCATTGATTTTTCCAACTTTTTCCTCCGTATCCAAATTAAGTATTCTCAACTCCAATAGCTTTTGTCTACTATTCGCTTCTATCTCTGAGGAAAGATTCGCCTTTTCCGTTAATCTTTTCTCCATGTCTAGATCAAGGTCGGGTCTGACCACTTCTAGTAAGAACTCGCCAATTTCAACTTCTTGGCCTGATACAACCGACAGTTTCTTGACTATCACTGGCTTCTGATAACTTACGGCAGTTACTTGTGAGTCTACAATAGCTACCATAGCTTGGGTTCCATCTTTGAACAAAAATGAAGTGATGGTAAGACTGATAACCAATACGATCAATGTGATATAGAATAAGTACTTTTTCATCACATTGGTTCTTCTATGACTCTTTCAATAATTCTAAAATCATTGACCAATACTTTCATTTTCTCTGCTATATGATGCCAATCCACCTCTTTCGGTATCTCACACGTGTAATCATATTTGATCCCATTTTCCCGTGTCCTTATTTCTACTAATACAATGTTTATAACAAACGCTGATAAGGTCTTATAGGCATTGTCAAAGCTCTGAGTATCATCGACTACAAATTCTATTTTATCCGTAAATACAGGAATGTGACCAAAAGGAGAATAATGGAGAAGAAAAACAGCCGCACAAAAGATAGACGTTCCAGCCAACGCTATAGAATAACCATAAACACCAGTCGCTATACCTACCGACAATGCGGCAAACATAAAAATGATGTTTCTCGTATTCTGAAACTGTGTTCTAAATCGAATAATAGCCACGACACCAATTATCCCAAAACCGATAGCGATATTATCTCCCACAGCCATCAAGATCATATTTGTTACGATGGAGCTTAATACCATCGCCTGAAAAAAGCGATTTGGAAAACCACTGCCCTGATGGGTAAAACGATAAGTAAGCGCGACAATCGAGCTAAGGACAAGAGCCAGCAATAGAGAAAAGATGGCTACCTCGAATGAAGGATACTCATAGTATTTATCCCCTTCGAGCATTTGATCAAACATACTTTCTAATATTAATTCAGCGTGAATTTAAAGTTAAAAATTTAAGTAATTAGTCTAAAACCATGAATTAAAAGAAGGTGTATCAATCCCCTTTAGTTTTATCGATTGTTATAAACTTTTACTAATCAGTATGAAGTGAGGTTATTAAAGCTCTAGCAACCAATAAGTTAATTCGTGTAATTTGAATTTTTAGATCTTCATGGCGGAGGTCACATAATCTCAATAGAATAAGACCCTCAAGTGATGTAAACGCGTAATCTACTCTTCGTCATTTGCATGAAAGTACTGCCAAAGAATTCACACTTGTCTCCCCATTTTTTTTGAATCAAGAGTCTAGCGAGATAGGAAGGCGGATAATAGCTTTTTATTCGAGGCAATCATCAAGGAATAGTATCCACAAGATGGGATGCAAAATAAAATAGTAAACTTTTAAAAAGATGGGGAAGAATAACTGAGAGCAATTCCTTCACAGAAGCAATTAACCAAAGGATCATCCATTGAACAGAAACTGAATTATAAAATGTTTCTCTATTTAGCTCACTTAAGGAATAAAGTCATTTGGCTTGCAATCCTTTCTTTTGTAGTTCCAGAGCTGAATATTCAAGTGGATTATCTCTTAGCGAGTAACCGAAAATTAAAAAGAGGTTTAATCAAAGTGCGATCGAACTGCATGACTATTTGTTTGGAACAATATCCAAAACATCTGCTAGAAACTCATAGGTCTTTTCAGAAACTTCGTCCACAATGTCAGATTGGACAGAAGACGTCATCACATGCCTTCCCGCATTAGGAAAGGCAACAAACTGCTTTTTATCCCTAGGGGTTGAGGATGTATCATCAAACCACCTCATGGCTGCTACTGAGACACTTTCATCCTGCATACTATCATTTTTATAATAATAGCCGAGGAAATAAGGCTGATCTACCTTGCTTAGCACCTCCTTTGTCATTGTTTGATCAACTAATTTCTGCAGCGCTATGATACCTTCTGTTCTATAAGTATGTGTCCAATATCTATCCTTATCGTTTAGCGGCTCTCCTTCAATTTTCCATGTCTTGTATTTCCCTTGTATTTGGTAGGTAAGTTCCTTTCCCCAAGGCCCAGTGACGAGAGTTGCCATTTTGTTAGCAAGGGCGATGTTTGGAGAATACATTAGATTAATGTCGATAATTTCTTTGTTTTCTGAAGAAAGGTAAAGCGCCAAAGTACTGCCCGTCGAACAACTCAAGACAATCACATCCTCCCCCATTGCCTGAGCAATAATGATCGCTTCTTTTGCAGATTCAATCCAATCATTTGGTTGAATAGTAGCGAATGATTCTTTTGAGTCAAGACCATGACCGGCCAATAATGGTACATACAAGTTGTAGCCATATTTCTTAGCAAAATTGATGTGTAAAGGATGCCCTTCCTCTGGACTGGCCGTAAATCCGTGAAGATACACCACTGAGTAGCGTGTTTTTTGAGGAATACTGTCCGCCCAATACAACCTTGATTCATTGTTTGGTTTTAAATTCTCAGGCTTAGGGGTGTTTTTGACTAATGAGTCTACTTCACTCAAGGAGTATTCTTTAAGCTCAATTTTAGCGTTTACTAGCGCATCAAAGCTTGGTCTTGGGCCTAGGTAATACCCAATTATTGCGATTAGTAGAAGAGTAATAATGGCTAGAAAAAATACTTTTATAAATTTCATAAAAAACCCGTTGTAAAACGGGCTAAAATTAACGCTTTAATTTCTAAAACTAACCTACAGTAAGAATATCACCATCTCTAGCAACGCTTACTCGTGCAAGATTACGTGTTGCTGGTCCTATTACAACTTCTCCAATAGTATTGAATGCTGAGCCATGGCAAGTGCAAACGGCATTTGCTCCAAAAGACCAATCTCGTGAGCAACCAGAATGGGTACAAACACTAGTAAATGCACTTATCGTCCCTCCTACATTCACCAATAAAATATTACGGCTTGGATGGAGCACCCAACCGCCATCGGCTGATAATGAACCAAAAGAAGCATTGTTAAGATCTACTGTTTTGTCTATTGTTGATCCACCGCCTGACGGAGCAGGATTATCATCTTCACTACATGATACTAGCGTCAAACCAAAAGACGCCAAAACAGTCGCTGCACTTGCTGATTTTAAGAATTTTCTCTTATCCATTGTTTCTCTTTATTTGTGTTAAGACAACAAAACAACTCAAATGTTTTGTACACTTATTCATAGTTCACAATTTGTTAACCTAGGAAAAGTGATTTTTTTATTGTTCTTGAGGTATTTTACATAGAGAAAGTCTATTTTTGCGCTCTTTTTAAAAGCTTATGACAGATATTAGAAATATAGCGATTATCGCTCACGTTGACCATGGCAAGACAACTTTGGTTGATAAAATTATTTATGCCGCACAGGCAAATGATTCAAAAAGAAGCCAAGACAACAACGATCTTATTCTAGATTCAAACGATCTAGAAAAAGAAAGAGGAATTACTATTCTTTCAAAAAACGTGTCTGTCGAATACAAAGACGTAAAAATCAATATTATTGACACTCCTGGTCACGCAGATTTTGGTGGTGAAGTGGAGCGTGTTCTTAGTATGGCTGATGGTGTACTACTATTAGTAGATGCATTTGAAGGGGCTATGCCTCAAACTAGATTTGTGCTTGGTAAGGCATTATCGTTGGGTCTCAAGCCAATAGTGGTTGTCAATAAAGTTGATAAAGAAAACTGCCGTCCAGACGAAGTGCATGAAGAAGTGTTTGATTTAATGTTCAACCTTGACGCTACGGAAGATCAATTAGATTTCAGAACACTATACGGTTCTTCGAAATTTGGATGGATGAGCCATGATTGGAAGGATAAAACTGAAAATCTAGATGCTCTTTTAGATACTATTTTGGAAGTCATTCCAGCTCCTGAAAAGAAAGAAGGTGTGTTAAGAATGAAAATTACCTCTTTGGATTTTTCTGCTTTCACAGGACGAATTGCTATCGGTCGTATTCTTCAAGGATCAATTAAAGTTGGACAAAGTCTTGGCCTGACGAAAAGTGATGATACGGTCAAAAGGGTTCGGATTAAAGAATTGCACGTTTTCGAAGGATTAGGAAAAAGATCTGTTGACGAAGTACAATGCGGAGATATTTGCGCTGTAACTGGTATTGAGTCTTTTGATATTGGTGATACCATTACTGATTTTGACAACCCTGAGCCGTTAGAGAGAGTTGGTGTTGATGAGCCTACAATGAATATGCTATTCACTATAAACAACTCACCATTCTTTGGTAAAGAAGGTAAGTATGTCACCTCCCGACATCTAAGAGATCGTTTAGAAAAAGAAACAGAAAAGAACTTGGCATTAAGAGTCGAGCCAACAGATAGCGAAGATAAATTTTTAGTTTATGGACGTGGAGTGCTCCACTTATCGGTTTTGATAGAAACAATGAGACGTGAGGGATATGAGCTTCAGGTAGGTCAGCCACAGGTTATTTTCAAAGAAATTGATGGTGCTAAACACGAACCAATTGAACATTTGGTGATCGATGTGCCTGAATCAGTTTCTGGTAAGGCCATAGAGTTGGTGACAAAAAGAAAAGGTGAGTTAACAGTGATGGAACCTAAAGGTGACATACAACACCTAGAATTTAACATTCCTGCAAGAGGGCTTATTGGATTAAGAAACCAAGTATTGACAGCCACTGCTGGTGAGGCCGTAATGACGCATAGATTTAGTAGCTACGAACTTTTCAAAGGTCCTATCCCTGAAAGACTTAATGGCTCATTGGTATCTATGGAAACTGGCCCAGGTACGGTTTATTCTATTGATAAATTGCAAGACAGAGGAATTTTCTTTGTCGATCCAGGAGAAGACTTATATACTGGTCAAGTGATTGGTGAGCACTCAAGATCTAACGACTTAGCTGTAAATATTCAAAAAGGAAAGCAGCTAACAAACATGAGAAAGTCAGGTACTGATAATAATGCAAAAATTGCACCTGCTAAAAAATTCTCGCTAGAAGAAGCGCTTGAATACATCAATAAAGATGAATATGTAGAGGTCACTCCTCTCTCTCTTAGAATGAGAAAAATAACATTTAAAGCGTAAAGAATACCTCCTTAGAACGAAAGCCCATCAAATTAAATTTGATGGGCTTTTTGTTTTTCCAACCATCAGTTTTAAATTCTAAAACAATCATCTTTGCAACTTGTATTTTGCGGAAGTCATATTACCCATTCCACTACCAGGCACGTTCACTTATGTTGTCCCAAAAGATCAGTGGAATGAATCGTTGGTTTTAAAACGAGTGCTTGTACAATTCGGTAAAAAGAAAATTTATACAGGAATAGTCCACAGCGTTCATGCTAATGAGTCTCCATATAATCCTAAAGAAATCTTAGAGGTTCTTGATGAAAATCCATTATTCACCGCAGTTCAAATGCGGTTTCTACAATGGATGAGCACCTACTATATGTGTACAATTGGAGAAGCAATAAATGCCGCATTACCATCGGGTTTGAAAATTTCAAGTGAATCTTACCTTTCCATTAATTCTGAAATCGAAGTTTCTGAGTTGGACTTGACAGATCGAGAATTTGAAGTACTCTCCATTCTCAAACGTGAGGATAAGAAATACGACGACCTTAACAAAGCACTAGATATCAAATCAAGTTATAGATATGTAAAATCACTTAGTGAAAAAGGCGCATTAGACCTGTTTGAGCAAGTTAAAGACAAGTACATTCCAAAAACCGAGCAAAGGGTTCGTTTGGATGAAAAATTTCTTAATACCGATGAACTTGAAGCTTATGTCAATTCGCTTGAAACTAAACCAAAACAGCAAAATGTCTTGGTTAAGTATTTGGAAGCAGTCAATCTCTTAGAGAATCCAAAAGCGAATATCAAAGGAATGCTCAAATCTGAACTTAAAAATCAGGTGAGCATATCGAGCATCAATACATTAATAAAAAACAATGTCTTTCATGAATGGAATCAAGTAATCTCGAGGTTTAAAGGGGTAGAAGTAGCCAAAGAACAGTTTCCTACACTAAGTAATATTCAAAAGGATGCTTTCGAATCCATTCTAGAACAATTTGAAAAGACAAATACGGTCCTCCTCCATGCCGTGACGGGAAGTGGTAAAACAGAAATCTACATTTCCATCATCGCTAAAGTATTGGCTTCAGGTAAGCAAGCACTCCTCCTACTTCCTGAAATCGCATTGACTACTCAAATGATTCATCGGCTGTCCAAATACTTTGGGACGTCCTTTGGCATTTATCATTCTAGGTTTTCGGAAAACGAGCGTGTAGAAGTTTGGCAAAAAGTATTGGATGGTACTTTCAAATTTGTCGTTGGCGTGAGGAGTGCCGTTTTTCTTCCTTTTAGCAATCTAGGTATCATTATTGTCGATGAGGAGCATGAGCCTTCTTATAAGCAGTATGACCCAGCTCCACGATATCATGCCCGAGACTCTGCCATTGTTTTAGCCAATCTATTTGGCGCCCATATATTGCTTGGGTCCGCCACACCAAGTTTAGAATCTTTTTACAACGCACTTAGTGGCAAATATGGACTCGTAGAAATCACTAAGAGATATAGAAATGTCTCCTTGCCCGACATTGAGTTTGCTGATTTAATCCGTGAGAAAAAAAAGAAGTTGCTTAAAGGCAACTTCTCTAGTAGCCTTTTTAATGAAATTGAAATTGCTCTAGCCAAAAAAGAGCAGGTAATTCTTTTTCAAAACAGACGCGGATACGCCGCTTTTCTTGACTGTGACAGTTGTGGACATGTTCCAAAATGTCCGAATTGTGATGTGAGTCTTTCTTACCACATGCATCAGAACCATTTGATCTGTCATTATTGTGGTTTTAAAAACGATATCATCAAAACATGCGATAGTTGTGGAGCCGACGAACTCAAAACCGTCAGTTTTGGAACAGAAAAATTGGAAGAAGAAGTAGAAATACTCTTTCCAAATGCTCGTGTCAGACGAATGGACTTAGATACGACCAGAAGTAAATACAGCTATCAAAGGATCATTAATGACTTTGAGAAAGGCGACATAGATATATTGATAGGCACTCAGATGGTCACCAAAGGGTTAGATTTCGAAAGGGTCAATCTGGTGGGCGTTTTCGATACAGATAGAATGATACATTTTCCAGATTTTCGCTCACATGAACGCGCATTTCAGTTAATGCAACAAGTAAGTGGTCGAGCTGGTAGAAAAACACAGGGTAAAGTCATTATCCAAACAAATGATCCAAAGCAACAACTACTCGCTTTCATTCAAAATCATGATTATCAAAGCTTCTATAGGACTGAAATTTTCGAAAGAGAGCAGTTTCAGTTTCCTCCCTTTTTTCGAATAATCGCTATTACAATCAAGGATAAAAAAAAAGAGGCTGCTCAAGAAGCAGCTATTTTCTTCACAAAAGAAATTCGTAGGGCTTTAGGTAAGAGAGTTCAAGGTCCAACAGAACCCATTATTAGTCGAATAAGAAATCAATATTTATTTGAAGTAACAGTTAAAATTGAAAAAGAAGGTGCTAATCTTAAGGTAATTAAAGAATTCCTGCTTAATTCGCGCAATATGGTCATTAACCAACGTTGGTATAAGAGTGTGAAAATTGTATTTGATGTCGATCCGGTTTAAAGAATTATTTTGGGTATTAGGAGTTTGGATAATGATTCAGTCATGTGATCCTTGCGATGACTGTGGTCAATCACTAGAATATAGCCCTTCTATTGACCTTATTTTTATCAATCAAAGTGACTTCCTCCTTGTAGAGGACAGTATCGATCAGACGAATATTCTTTTGGATTCAATCGATAGTGTACAATCTGTTATTTTGAGTACTATTGAATATTGGAATGATTTAATAGGTAAAACACAAGCTGAAATTGATTCAGGTGACGTCAGTTTAGAAGACTCTCTTTTGGAGTTGACCAACCTAGTCGATCTGTTCGGAGATACTTTACGTCTCAACCTATTAAAAATCGATACGCTCGATTCTATAAACTCCCTCATGGCAGGCATTAAAACTGATCTTTCGTCAGGCTTAATCAAACCACTCAAAATCACGATTATCAATAACGCCCAGGAGTTTGACTATGAAGACAGTGCCAAGATTTTCACACTCCCTCTAATCTTAAGTGAATCAATGACACGTTATGAAATTAACTTTGAAAGAGAAATCTTTATGCTCGATGTAACTTATGAAACCGCAGAAGTTATTAATGAGCAGCGCCAAGTAACAGTCATTGCCTCGAATATTATTCCAACAACCGATACCTTTGACTCACTAACCTTTGAATGCAATAACAGACTAGAATGTCTCAACAATGAAACAGACGTTACTCTATATTTTTAGTTTTTTCATTTGTATCTACTCTTATGGTCAAGATTCGACCATGGTGAATACGACTGATTCTCTTTTGGTAGAGCGTCTGCCGCTAGATACAGTCCTATCTGTGGTAAATACCGTCTTACCTTTAGATACCGTCATAAAAGCGAAGAAACCATTTCAAGCTTATCTTATTCTTGATTATGCCAAGCCTTTAGTTAGAGCGGTTAGTCCTGATCTGAAATATGAATTTGGCGGTGGTATTTTACTATTTAATACTGTCAATATCGGCGCTACTTTTGGTCAAGCAGACATTACGCCTTCCCGCGCTATCGCAAATGGTTCCTACTCCTCAAAAGGCGCTTATTGGAGAGGCGGAATAGGGCTCATAAATCAGTTTAAGCCCGAAGCGAAAATTGGCATCAGTATCTATTATGGTAATTCAACCTTTGAGGATCAAGGTCAATACAAAATACTCACCACAAGCACTGGTGAAACTTTTCAAGATCAATTTGAAAGAAAAAATCTTTCAGCAAACTGGTATGAAATTGTCATTACGAGTGAGAGTTGGTGGAGACTAAGAAAAGCAATTCCTGAATCAAAACTGAATAAACTTTTTGCGCTAGGGTTTGATATTCGTTGGCGTAGAATGATCAATTATGATAGCTTCAGTCCAATTGATGTGCATACAGTTCCAGGTTATGGAACTGTACTAAACGAAAGCGTCGTAGCACTGAATGTATTCCTAAAAGTCTATCCTTTTTAGATATCCCAATTTTCATTTAATCCTTTCATCGCAAAGTATCCTGTCATATCAAATTGACAAGGAACGACCGACACATAATTATTAGCGATGGCCCATTCGTCATTGTCTTCTCCTTTGTCGTGATTCACAAAGTTCCCAACCATCCAGAAGTAATCACGTCCATAAGGATCCTTTCTTTTATCGAACTCCTCCTCCCATCGAGCATTGGCTTGCCTACATATCTTAATTCCCTTAATAGCGTCATTTTGCTTAGCCGGTATGTTGACATTTAGTGCTATTCCATTGGGAATCCCATTTTTCATTGTTTCGCGAACGACTTTCAGAATAGGCTCATCCACATGTGATAAGTCGCCATCATGGCTATAATCGCAAAGCGAAAAACCAATAGCAGGTACACTTTCAATGGCCGCTTCAATCGCTGCACTCATTGTACCTGAATAGAGTACACTTATTGAGGTGTTACTTCCATGATTAATTCCACTCACTACCAAATCAATAACACGATCTTTCAGAACATGGTGTTTCGCAAGTTTCACACAATCCGCGGGAGTCCCAGAGCATTCGTATGCTTCAATATCAGGACCGAAAATCCTATTTTCTGTAATTCGCAGCGTATCTCCAACGGTTATCGCATGCCCCATACCTGACTGTGGGCCGTCTGGTGCAACGACTACCACTTCGCCAATTTGAGTCATCAATTCTACCAATTTTTTGATTCCTTTCGATGTGATTCCATCATCGTTGGATATAAGAATTAAGGGTTTTGACATTTTTACTTATGATTCTAATGTATTGTAAAAGGCTATTATTCTAATTAAATCTCGAATTTCGTCATGCTCGAGTCTGTTCTTTTTTATGAAGCTTTTCAACTCACTTGAATGCCTTGATAATAAACGAAATAAATCATTCTTTTTTCCTGTGTACAAATCGATCTTACCCTCTTTATCAAGAAAATAAAAGGAATAAGCTACTTTGTTTTGCATGAAATTACCCCCCCAATATGCCGAGGAGTTATTCACCGATTCTTGAACGATCACCTCACGCGCCAATAAGGAGATACGCCCTTCATAGAGTACTTCAAAAATAATTGGGATCTCATAATTGAAATTAACATTGTAGAGAATCGAATAAAACTGCCGATAGTTATCAACAATTTTATCATATATTTCAAAGTAAAACACCTTTTGGCTACTATAAGTTTTTACAATATTGTTCTTAACCAATTGAACAATATTGGCTTCCAGGTCATATTTTATTAATCCGCTAATAGTATCCCCTTCAGTGCTTACGAGAAACCCATCATGAAATACCTCGTTCGAAAACTGGCCTTTGGCAAAAAAAACACTACAAGCCAGTAGCATACCAAAAAATAGTCTTTTAATAATCATATGTTCAATTTCTAATCTTTCAATATTTGATGCCCCATCTTATCTCTTTTGGTTTCAAGATATCTCTTATTATGCTTGTTGGGGGTAATTTCAATTCCGACATTATCAACAACTTCCAGACCATAACCAATTAGTCCTACTCTCTTTTTTGGATTATTTGATATTAGTCTCATTTTAGAAACGCCCATCTTTCTCAAAATCTGTGCTCCTACACCATAATCACGTTCATCCATTTTGAACCCTAAATGTAAATTTGCCTCGACAGTATCCATGCCTTGCTCTTGGAGTTTGTAAGCCTTGAGCTTATTCACCAGCCCAATTCCTCTACCTTCTTGATTCATATAAAGCACAATGCCTTTCCCTGCTTCCTCTACCATTTGCATAGCACTATGAAGTTGATTGCCACAGTCACATCTATTTGATCCGAAAGTATCACCAGTCATACAACTTGAATGTACCCTTACTAAAATAGGCTCATCCTCGTTCCACTCTCCTTTGTAAAGTGCTAAATGCGTTTCTCCAGTATTTATTTGCTTGAATGCCTTTAACTTAAATTCGCCATGCTCCGTTGGCATATCTACAGAAATCTGCTCCTCTACCATAGATTCCTTGTCCATTCGGTAGGCAATAAGATCTTTGATAGATACTAGCTTCAACTTATGCTTGTCAGCGAGTACCCGCAACTCTGGCAGCCTTGCCATAGTTCCATCCTCATTAAGTATCTCCACAAGTACTCCAGAAGGATTCAAGCCTGCAAGTCTTGCTAAGTCGACTGTAGCTTCTGTATGGCCTGCTCGTCTAAGAACGCCACCTAATTTGGCTTTTAATGGGAAAATATGGCCTGGACGACCCAAATCCTCAGGTTTTGTATTAGGGTCGGCCAAAGCTTTTACAGTCTTTGAACGATCCGAAGTGGATATACCTGTAGTCGTTCCATGTCCGATTAAATCAACTGATACCGTAAATGGAGTTTCAAAAGTAGCCGTATTCTTTCCGACCATTAAATCCAACTCTAGCTCAATACATCTTTCTTCTAAAATTGACGCACACACTAATCCACGGCCTTCTCGTGTCATAAAGTTGATAATCTCAGGTGTAACTTTTTCCGCGGCGCAAATAAAATCGCCTTCATTCTCACGATCTTCATCATCAACTACAATGACTATTTCGCCAGCTGCTATGGCTTTTATTGCGTCTTCGATCCGGTCTAATAATTTTTCGCTCATTCGTTGTTTATTTGGTCGTAACATTACCGAGGATTTTAGCAATGTCCATTTCTATATGTTTTAATTCGTTTATTTCGTCAAGAATCTCATCTAAAGCATCTTCAGATATAGCTTCTTTTATTTTTTTATTCTCTTCATCAATAAGATGTTGAATGATTCTAAATTTTAACCTTAAAATGTTCGAGTATGTTACATCTTTTAGTAAATCAATTTCTGTGGGTACATGAATCTGGAATTTTTTACTCCAGCTTTCACTTATCTCATACTTACTTGTCATGAGATCAACGACCACTCTCTTTATCTCCTCAGTTCCATTTTGCAACAAGTATTCACCGTCAATAATTTCACCTTGTTGAAGTTTTTCCTTAATCGTTTCAAGAATTTCACGGTAGATAGGGGTCGTAAAATTAATTTCTTCTATCTCTGTTAAAAAGTAGCTCAATAAGTTCTCTTCTTCATTATCACCACTTTTAATTTGGAGTTTTCCGTAGTTTACCAATACTCGAATACTCTCTTTTTCTTGAAGTTCAATTAACTTGATTACATCAATATTTTCTACGATCTCCTCTTCTGGAGGTGGCGGTGTATCCTGAAAAAACGCAGAAGAATCTTGTTGCCCCCTTTCTCTATTTTTTTGGATTAAAAGTTTATTCTGCTCAGCGATCAATACCGATTCTTGAATACCAAGCAAATCGCTACATTCTTTCAAATAGACCGTCCGCTTTACAGGGTCATCAATTTTAGATATCGTCCGAATAATATCTTTTATTACCTCGGCCTTTTTTACAGGATCATCCTTAGCTTCATTTAAGAATAGCTTGGTCTTAAACCGGATAATATCTTGTGATTCTTTTTCAATAAAGTGTTGAAATGCGGTAGTTCCAAGCGCTTTGGCTTGACTATCCGGATCTTCCCCTTCTGGAAGTGCAACTGCTTTCACATTTAGTCCGCCTTCCAACAGCATGTCTATTCCGCGAATAGATGCCTTTATTCCTGCTTTATCACCATCAAATAGTACTGTTACGTTTTTGGTATAGCGAGATAGTAATTTGATTTGATCTTCTGTCAATGCGGTTCCAGAGGAAGACACGACATTGGCAATGCCTGTTTGATGCATCGAAATTACATCCGTATATCCTTCTACAATGAAGCAATTATCCGCTTGACGAATCGCTTGTTTGGCTTGATAAATACCGTAAAGAACTTTACTCTTATTGTAGAGATCTGTTTCAGGAGAATTAAGATACTTGGGTTGTTTCTTACTTGAGCCTGAATCGGTATTTAATATCCGTGCTCCAAATGCAACAACTTTACCTGTCACATTGTGCACAGGAAACATCACCCTTGATCTGAAACGATCGTAGACCTTCCCTTCCTTATTTATAACAAGTCCGGCCTGCTCTAATATCTCCTGCTGATATCCGTCAGCTTTCGCCGATTGCAAGAGATGATCCCATTTATCCAGTGTAAATCCAAGTTCAAATGTTTTGATGGACTCCTCAGTAAAACCTCTTTCTTTAAAATAGCTTAACCCTATAGCCTTTCCTTCTTCATGCTCTAAAAGTGTTTTTTGAAATTGCTCTTTGGCATAATTCATGACAATAAAGAGGCTTTCACGTTTACTTTGCTGCGCGTCAAACTCCTCAGATCGCCCTTCTTCAACGATCTCAATATTATACTTCTTAGCCAAATATTTCAGCGCTTCCAGATAGCTAAGACCATCAACCTCCATTATAAAAGTGATAGAATCGCCTCCTTTGCCCGAACTAAAGTCTTTGAAAATGCCTTTTGATGGTACTACGTAAAAAGAAGGAGTTCTTTCGTTAGTAAAAGGGCTTAACGCTCGATAACTTGAGCCCGCACGCTTTAAAGTAACAAAGTCGCCAACCACCTCGACAATATCCATTTTTTGCTTTATCTCTTCTATCGTTGCTGGGCTGATCATGGTCTTTTAACGGATGGCAAATCTAACTTATTTTACCTATTGTTTGTTGATAGACTACCCTTGCTTAACATTGCAATGACAATTGAAATATGGAAATCACCAAAGAAAAAGTATTAAGTGCATTAAGTGAAGTTCAGGATCCCGATTTAAAGAAGGATCTCGTCACATTAGGCATGATTGAAGACATTCATTTTGACCAGAAAATCATTGGTTTCACTGTAATGCTCACTACCCCTGCTTGTCCACTTAAAGAGTTGATAAAAAAGGATTGTGAAAAAGCCATTGCCAAGAATTTTGGGGAGGACATTAAAGTCATCATCAACATGTCTTCGACAGTGACCACTATCAGACAATCCGCACCACTTCTTCCTGGTGTTAAAAACATCATTGCTGTTTCCTCTGGAAAAGGTGGAGTTGGAAAATCTACCGTAGCTGCAAACTTGGCGGTAGCCTTGAGTAAAACGGGAGCAAAAGTTGGACTTATCGATGCGGATATCTTCGGACCATCTGTACCTACGATGTTCAATTGCGAATATGAACAACCTGCAGTCACTCAGGAAAACGGGAAAACTCTTATCGTACCTATAGAACAATATGGCGTAAAGTTGATGTCCATTGGTTTTTTAACTCCCCCAGAAAATGCAGTCGTTTGGCGTGGGCCGATGGCCAGCTCTGCTTTGAAGCAATTCCTAGGAGATACTGTCTGGGGAGAACTTGATTATTTGTTAATAGATCTTCCACCCGGCACAAGTGATATTCACTTGACTTTGGTGCAAACGGTTCCTGTCACAGGCGCTATAATAGTGACCACCCCTCAAAAAGTAGCATTGGCAGATGCCACGAAGGGCTTACAAATGTTCAGACAACCTCAAATTAATGTTCCCATTCTTGGATTGGTGGAGAATATGGCATACTTCACGCCTGAAGAACTACCTAACAACAAATACTTCATATTCGGCGAAAACGGTGGTGTGAAATTGGCGGAAAAACATGACATACCTTTTCTAGGTCAAGTACCTATTGTTCAAAGCATTAGAGAAAGTGGAGATTCGGGATTTCCCGCAGTGCTTAAAGAAGACACAACATCTGATGCTTTCAGGAGTATCGCACAATCTCTTGCACAGCAAGTGGCCATTCGAAATGCATCAGTAGCTAAAACAGAACGAGTAGAAATCAAGTCTTAAAATATGGAAGAACTATTAAAAAAAATAGACCTAGCTTTAGATAGCATACGACCTTATTTGGAAGCGGACGGTGGTAACGTAAAAGTTTTAAGCGTCGACGAAAATAATATTGTCAAACTAGAGTTATTGGGAAGTTGCAGTTCTTGTCCAATGTCAACGATGACATTGAAGGCAGGTGTGGAAGAAGCCATAAAAAGAGCTGTACCAGAAATCAATGGCGTTGAAGCTATAAACATTATATCGCCTGATGACCCGAAAGCCAGGCTGCCACAAAACATGATTTAAATGAAAATAATTACTACTCTTTTTTTAGTAATAATTAGCCTAGGTCTCAAGGCTCAAGTGAGATGCCTTACTGAAGAGATATCAGCTAACCTCGACAGAAAAGAAAGTAAGGAGGAATTTCAAAAATGGTGGGTCGAGAATAAAAACGAAAAAGATAAATTCCCAAAATCGAGTGGCCAGCATCAAAACTCGATATTGTATATCCCAGTAGTTTTTCATGTCATCCATAATGGCGAAATAATAGGTCAAGGAAAAAACCTAGCAACGACAAAGATTGAGGAGCAATTAGCTATTCTGAATGATGATTTTGCAAGAAGAAATGAAGACCAAGTCAATACATTAAGTGAGTTTCAATCTCTCGCAGCTGATATTGAAATTCAGTTTGTCTTTGCAAAACAAGATCCATTAGGGCTTCCATCAAATGGAGTTGTTAGAGTGCGTGGCTCTAAATCTTCCTATGCAACAAGTAGATCAGGTGATAGTGATGATCTAATACTGAAATCAGACAGTCATTGGCCATCAGCACATTATCTGAATATCTATGTCACCGACCTTACCAACGGTCTCGGGTACGCGCAGTTCCCTTTTAGCAATTTGGAAGGACTTCAAAATGAATTTTTTAACTACAGTCTTACTGATGGTGTTGTTGTAGATTATAATTGGTTTGGTGTAAATCTTGAAACAGGAGGCTCCTTCCAAAGCTATGGCCGTACATTAACCCATGAAGTTGGCCATTATTTAGGGCTACTACATATTTGGGGACTAAACTTCAACTGTACAAGTGATGATTTTTGTAATGATACTCCTCTGCAGTCTGGCAGCACGCTAGGATGTGACCTAAATACCCAATCATGTGGTAATTTGAATATGGTTCAAAACTATATGGATTATACAGATGATATCTGCATGAATGTCTTTACAAAAGACCAAAAAGAAAGAATGCGCATTGTCGCCATGAATGGCTTGTGGAGGCAAAGCCTACTTACTTCTCCTGCATTATCCGAGCCCGAAAAGTACGCCAATGATCTTGGAATAAAACCACCTGAAGATTTCCAGCCTATTTTATGCTCCCGCGAGCTAACACCTGAAGTTTTGATCATAAATTATGGCTCAGAAAGTATTGATAATTATATTTTACGCCTAATTGTTAATAATAACCTAATAGAGCAAAAAGAAATCAATGAGGTGTTAAGAAGTTTGGGGAGCACATCAATAAAATTTTCGCCTATAGACCTCTCTCTCAATCAAGAAAATATTTTAAAATATGAATTGGTCATTGTGGACGAAAATTCATTAAATGACGAATTGACTATCGAGTACCCTAATTCTCGGTCAATCCTATTGCCATTACAGGAAGATTTTGAAGATGCTAACAATGCCCTAATGAGGAGTAATAGTTCGAATTGGGTCGTTTCCATTGCGCCAGATTCTACCGCTCAAAATAAGGCTTTGAAAATAGATTATTTTGGTACTGAGTTAACAATAGGTCAGCGTGATTATCTAATTACTCCTTTACTAGACGTCTCCTCATTAAATAGTGCAGAATTGTCTTTTTCCTATGCGTATGCTGACAGAGCCAATGGCGTGTTTGACGATGGTCTTATTGTCGGAATAATTCCTGGCTGTGAAGAATCTTTAACATTAAATAATATTGTCTTCGAAAGATATGGCTCCCGTCTTGCGACAACTTCGTCGCGGGAATCGGCATATACACCGTTTGGACTCACAGAATGGGAGCAATCATCTTATAATATCACCTCTTATTTATCTGACGGTTTAATTCAGGTGGTCTTTATCGCTGTAAATGGAGGGGGAAACAACTTATACATTGACAACATTGAGGTTAATTCAGCCGAACTTGAAAGACTCGACCTTGGTATAAGAAGTATTGAAGGGATATCGCCAACAACCTGCCAAAAAGAAGTTTTTCCGAAGATAGAATTTAAAAACTTTGGCTATGAAGATATAGAATCCTTAGACCTAAACATTACCATTAATGACCGCCTTTATCAGCAGTCATACGATAATATTGATATTTTTTCAGGTTTTAACGAATCATTTACGCTGAGCATTAGAAGTTTGGTTGACGGAGAAAACAACGTAAGCATCGCTATTAACAAGATTAATGGAGAAGCAGACGCCAAAGCCAATAATAACGAGATTAGTTTTAAAGTAATTGTGAATGATAACGAAGAATTTGTTCCTCTTCGAGAAACCTTCGACGACCCTCAGTGGTCCATCAGCTTTACTGATGATTCTCCTAGCATTGACTTGGTTGATTTAGATTCAAGAACGGTCGCCAAGTTTCAAGCATTTGAAACGACTTATATAGGCACCTCTTCCTATGTCGTGAGTCCATTATTAAACACAAACAACCAGAAAGAAGGTGCTATTAGAATTGGCTATTCCTATGCTTCTCGAAATGGCTATACCGATAAGCTAAAAGTATTGTTATCTAACAGTTGTGGTAGAAGTTATGACATAGAAGTGTACAACAGTGATTCTGAAGACTTTGCAATAAGAAAAAGTGAGGATGAATGGGTACCTGCAAATGAGGAAGATTGGTCGGAAATTTTCATCGATATTTCGGAACACATGATTTGGGAAGAACTTCGAGTAATGGTCGCCTTTCAAAATGGTGGCGGCAATAACCTATTTATCGATGATATTGAGTTCCTTACGAGCAGTGATCCAGACCAAATATCTTTTGAGAACAGGTTGACTGTTTTTCCAGTTCCAGCTATTGATGAATTCTTCGTTAATGTGAATATGCCCTTTAAAGAAACGTTGAACATTCAGCTCATAGATATGTCAGGGAAAATTGTCTTTGACGAAAATTTTCCCAATAGCTTGAATCAAACATACCGAATGCTAGCGCCCTCACAATCGGGCTTTTATCTTCTCAAAGTGAATGGTCAGCAAATAAAGCAAACCAAAAGATTGTATATCCGACCTTAATTCAGTTTAAGAAGATTAATTTTACTGCACATGAGAATAGGAATTTTTTTTGGTGGCCGTTCGAGAGAAAGAGAAATTTCTTTTGCAGGTGGTCGGACAGTTTATGACAACCTAGATAAAACACTTTTCACACCCGTTCCAATCTTTGTAGATAGCTTAGGAAACTTCATTCTGTTGGACTGGAAGTACTTATATAAAGGTACAATCAGAGATTTTTACCCGGGTATAAATAATTTTGATACTTCTGAATATCCATTTCAGACCTACGTAGAATCCATTCAGGACAAAGACGTCATCGCACAAAGCATTGCCCAGATCGGTCGGAAAATAAGGCCAGAAGATTTTTCGGAGTATATCGATTTTGCTTTCTTGGCATTGCATGGGCCATATGGAGAAGATGGTAATATTCAGGGCATACTGGAATGGTTTAATCTACCCTACAGTGGTG
This sequence comes from Cyclobacteriaceae bacterium, assembly GCA_047635055.1. Classification (GTDB taxonomy): domain Bacteria; phylum Bacteroidota; class Bacteroidia; order Cytophagales; family Cyclobacteriaceae; genus JAVJRN01. Next base: position 13,665 of record JBLIIJ010000012.1, on the reverse strand, counting down.
CTGGAATACTTCCAAGTGCCATAGGTATCGATAAGTCGGCACAGAGAAATATCATCAGGCGAGCCGGTTTTGAAAGTCCCATATCACAAACTTATTCGCGCATCGACTGGAACGAAAACAAAAAGAAGGTCCTTTCTTCAATTTTAGAACGCTTTGATTTTCCTATTGTCATTAAAGCACCACATCAAGGCTCCTCCATCGGTATAAGTATTGTCAATGAAGAAGAAGCATTGATTGATTCCATCGAACGATCATTCTTCATTCAAAAAATTAATCTCGGAGTATGGAAGTCCAAATCTGAGCATGAAAAAAATACTTTTCTAGTACATTTTACTGACATAAGAGAAGGTCTTGGGTTCCCTGTAATTGTTGATCATTCTGTAAAAATCAATCACCCTAATGAACTTTTAAAATACCTCAATAAATCAGAAAAAGACGAATGCCTACTGGAAGCACAAAATGGGGAAGCGTTTGTTCTGATTGAAGCATTTATTAAGGGTCGTGAATTTTCTTGTATTGTTATAGAAGATGAAATGGGGCATCCCGTCGCGCTACCTCCAACCGAAATTAAAAAATCAAATGACTTATTTGATTATCGCGCTAAATATCTACCAGGAATAAGTAGGAAAATCACCCCTATCGACTTACCTCAAGACAAGATCCAAGCAATTCGTGAAAGTTGCCAAGATCTTTACAGTCTATTGCATTCGGAAGTTTATGCCAGAATAGATGGCTTTTATACAGAAGACGATAAAATCTTCTTGAATGACCCAAATACTACTTCGGGGATGCTCCCATCCTCTTTCTTCTTCCATCAGGCTGCAGAAATAGGATTAAATCCTTCTCAATTTTTATCATTGATTATAGAGCGATCATTGAAAGCCAGATATAAAAATGGTAAAAACCTTTTCTCAAACCAACAAAATATCAACGAACTTAGACATAAGCTGGGCAGTCTACAGTCGAATCAGAGCGAAAAAATTCGGGTCGGTGTTATTATGGGTGGTTTTTCATCAGAGCGCCATATAAGTATTGAAAGTGGGAGAAACATTTATGAAAAATTAGCAGCGTCTTCCAAGTATGAACCTGTGCCAATTTTCCTCACTGGAAGTGAAAATCATCACGAACTGTACATACTTCCAGTTAATATCATGCTTAAAGACAATGCGGATGATATCAAACAGAAAGTACAAGAAGATTATCATGCACATTCAATTCTCGCTGATATCAATTTAGCTTTGAATGATACCAAAAACGTCTTTATTGGCACTCCGGAAAGAAAACTGCAAAAAGTAGCTTATCGAGAGTTAAATAATCATTTAGACTTTGCATTTATCGCTCTTCATGGACGACCGGGCGAAGATGGTGCTATTCAAATAGCGCTAAATAAATATCAAATACCTTTTAATGGGTCAGGAGTAGCCAGCTCTCAATTGACGATAAATAAGTTCGAAACAAATAAAAAATTACGAGAGAATGGCATTGCGGTCGCCAATCACTGTTTAGCCTTTGAAGAGGACTACAGGAATAACAAATCAACTCTCATAGCGCAAATTGAGTCTAATTTTGATTATCCCATTATTGCTAAACCTGCAGATGATGGATGCTCATCGGCCGTTAAAAAAATAAAGAACCAAGAGGAATTAGTTGCGTTTTGTGAAATGACTTTTCGAGAATTCGCAGCGTTTCCAGCACATCCTGCGGCCACACTCGGAATTAAATACAACGAAGAATTCCCTCAAAAGAAATATTTTCTCATTGAAGATTTAATCTCTGCCAAAGGCGCAGACCAATTTCTTGAAATAACAGGTGGCGTCATCACGCAATATGATGCCAATGGGCAGTTGGAATACATCGCCTTCGATCCTTCCGAGACTTTGGCCAGTGGTGAAATACTCTCGTTAGAAGAGAAATTTCTTGCCGGAGAAGGCCAAAACATTACTCCTGCAAGATTTGGATCTACTGGTTTAGAGTATGAATACATTTCAAATGAAGTAAAAAAGACGCTCATTCAGACAGCCAAAATTTGTAATGTTGAAGGCTATTGTCGAATTGACGCCTTTGTTAGAATTTGGAAAGAAAAAGTGGAAACTGTTATTATTGAGGTTAACTCATTACCAGGAATGACCCCTGCTACGGCCATTTTTCATCAAGCCGCTTTAAAAAACCTAAAGCCCTTTGAATTCATTGATTTGATAATCTCTTCTGGATTCGATCGCTCAAAAAAAAAAGCCTCCTATGAATCTCTTTAGAATAAATTCATTCAAAGACCTGCTCGTTCACTTGTTATTAATCACACTCCTTGGGGTGTCTTTGGTTTTAGGTTTTTTCAACATCTACTTACCAATCATTACCAATCATGGGGAAACGATTACTGTTCCTGATGTTCGAGGGGTTTCGGCTGATGATCTCGATGATTTTCTAGAAAGCCGAGACTTGAGATATGAAGTAACTGCAGACTCTGGGTACTCAGCGAGTCTCCCTCCCCTCGCTGTGCTGAAACAATTTCCACTTCCAAATGCTAAAGTGAAAGGTAACAGAAAAGTGTACGTGACATTAAATGCTGAGAATCCTCCATTGGTGAGAATGCCAAAACTCGTTGGAGGATCTGTTAAAAATGCTCAGCTTGTGCTCAAAACATATGATTTAGCATTAGGCGAAATTGAGTATGTGCCAGACTTGGCACTCAATTACATCCTTGAACAGCTCATAGACGGACAACCTATTGAAGAAGGAGAAAGAATTGCTAAAGGCACAAAAATCAACTTGAAGGTAGGTGATGGACTTGGAAAACAATCCTTGGAAGCTCCCAATCTTATTGGATTGGATATAGAAAGTGCGCAATTCGCCATCGTTGGTTCTGGTTTAAGAGTCGGAAATATTACAGCCACTAACGATAATACTGCTACCATATTAGAAGAGCAGGGTAACGCTACCATCGAGGTAATCATTGATATTAGTCCCAAATCTGTTGTAAAACAAAAGCCACGAATAGGCGAAAACATGCGGCTTGGTCAAATAGTCGACCTTTGGATATATTCCCCGGATTCGCTCAATTCTGCACCTACAATTCTGGATAACTAAATGAGAAACTTATTTGGACTAGGATTTTTATTGATCTTCTCGACGATTTCTTATGGTCAACTCAGACTAACGCCCATAGCGCAAAGCAGTAAAGAATCTAAGAAGAAACAAATGCTCACATTACCATTTTGGGATGACTTTTCAGCTTCTCACGATCGTCCTGATACCACCTTATGGCTTTTTGGAAGTACGGTATATGTTAATGCTACAGTTGGAGCAAACCCGCCAACATACAAAACAGCAACATTTGATGGTCTCAATGGCTTAGGAAAGGCTTATGGCATCTCAGCATTAATTCGTGATAAAACGGATAGTCTCATTTCTCATCCGATAAATATGACCGAGGCAGATCAGACCTCTACCTTTATTAGTTTCTATTGGCAGGCTAAAGGTAATGGAGAAGCTCCGGACAAAGAGGATTCTATAAGATTACAACTTAAGAGTAATGATACTACCGCACTTTGGCAAACCTTTTGGGTCAAAGCAGGAGACGTAGATAATTTCGACTTCCAACAGGAGATCATCCCCATTAATGACCCCATTTTTTTTCATGATTCTTTACAATTTAAATTTGAAGCTTTTGGTAGTTTAAATGGGCAATTTGATACTTGGAATATTGATTATATCTATTTGAATGATGGCAGAGGTGCGGATGATCTGAACTACAATGACCGAGCGTTATCAGGATCGCCCAGCCCACTTTTCGGAAACTACACACAAATACCCTTTGCTCATTTGGCGGAGGGGGACAGTATTACTTTTGCTGCTCAGTCTGTCCTAGCGACCAATTTAAGTGATTCTCGTTTTAATTTAATTTACAGGCATCTTCTTACAAATGAAAGTCTAGACATTGAATATTCTAATGAACTAATACCGCGCGGTGGAATCGATGCTTTGACCGGTTCTTATCTTTTTGATACTATTTTCAGTCCAGAAATTCGTATCAAATCACCCAGCCTAGAAACCGTCTCCGACTCACAAATAATATCCTCAACATTTATCTTTTTTACCGAAGATGAGGAGCCTATCATTGATATCACGCCGGGAAGAAATTTGGAGGTTAATGATACAATAAAGACAGCCTATCTTTTGCATGATCAATATGCGTACGATGATGGCAGTGCAGAGTTTGCTGCGGGCATTAACCTCAATACAGGCATGCTTGCTGTGAGGTATATTATCAACACTCGCGATACCTTAAATCATATCAGAATATATTTTCCCGACATAGCTCCAGATGCGAACGGAAGTCCTATTGACTTGATCGTATGGGGCAAGAACCTTGAGAAGATTAGGGTTCGACAACCTTACACTATTTCCAAATTAAATGCTATTAATGAATTCACCGAAATCAAGTTAGAAAACCCAATTATAGTCTCTGATACTTTTCATATTGGTTATGAACAGTTTACCGACAATTTTATCGGGCTTGGTTTTGACAGGAATAATCCAGAAGCTAGCAGTTCAATTTTCACCAATATAACAGGTGAATGGCAACAAAATGAGCGTTTAACTGGTGCCTTGATGATACGGCCTGTTTTCAAACGTGATACAACGGTGATATTATCACAAAAAAAGAACCTTGAACACCTAGAGTTCACAATTTTTCCTAATCCAGCGAAATTAAAGTTATATATCAATGGTGAGTATGATCATATTGAAATGTTGAACCTCTCGGGACAACTAATATACCGCTCATCCAATAAAAGGTATCATGACTTGATAGGGATAAAGAAAGGCTTATTTTTAGTGAAAATATTTCGAGATAATCAATTTGTTATTCGGAAATTAATAATTGAATAACATCAGGGTTATACACCCCAAAATTGTTTTTAATCATCTATGAGACCCACATCAAATCTTTTATTATTCGTTTGTTTATTTAGTTTTCAATCATTGTTCGCGCAAGAAACTCCTTGCTCTTCAGGGATGGCTGGAGCCTTTCCTTGTAATCAAATGACCCTATTATCTCACTTATCAGCAGAAGAGGTATTAGGCTCCTTCCTTAATGATATCTGGGGATGGGAAGATCCTCAAAACGGAAATGAATATGCGCTCGTTGGACTTACGGACGGTGTTTCTTTCGTGGATATAACTGATCCAATCAACCCTGTGGTCATTGGTAAGCTAAATGAAACACATTTGCAAGGCGGAAGAATACTTCATGGAGAGTCTTCATGGAGAGACATTAAAGTATTTAAAGATCATGCCTTTATTATTAGTGATGGCAACAGTGATCATGGCATGCAAGTTTTTGATCTCACCAGACTCAGAGAGTATAATGGTATTATACTGAGTTTTACAGAGGACGCATTTTATGCAGGAATAGGCTCCTCACACAATATCATTATTAATGAAGCAACAGGATATGCTTATATCGTGGGTGCAAGAGGCGCTGCTGTTTGTGGATCTGGTGGTCTACACATTCTTGACATCAATGAGCCAAAAAGTCCACAGTATATTGCTTGCTTCGATGAAGATGGTTACACGCATGATGCACAATGTGTCATATACGAAGGACCAGACGCAACCTACACAGGAAAAGAAATATGTTTCAATAGCAATGAAGATACATTTACTATAGTAGATGTTGATAACAAGGAGAATATGTCCATGATTAGCAGAACAGGCTATGACGATGTTGAGTATACCCATCAAGGTTGGCTCACGGAAGATCATCAGTTTTTTCTAATGAATGACGAATTGGATGAAAGCCAATTTGGTTTCAACCCAAGAACGATAATTTGGAATGTACAAGACTTAGATAACCCAGTGTTAATTGGAGAATACTACAATAACGAACCATCAATAGATCATAATCTTTACACGGCCGATGGTTTGGTGTATGAGAGTAATTATAGCAGTGGATTAAGAGTTCTTTCGTCAGAAAGAGTAGCGGAAGGACTATTGAGAGAGGTTGCATTTTTTGACACTAATCCTAATAGGGATATCATAGGTTTTGAGGGAACATGGAGTAATTATCCCTATTTCAAAAGTGGTAATATCATAGTCTCAGATATTGAAAATGGGTTATATGTTGTCAAGCTGGCACTCGAAGAAGATATAATTACTGCGCATCCTGCCGATATGGGCACTTGTAGTGGTGGTGGTAATTATGAGTTTAAAGTTGGTGTTACTGAAGGTGAAAACGCAACATTCCAATGGCAATATTTTGATGGTCGAGTTTACGTAGATGTGTTTGACGACCAAGATTTCAGCGGGGCTCAATCTAATACTCTATCTTTTATTCCATTAACTCAATACGCTGAGTTTGGTTATCGATGTAAAATAATCTCTTCTAAGGGTACAACCTTCAATAGTTTCATGGCAAGGTTTACCATCGATGGCGAATACCCTACAACTGCCTTTTCCTATTCCAACAGCAGTGAAAGAACCATAGATTTTACTAACTCTACTATCGATGCTAGCTCCTATTTATGGGATTTTGGAGATGGAAACACCTCAATAGAAGAAAGCCCCACACATCAATATGATGAACGAAAAGAATACGTAGTGATATTGACCAGCACCAATGGCTGTGGCTCGATTTCTAAAACAAGAGAGGTTGTTGTTCTTGATTGTGCACAAACAGACATGCCAGTCGCAGAGTTTGGATTGGTTCAGACAGGAGATGTATTTACACTAACAAACCTCAGCAAAAATGCTGACCGTTTTCTTTGGACTTTGGGTGACGGAAGCACAAGTGAAGAAAATGATATAACCTATAAATATGACGAGTCGGGTCAATATAAAATAAGCTTAGAAGCCTCTAATATATGTGGCAGCAGTCTTTACAGTGAAACAATAGATTACATCGTTCTTAGCGTAGACTTCTTAGAAGAAATCTCTGTATATCCTAATCCATTTTTAGAAGGATTCAGCATCAACCTAGACAAGGCCATGTCGATGCAGATTTTCGATACTTCTGGGAAAAGAATAAAAAGCCAATTCCTAGAACGAGGAGAAAACAAGGTTCCACTGAAGACCATAAAGCCAGGAATATACTTATTAAAATTGTCTGATCAATCGTCCACAAAAACCATCAGACTGATCAAAAGTAGCCGCTAATTAGTGGGTATCCATACAGCACAAGTCTTATTCAAAATACTAGAAATCTAGACTTGTGCAGCTTGAAAAATGTGTGCAGTCATTGGAATGGTAAAGATGAAATAGTTCACTAGAGGTAAATGATTGTTTTGAACATGCCTAAGGTAGAGACCGAACACTATAGACAGAAACTCGTGAAGTATTTTTTCTTACAATAAAAGAGCTTAAGGTTAAAACCCATCCATGATGAAAGGCTTGGGACTAAAACTCAAAATAAACAGCACAAGTGTTAGCCAGCCTAGCACTTGTCTTTTTATGTCTAATGCCCGATCATCCACTACATCTGGATGCTTTATCCCTACAAAGCGACCCAAGACCAAAGAAAACAATAACCACCCTACATATCCCTCCCATTCAAACAGGAAATTGAGTAAAAACTGAACACTCAGAATAGCCGCTGCATAGGTCAGTCGATCTCGCTTTGATTCAAACATGGAAAAAGCACAGACATATAAGAAGTATAAATATCCCAGAATTAAAATCAGAAAATTAAGACTTGATTCTATCGAAACATCTCTGAGTTCATTTATGTTAACCAATCCTAATCCGGCATAAAACACAAAAACCGTAAAAAGTATTTTAGAAACAATTTCACTGTTTTTCGAACCTAAAAGTCCAAATACAATATGGCCTCCATCTAACTGCCCAATGGGAAATAAATTCAAAGCTGTGAAAAACAAGGCCAGCAAACCCGCCAATAAATAAGGATTGTGCATTATTTCCATATCATTTGGAATCCTACTTTTATCAGGAATAAATGATTCAATGAGTTGGAACAAGAGCGGTTTGCTAAAAGCCATATTCGGGTAACTCTCCAATGATTGGAATTCTGGAAAGGCCCAACTTTCTTCTTCACTCGAACTGCTAACCAGAAAACTAACAGAATCTGCTTTTCTCGACTCTAAGTAGCTTTGATAAAATTGTTCGTTTTGAAACTCATAATCATAGACATGCTTCTCATATTCTAACCCGAACTGCTCGTATTCAGGATGGATCTTAAAAATATGTTCTGGCTCAGGAAGATTAGCATAACCATAAAAAATAACACCGATGGCAATGAAAAAACCAGCTAAGGGACCTGCAATACCAATATCAAAATATTGTTTTCGACTAAGAATAATGTCTTTAATTTGAATGAATGCACCCATTGTTCCAAATGACATAGAAGGTAAAAACCCTAACCACATCGGGATGTAATAAGGCAAGGTCGTTTTTACATTATGATATTTCGCCGTGAAATAATGGCCAAACTCGTGGCATGTTAAAATCAGGATAAATGGAATAGAATATTGGAATCCATTTAAGAAATCATTGAAAGACATCAATGAGTCTCCATAAAACAAGAATCTTCCAGTCATCCATTCTGCCCCCGAAAAAGTAGTCACCGTTAAGGTGACAAAAAAGAGGCTTACTTGAATTAATCTTGTTTTGTTCTGTTCGTTCATATTAAATTAATCCTAGTATTTGATTTGGCGTTGTAATCTGCAACGTTTTTATTCCTAACTCGGAAGCAGATGATATGTTATCCATTCTATCATCTAAGAACAAGCATTCTCTAGGATTCAAATTTTGATCATCTATTAAGGCTTTATATATTTCTTTATCGGGTTTTCTTAAACCCATATTATGAGAGTAATAGGCGCGATCTACTAATACAGAAAGCGAAGAGATGGAAAATTTTTCTCTCGCCAAAGTATCAAAAGCTCTTTCGTGCATCGCATTAGTATTCGATAGAAATAATACTTGATAGTCTTTTCTCAATATTTCAAGAAGATTTTTCCTTTTTTGAGAAATATCACCAATCATTAAATTCCAGCCATATTCAAACTCATCAACGGTAATTTGAGTTTTAAAATCTCGTTGAATACTATCCAACATTTGAAGCTCATCAATCCTACCTGTCTCATAATCAATTAATTGTGAGTTATCAACGATCAAAGTTTTTATTTGATTAGCGTCAATTTTCCACATTCTTGACAAGTATTGTATGACCTTTTCTGGGTGCAGTTCTATGATCACTTCACCCAAATCGAAAATGATTGTATTAATTCCTGCTAGTATTTCCTTCTTCACGTTGCTTAATTTGCCGCAAATATCTAATATTGCAATCCCAAAACAAAAGCAGTGCGTTTATCTGTTTTTAGGGCCTATAGCTCAGTTGGTTAGAGCACCTGACTCATAATCAGGTGGTCCCTGGTTCGAGTCCAGGTGGGCCCACTGGTAATCAAGCACTTACAGATTAATCTTTGTAAGTGCTTTTTTGTTTTACGAATCCCTTAGACTCTTATTGTAAGAATAATCTTTTTAGCTCCAAAAAATTATTAGATAAATGCCAGATTCATACATCTCCTTATAAGCGTCAAGGGAAAAAATAAGATCTTAATCAATATCATTTACCGAAAAGCCATCTTACAAGATTCAATTAAGTATTCACAAAATAAATTCCCTTTTCAGCGGAAACGTTCAAGAGTTTAGGAAAAGGGCATTAAGTGCACACCGAAAGTCCAAAAAAGCCTAATCATGTCTTAATAAGAACCAAGACCCGGACATTTGTTGCTTTTGACATTATGATAACTAACAAGGCTGAAATAGTTATAAAGCCTCCATTTGACTTTATCTGTTACAACTTGAGACAACCTTTATTTATAACACCTGACAGGTTTTAGAAACCTGTCAGGTGTTATATCCAAATACGTATTTCAACGCCTCCAATGATCTAATAGCAGCTTAAAAGCATGTCATTAATCTTCCTTCTTCGTGCGTATTTTTCTTAGATAAAAAGGGAGCAACGCCCACACAGTTATGATCACTAGTGAGCCTGCGAAATACCAATGAAAAATATGACGTTCTCTAAGAAGCCACGATATCAAGATTAAAGAAATGATTGGCGAATAGTAAACTAAGCTTACAATATCGCCAAGATCTTCATTTCTTAAAGCTGACATTGACTGCACTCTGGTCCAAAACAAATGACCTAGCGAATCCAAAATCAACACATGAGCCAATGCCAACAATATATCCTCTATTGACAGATTAAAGTCATTTTCCCCATGGTAAACGCTTGCGAACAATGCCATATATAGAAACGAAACAATGGTGGAGAGTAGCAATAGTTTGGGTAAACCTTGCATTATATATTCGGAAGATAAAGCGGAAAACAAACCCTCGGTCTCCAACATTATAAATCAGACTCCTACTTTATAAACAGACTCTAAATTATTGCACGTAATTAATATTTTGAGCTGCCTCTATTCCACTTGGAATAAGTACTAACCACAGTGTAGTCGACATTTAAAGTTCATATGAACTTTATGCGTGACAGGGATGAAATACATAGGTTATACTCCTTAGAAGCCGTTTATTAAAAAGTCAACGAAGGATATGATTCTCAAAAAAGGCATTTCAAATTAAAGTCAGATTTAATTTACAAACTTGAAATTTTGATAGCGATTTAAGGATTCTCTACCATTTAGCTCCTTTGCGTTTCTTCGCTAATATCTGAAAATTCAAGTGGCGTTTTACTATTGGAAAATGGGGAGGCTTGTGAACCTCGGATCAAAATTGCGTGGTATGAAATCGGGTATTTGCTTGTTCATAAAGTCAACTATATGTCAATAAAACATATTAGGTTCATTCCGACCTTTAAAAGGCTTTTGGCCTTGGCTGACTCAAAAAAATAAACAAAAAAAAACCTTCAATGCTGAAGGCGTTCTTGCTCTATCTTATTTATGAATGACCTCAGCTAGCTTCCGTCTTTTCTTGAATTAGAATACTTCTGACCTTTTCAACTGCTTCTGAGAATTCCTGAACGGATGCAGGTTTTTTGATAAAAGCCACTGCATCAAGATCTATCACCCGATCCTTATAGTTTGGATTCGCTGAGATCACCACTATTTTTGGAGGCCTTACCAAGGAGTCCATAATTTCTATTCCATTAAATTCAGGCATATCTATATCTAAAAAAAGAAGATCTGGTCTATCTATGACAATTCCAGCTGCTCCTTTGATTGGATCTTCATAGGTATTTACTAATTCTAAGTCTTGCACTTTTTTTGATAGATTTTCTATCATCAAAATCGACATTGGATCATCATCAATAGATATCGCCCTTAATTTCATCTAATTCATTTCTTTGCTCAAATATGACAAATCCATTGATTATTACAATGCACATTTCGTCGAACTGCGTTTTTTTGTGCATTAAATTTAAAATGAACACGCTGAATTCAATATTCTTCTCAATTTAAACAAGCTGTTAATAAAAATTATCAGACCACTATTTAGTTACGACTTTCGCAACACGTGTGAAATGCAGAATGGTTCATTAAAATGAAAACAAAAAAAGACATTAACATTTGTGAAATTTGCAATAATATTCGCTTAACCTTAGATATGTTTAGGTATTATTTCAAATAAGAAGTGATATTCCCTATTTTAGTGGTTAGAATTAACCAGTATCAAAATTATATTTCATGCAGGACAAAGGTTTATATAGAGAGGAATTTGAGCATGATTCATGTGGTGTAGGTAGTGTCGCCAATATCAACAATATTCCAAATCACAGCACCGTTTCGGATGCGCTTACAATGCTCGTTAATATGGAGCATCGTGGAGCAACTGGCAGTGATGAAAATACAGGTGATGGAGCTGGAATCCTCACCCAAATACCACACGATTTCTTCAAATCAGAATTAGCTAAATTTGCCATCGACTTGCCCGAGGCAGGAGCTTACGGTATTGGTCAAATTTTTTATCCTAAAAACTATCAGTTAAGAGAAAAATGTCGCAATATTATTAATAAATGCGTGAATGATCTCGGCTTGGCTTTAATCGGATACAGACTTGTACCGATAGATAGTCAAGTACCTGGACATGAAGCAAAAGCAGCAGAGCCTTATATTGAACAAATCTTTGTTAAGTCCACGGAAAACCTTGTTGATACCGCGCTTGAAAGGAAGCTTTTTGTACTCACAAATTACATTACCCATCAGGTTAGACAAAACGTGCTTGGAGAAAACGGGGCTTTTTACATTTGTAGCTTCTCTAGTAGAACGATTATTTATAAAGGTCAATTAAAAACAGATCAGCTTGGCAAATACTATCATGATCTTCAAAATGAACAATTCGAATCCGTTTTTGCGATTGTCCATTCTAGGTTTAGTACCAACACTTTTCCCAATTGGAAACTTGCACAGCCGTTTAGGTACTTAGCCCATAATGGGGAAATAAATACCATTAGAGGTAATGTAACTAAGATGAAATCTAAGGAGGCAATTATGTCCTCTCCATATTTCACAGAAGAAGAGCTGAATTGGCTTACACCTGTAACGAATAAGAAAAATTCAGATTCAGCCAACCTAGATGCAATTATTGAATTGTTAGTTTTAGGAGGTCGATCGCTACCCCACGTAATGATGATGCTAGTCCCTGAGGCTTGGCAGGACAATTCATTTATGGATAAGCATAAGAAAGCATTTTATAAATATCATGCGGCAATTATGGAACCTTGGGATGGTCCAGCTGCCCTATTTTTCACTAATGGAAAACAACTCGGCGCAACCTTAGATAGAAATGGACTCAGACCTGTTCGATATACGATAACAAAAGATAACAGGTTAATTATGTCATCTGAAACTGGAACGATTAAGATTGATCCAGCCAATGTCTTAGAAAAAGGAAGGCTACAACCTGGCAAAATGCTTTGGTTAGACTTGGAAAAAAAGATGTTGATTCGTGATGAAGATATTAAAAAAGAAATCATCGCCCAAAAGCCCTATTTTGATTGGATAAAGGAACACAGAGTGAAATTAAGGCTTTTACCTGAGCCTGAAATTAACGAAGAACCGATCAGTGATGTATTACATAAAAAGCAACTAAAAGCTTATGGATACAGTCAAGAGGACATCAAAATGATTGTTTTGCCTCTCGCGGAGCAAGCAAAAGAACCGATTGGCTCTATGGGGGCAGATGCACCTTTGGCGGTACTATCAAGACAAAGCCAACATATTGCCAATTATTTTAAGCAATACTTTGCGCAAGTAAGCAATCCGCCAATTGATCCAATCAGAGAGCGGTTGGTCATGTCTCTATTCACGAGAGTTGGCGAATCCAAAAACATACTTGACGAGACGCCTGAGCATGCGAAGCAAGTACACATTTCACAACCAGTACTTTCGAAAAAAGACTATTACAAACTCACACACCTTCAAAACATTGGCTTTGATTACGCTCACGTCAATGCATTGTTCAAGCCAGGTAAAACAACGTTATCTAACGAAGTAGACCGCATATGTGTAGAAGCTGAAAAGCACGTTCTATCAGGTAAAAAACTCATCTTTATTAGTAACCGATATACCGATAAAAAGAATGCCGCGATACCTTCACTTATTGCTACTGGAGCTATTCATCATCACTTGGTTCGTAAAAATTTAAGAACTAAGGTAGGAATCATTGTGGAAGCGGGTGATGTATGGG
>JBLIIJ010000011.1:0-62757 GCA_047635055.1 Cyclobacteriaceae bacterium | reverse complement strand
TAACGATTCTTCCTTTTTCCAAATGTCTAACAGCTCTTCTTTTAATGAATGGCTCACAAACTTGTTCCATTTTCAAACCCGACATCAACCTTGTGTACATGCCATTTTTTTCCAATGAGCTTTGGATCGCCATGCCGTTTATTACAGTTGCCAACATGCCCATATAATCCCCCTGCACTCGGTCAATACCCGATTTTTCACCATCTACTCCTCTGAAAATATTACCACCTCCAATAACAATGGCAATTTCAATCCCTTGTTCATGGATCTGTTTAATATCATTGGCATATTGTTGAAGTCTCGCAGGGTCAATGCCGTGAGTTTGTTGTCCCATCAAGGATTCACCACTTAATTTTAGAAGTATTCTTTTGTATTTCATTGATCGATTATGTTCAAAAATCCCGTAAAACTATAAAGTTTCTATTAAGCAAAGGATGACAAGTAATAGTTATTCAAAAGAAATCAGCTGTTGACCTTTCTCAACGCTTTGATTTAATTCAATATTGATTTTATCAATTATCCCATTTCTTGGAGATTTAATTACATTTTCCATTTTCATAGCTTCCAGAATGAGTAATGGCTCGCCTTCTAGCACTTCTTTGCCTACGACGACCATTAGTTTTAGTATTGATCCAGGCATTGGAGCATCTACCGAATTTGCCACTTCCTCTACATTTATATCCATTCCTAAATTTTCTAAAACTTGAGAAATTTTATCTTTCACTGACAGACTGACAGCTTTGCCATTAATCATTAGCTCATAATGACCTTTATTTGTAGGTAAGAATAAAATGTCATATGATTTTTGTTGATAAATGATTTGATATTTTAATTCATTAATTTTTATGAAATCGAAATCAACTTTTTCGTCATCAAGGAAAATGGCATCAGGCGAATAATTGGCGAAAATTTCGGTGGATTCAGCAATCTTTATTACCAAATCGGGTGTTTTTGGGTAGCTCATAGCTGCAATTTATCGCCGTTTTCCAATTCTGGAGAAGATCAGGTGGGTTAAATTTTATTTATTGAAAATTATTTGAATACAATAAAAAAGGTTCTACTTTTGCATTCCCTTTTTAGAACAAAGAGCTTACGAAGGGAAACAAGTGCTTTGAAATATATTGATAATTAATGGGGAGATACTCAAGCGGCCAACGAGGACAGACTGTAAATCTGTTGGTGTATTCCTTCGAAGGTTCGAATCCTTCTCTCCCCACTTATTTGTTGATTTCTTAACCAAGGAAATCGTAAAAGACAAATATTTAAGCGGGTGTAGCTCAGTTGGTAGAGCGACAGCCTTCCAAGCTGTAGGTCGCCGGTTCGAGCCTGGTCACCCGCTCTTAAACTTTGAGTTTTTGGTCAGAGTTCTGAGCTCAAACTAAAAAGTGAGCAAAAGAATTTAGCCGATGTAGCTCAGGGGTAGAGCGTTTCCTTGGTAAGGAAGAGGTCAGGGGTTCAAATCCCCTCATTGGCTCTTGATGAAAAAGTATTAATTGACACACATTTATATAACTAAGATTTAAACCGAGGATTTTCAAACATGGCTAAAGAAACCTTTGATCGTTCAAAACCACACGTTAATATCGGTACTATTGGTCACGTTGATCATGGTAAAACGACATTAACGGCTGCTATTTCATCTGTACTTGCAAGTAAAGGTCTTGCTGAGATGAAAGATTTTTCTTCCATAGATAATGCACCTGAAGAGAAAGAAAGAGGTATTACAATCAATACTTCTCATATTGAGTACACCACACTAAAAAGACACTATGCACACGTAGATTGTCCAGGTCACGCCGATTATGTCAAAAACATGGTTACGGGAGCTGCGCAAATGGATGGTGCAATAATTGTTGTGGCAGCTACGGATGGCCCAATGCCACAAACGAGAGAACATATACTTCTTTCAAGACAAGTAGGTGTTCCAGCTTTGGTTGTTTTTATGAACAAGGTTGATTTAGTAGATGATCCAGAACTACTTGAATTGGTAGAAATGGAAATTAGAGAGTTGCTTTCTGATTATGATTTCCCAGGAGATACTATTCCTGTGATACAGGGTTCTGCCCTAGGAGCGCTAAATGGCGAGCCTGCATGGGTTGCTAAAATAGAGGAACTAATGGATGCTGTTGATGAACACATTCCACTTCCAGAAAGAGCGATGGACAAAGATTTCCTAATGCCGGTCGAAGATGTTTTCTCGATAACAGGTAGAGGAACTGTAGCAACTGGTAGAATCGAAAGAGGAGTAACAAATACAGGTGATCCAGTTGAAATCATCGGTATGGGAGCTGAAGGTTTGAAGTCCACTATCACTGGTGTTGAGATGTTCAGGAAAATATTAGATAGAGGAGAGGCTGGTGACAATGTTGGTCTTCTTCTAAGAGGTATTGAAAAGTCACAGATAAGACGCGGCATGATTATTTGTAAGCCGGGTTCTGTTAAGCCTCATGCTAATTTTAAAGCAGAGATTTACGTACTTTCGAAACAAGAAGGTGGTCGACATACTCCCTTTTTCAATAAATATAGACCACAGTTCTACGTTAGAACCACTGATGTAACAGGTGAGATAATGCTTCCTGAAAGCATTGAAATGGTTATGCCAGGTGATAACGTGACTATCGAAGTGAAATTAATCAATAAGATAGCGTTAGAAAAAGGACTAAGATTTGCAATGAGAGAGGGTGGAAGAACCGTCGGATCAGGACAAGTCACTGAAATCCTAGACTAATAACTTAATAAGCAGAAGAGGCAAAAATTATTTTTTGCCTCTTCTTTGTTTATAAATTTTAAATAATCTAATTTTGCAGTCCTTTTTGGCCTGCAAGTTTTACGGGTGTGGCTCAATTGGTAGAGTAGTGGTCTCCAAAACCATTGGTTGGGGGTTCGAGTCCCTCCTCCCGTGCTATTACGAAAGTAATTATGAATAAAATAGGTACGTTTTTTAAAGAAGCATATAACGAGCTCACCCACAAAGTGACTTGGCCAAAGATTAGTGAATTGCAAAATAGCAGTATGCTGGTTTTAATAGCATCTTTGATTTTTGCTTTATTGATAGGGCTATTCGATTTGGGTTTCGACAAAGCTATGACTTGGTTTTATCGCGAATTTTAGAATGGAAGATTTCAAATGGTATGTGGTTAGGGCAATCAGCGGTCGAGAGAAGAAAGTAAAAGGATATTTGGAGTTAGAAATTTCTCGAAATAAAATAGAACACCTTGTTGCTCAAATTCTAATTCCTTCAGAGAAGGTTTATGAAATGAGGAACGGTAAAAAAAGAGTTAGAGAAAGAAACTTTTTCCCTGGATATGTATTGGTACAAGCTGACCTTAGTAATGGGGAGACACAACATGTAATCAATAACACTCCTGATGTAATAGGTTTTCTGAGCGAGGGCTCTGCAAGCTCTACAAAAGATCCAGTGCCCCTTCGACAGAACGAGGTTAATAGAATCTTGGGTAGAGTAGATGAAGTAGAAGAATTTGAAGAAAAGCTAGAAACGCCATTTATTATAGGAGAATCAGTAAAAGTGATGGATGGTCCTTTTAGTGGTTTTACTGGAATGGTTGAGGAGGTTTTTGAAGATCGTAAGAAACTTAACGTTACGGTTAAAATATTTGGAAGAAATACGCCTGTTGAATTGAATTATATACAGGTAGAAAAACAAGATTAAGCAATGGCTAAAGAAATTTCAGGTTATTTGAAACTGCAGGTAAAAGGTGGGCAAGCAAATCCATCACCTCCAGTAGGTCCAGCATTAGGTTCCAAAGGTTTGAATATTATGGAGTTCTGCAAGCAATTTAATGCAAGAACTCAAGATAAACAAGGACAGATTTTACCTGTATTAATAAGGATTTATGCTGATAAGACGTTTGATTTTGTAATCAAGACTCCACCAGCGGCAATAATGATTATGAATGCAGCGAAATTAAAAAAGGGTTCTGCTGAACCAAATAGATCAAAGGTAGGATCTATCAGTTGGGATCAAGTAAAAGATATAGCTGAGACGAAAATGGAGGATTTGAATGCTTTTAAAATTGAAGCAGCAATGAGACAAGTCGCAGGTACAGCGAGAAGTATGGGTGTAAAAGTTTCAGGAACAGCGCCCTGGGCGAACTAATTTTAAAGATAATGGGCTCTAGTAAGAATCAAAAGAAAACCGCAGTATTAGTAGACTCTACTAAGCAATACTCATTAAATGAGGCTGCAATACTTGTGAAGGAAATAACATTCACAAAGTTCGATGCATCAGTTGATTTAGATATCAGACTGGGTGTAGATCCAAGAAAAGCAGATCAAATGGTGCGTGGTGTTGTTGCATTGCCTCACGGGGTGGGTAAAGAAGTACGTGTTCTAGTATTGTGTACTCCGGATAAAGAAGAAGCGGCTAAGGCGGCTGGTGCTGATTATGTAGGCTTAGACGATTACATAAAAAAAATTGAGGGTGGTTGGACTGATGTTGATGTAATTGTTACAATGCCAACAGTAATGGCTAAAGTGGGTAGACTTGGACGAGTTTTAGGACCTAGAGGCTTAATGCCTAATCCAAAATCTGGAACTGTAACAATGGATGTTGCACAAGCTGTTACTGAGGTTAAAGCTGGTAAAATTGACTTTAAAGTGGATAAGTTTGGTATTATACATGCGAGTGTTGGTAAAGTATCGTTCGATCCTAAGATGATAGAAGAAAATGCAGCCGAAATGATTGCAACAATCTCAAAATTAAAGCCTAGCTCGTCAAAGGGGACTTATTTTAAATCTGTGACCATGTCCAGTACGATGAGTAAAGGAATAAGTGTTGATAAAAGTACAATAGCTGGGGTATAAAGTATGACTAGAGAAGAAAAAGCAAAATTAATAGCTGGTTTAGCGGAAAAGTTTGAAAATACCGATCATTTCTACATAACAGACTCATCGGGTCTAAGTGTAGGAGAGATAAATCAATTCAGAGCGTCTTGTTACGAGCAGGATGTAGACTACAGAGTAGTAAAAAATACCATCATAAAAAAAGCACTTGAGACATTAGAAGTAGATTATTCAGAATTGGATGCTGCACTAAAAGGGTTTTCAGGGGTAATGTTCGTGAACGAAAACGCGAATGTTCCAGCAAAGGTTATCAAGGACTTTCAGAAAAAGAATAAGCTTGGTAAACCACATTTAAAAGCGGCTTCCATAGATTCAGATATATTCATGGGTGAGGATCAGCTAGACTTGTTGAGTAAGCTCAAGTCTAGGAAGGAACTTATCGGTGAGGTTATCAACTTACTACAATCACCTGCGAAGAATGTTATCGGAGCACTCCAAAGTGGAGGGCACACGTTGGCGGGTATTGTAAAAACATTATCAGAAAGAGAATAAGATTATTTAACAAAATTAACGATTAGAAAAATGGCAGATTTAAAGGAGTTCGCAGAGCAGTTAGTGAACCTTACAGTAAAAGAGGTAAACGAATTAGCTACTATCCTTAAAGACGAGTATGGTATCGAGCCTGCAGCTGCTGGTGCTGTAATGGTTGCCGGTGGTGCTGGTGCTGAAGGTGGCGAAGTTGCAGAGGAGCAAACATCATTTGATGTTGTCTTGAAAGCGGCTGGTTCAGCTAAACTTGCAGTTGTCAAGTTAGTAAAAGAATTGACTGGCCTTGGCTTAAAAGAGGCTAAGGAAATGGTAGATAGTTCACCTAGCAACATTAAAGAAGGTGTAACAAAAGATGAAGCTGAGGCGCTCAAAAAGCAGCTTGAAGAAGCAGGCGCGGAGGTTGAATTAAAATAATTCTATCATAAAGAATTAGGCTTTGGCCTGGTCCCGATACAATTCGGGATCAGGTCTTTTCCTGTTTGTATACACTATACGAAGAGTACGAAGGTTCTCATCGCAATTTTGGACTTAAAGAATTAAAGCTTTGGCTAATAAATCATCTGAGAGAATCA
This sequence comes from Cyclobacteriaceae bacterium, assembly GCA_047635055.1. Classification (GTDB taxonomy): domain Bacteria; phylum Bacteroidota; class Bacteroidia; order Cytophagales; family Cyclobacteriaceae; genus JAVJRN01. The sequence goes on along the minus strand of JBLIIJ010000011.1, from coordinate 56,833 downwards.
ATTTCTCATCAATAAAATCGGTAATCGATTATCCTGATTTCCTTGATTTACAATTAAAATCATTCAAAGACTTTTTCCAACTTGATACTCCGTCAGAGAAAAGAGAAGATGAAGGCCTCTATAAGGTATTCATGGAAAACTTTCCTATATCTGATTCCAGAGATAATTTCGTTTTGGAATTCGTCGATTATACCGTTGATCCGCCAAAATACGAAGTTGATGAAAGTATCGAGCGCGGTTTGACGTACTCAGTGCCTTTGAAAGCTAAACTTAGGCTCCTATGTAATGATGAGGAGAACGAGGAGTTTGAAACTATGGAACAGGAAGTGTTCCTAGGAAATATTCCATACATGACTGAAAAAGGATCGTTCGTCATTAATGGAGCGGAAAGAGTGATTGTATCACAACTGCATAGGTCTCCAGGTGTGTTTTTTGCACAAAGCAAGCATACAAATGGAACGCATTTATATTCCGCAAGAATTATTCCTTTCAAAGGCTCATGGATCGAGTTTGCTACCGACGTGAATAATGTCATGTATGCATACATTGATAGAAAGAAAAAATTTCCAATTACCACATTACTGAGATCGATTGGATATGGATCAGATAAAGATATACTAGATCTCTTTGGCTTGTCAGAAGAAGTTGAGGCAACAGAGAAAGATCTTAAGAAAATTGTAGATAGGCGACTAGCGGCAAGGGTACTCAAGACATGGACGGAGGACTTTGTTGATGAAGATACAGGTGAGGTTGTTTCAATTGATAGAAACGAAGTTGTATTAGAAAGAGATAGTATTATTGGGGAAGAGGATATTGAGATAATTCTCGAGTCAGGAACCAAATCAGTAATTTTACATCGTAAAGATGTAAATGTCACAGACTATTCAATTGTTTACAATACGCTACAAAAGGATAATTCAAATTCTGAGAAAGAAGCAGTAGAGCAAATCTATAGACAACTCAGAAATACAGATGCCCCCGATGAACAAACCGCTAGAGATATAATCCAAAGTCTATTTTTCTCAGACAAAAGATACGATTTAGGAGAGGTTGGAAGATATAGAATTAATAAAAAATTAGGTCTTGAGTTAGGTTTTGATAAAAGAACCCTTACCACTGAAGATATTTGCTTAATTGTTAAGTACTTAATTGGGCTTATCAATTCAAAAGCTGTCGTAGATGATATTGATCATTTGAGCAACAGAAGAGTCCGAACAGTAGGAGAGCAGTTATATGCGCAATTTGGTGTAGGCCTTGCGAGAATGGCAAGAACGATCCGTGAGAGGATGAATGTAAGGGATAATGAAGATTTCAAGCCTGTTGATTTGATCAATGCTCGAACTTTATCTTCCGTTATAAATTCATTTTTCGGAACAAATCAGCTTTCGCAATTTATGGATCAAACGAATCCATTAGCTGAAATCACACACAAAAGAAGAATGTCTGCCCTTGGACCTGGTGGTCTTTCGAGAGAAAGAGCCGGTTTTGAAGTTCGTGATGTTCACTATACGCATTACGGTAGATTATGTACCATAGAAACACCTGAGGGTCCAAACATTGGACTGATTTCCTCGATGTGTGTTCATGCCAAGGTGAATCACATGGGATTTATTGAAACTCCATATAGAGAAGTCAATGAAGGTACCGTGGATATGTCGGGTGTAGTTAAATATTTGACTGCTGAAGAAGAAGACACACATAATATTGCCCAGGCTAATGCGCCTTTGGATGATAATGGGAAATTTATTAATGACAAAGTTAAGGCCAGATACGAAGGAGACTTTCCTGTTGTAGGTCCTAATGAGTTACGATTTATGGATGTGGCTCCTAATCAAATTGTTTCCGTAGCAGCATCCATGATTCCATTTTTGGAGCATGATGATGCGAACAGGGCTTTGATGGGATCCAACATGCAACGTCAAGCAGTTCCTTTACTGAAACCTCAAGCGCCAATTGTGGGTACAGGTTTAGAAAAGAGAGTTGCAATCGATTCTCGATCATTAGTTATCGCAGAGGGAGACGGTTATATTCATTATGTCGATGCGAAGAAAATCGTAGTGCAATACGAGAAAAGTGAGGAAGATCTGCTAATATCTTTTCACAGCTCAAGTGTATCATACGATCTAATAAAATTCAGGAGAACTAATCAGGATACTTGCATAAATCTTAAGCCAATAGTAACAAAAGGTGATAAGGTTTATAAAGGACAACCGCTATGTGAAGGTTTTGCTACTGAAAATGGTGAGTTGGCTCTTGGTAGAAATTTACAGGTGGCTTACATGCCTTGGCAAGGGTACAACTTTGAGGATGCAATTGTAATCTCCGAAAAGGTTGTAAGAGAGGATATATTCACATCAATTCATATTGACGAATTTGATCTTGAAGTTAGGGATACAAAGAGAGGGGAAGAAGAATTAACATCTGAAATACCAAATGTTAGTGAAGAGGCGGTTAAAAATCTCGATGAAAACGGAATAATAAGAATCGGAGCTGAGATAAAAGAAGGAGATATTCTTATTGGAAAGATTACGCCAAAAGGTGAAACCGATCCTACTCCTGAAGAAAAACTTCTTAGAGCTATTTTTGGAGATAAGGCAGGTGATGTAAAAGACGCCTCATTAAAGGCTTCTCCATCTTTACGAGGAGTGGTTATAGATACTAAGCTATTTTCAAGACCGAAAAAAGACAAGGATTTACGCGCTAGAACTAAGAAGGAAGTTGAGTTGCTTAAAAGCAAATACAGTAGAGATCTTACCAATGTACGTAATGAAATGATTGAGAAGCTGACAAGGTTACTTGAGGGTAAGACTTGTCAAGGAATCAAGCACAAGTTTGGCGATGAGCTCTTGTCGAAAGGAGCGAAATTCGGTAAGAAAAATATCGAAGCAAGTATGTTCCCTACAAAGAACGTATATCGTGATGAAAGTAATTATAATGTTCCTGAAGAAGCGAATCTTATTTCTGACTTGATCATCGAAGATTGGACTGTTGACAAGCATGTCAATGGGCTTACTTTAAAAATGATCAAAAATTATATCAATAGAAGAAATGAAATCGCGGGAATATTTAAGCGATCTAGATTTACTCTGGAGGTAGGAGATGAATTGCCAGCTGGTATAGTGCAATTGGCTAAAGTTTATATTGCTAAAAAACGTAAACTAAAAGTTGGTGACAAGATGGCGGGGCGCCATGGTAATAAAGGTGTCGTAGCTAGAATAGTAAGAGACGAAGATATGCCATTCATGGAAGATGGAACGCCTATGGATATTGTTTTGAATCCACTTGGTGTACCTTCTAGAATGAACATCGGTCAGATCTACGAAACTGTATTAGCGTGGGCAGGGTTAAAACTCGGAAAAACCTATGCTACGCCAATTTTTGATGGTGCAACCGAACAGGAAGTACAAGACGAGTTGGCTGCAGCGGGATTACCATCATTTGGTAGAACTTACCTATATGATGGTTTGAGTGGTGTAATGTTTGATCAACCGGTAACAGTTGGTATCGCTTACATGTTGAAACTTGGTCACTTAGTTGATGATAAGATGCATGCACGTTCCATTGGACCTTATTCATTAATTACACAACAGCCTCTTGGTGGTAAAGCACAATTTGGTGGACAGAGATTTGGTGAAATGGAAGTTTGGGCATTGGAAGCATTTGGTGCGGCTCACGTTCTTCAAGAAATCTTAACAATTAAATCAGATGACGTGATAGGTAGGGCAAAGGCATATGAAGCTATTGTAAAAGGTGAAAATATGCAAAAGCCTAACATTCCTGAATCATTCAATGTACTTGTACATGAGTTAAGAGGTTTGGCATTGGAAATTACTTTAGACTAATTAAATGAATTAAAGCCTCACGTAAGTGGGGTTTATATATAGATCATAAATTATGGCATTCAGAAAAAATAAAAAACTGACTAACGACTTCTCCAGAGTTACGATAAGTTTGGCCTCACCAGAGTCAATCTTGGAAAGCTCGCATGGAGAGGTAACTCAGCCTGAAACGATTAATTACAGAACTTATAAACCAGAAATGGGTGGTTTGTTTTGTGAGAGAATCTTTGGACCCGTGAAGGATTGGGAATGTCATTGTGGCAAATACAAAAGGATCAGATATAAAGGTATCATTTGTGATCGATGTGGGGTAGAAGTTACGGAGAAAAAAGTCCGTAGAGAGCGAATGGGACATATCGAATTGGTGGTTCCTGTTGCGCATATATGGTATTTCAGATCTTTACCAAATAAAATTGGTTATCTGCTTGGTTTACCAACAAAAAAATTGGATCAAATCATATATTACGAAAGATATGTGGTTATTCAAGCAGGGGCTAAAGAAGACGAAGATATTACTTATTTGGACTTCTTAACAGAAGAGGAGTATTTAGATATTCTCGATAAATTGCCTCGGGAAAATCAAATGCTAGATGATGATGACCCTAATAAGTTCATTGCTAAGATGGGTGCTGAGGCTTTAGAAATGTTGTTGGCGAGAATTCAGTTAGATGATTTATCGTATCAATTAAGACATCAAGCAGCAACCGATACTTCTCAACAAAGAAAAGCAGAGGCATTAAAAAGATTAAGAGTTGTAGAGGCTTTTAGAGAAGCGAAGACAAGAATCGAAAATTGTCCTGAATGGATGATTATAAAAATGGTTCCGGTTATTCCACCGGAATTGCGTCCATTAGTACCACTAGACGGAGGACGATTTGCAACATCTGATTTAAATGACCTATATAGAAGAGTAATTATTAGAAATAATCGACTTAAAAGATTGGTCGATATTAAAGCACCAGAAGTAATCCTACGAAATGAGAAAAGGATGCTTCAGGAAGCGGTTGATTCACTTTTTGATAATTCTAGAAAAGTTAACGCAGTAAGATCAGACGGTAACAGAGCGTTAAAATCTTTAAGTGATATGCTTAAAGGAAAGCAAGGTCGTTTTAGACAAAATCTTTTAGGTAAAAGGGTTGATTATTCTGGAAGATCCGTAATTGTTGTGGGTCCTGAGCTCAAAATGCATGAGTGTGGTCTTCCAAAAAATATGGCTGCTGAATTATTCAAACCTTTCGTTATCAGGAAACTTATTGAAAGGGGAATAGTCAAGACAGTTAAATCAGCCAAGAAAATTGTAGATAGAAAAGATCCTGTAGTATGGGATATTCTTGAGAATGTTCTGAAAGGACATCCCGTTCTTTTGAACAGAGCCCCTACTTTGCACAGGCTAGGTATCCAAGCCTTCCAACCAAAACTTATTGAAGGTAAAGCAATTCAATTACATCCGCTAGTGTGTACGGCATTTAATGCCGATTTTGATGGTGATCAAATGGCTGTTCATGTACCTCTTGGTCATGAGGCTATTTTAGAGGCTTCATTACTAATGCTTTCCTCACACAATATATTAAATCCTGCCAATGGGGCACCAATTGCGGTACCTTCACAGGATATGGTGTTGGGTCTTTACTATATTACTAAAGGAAGAAGAAGTACAGTAGAGAAACCTGTTAAGGGTGAAGGTAAAACGTTCTACAACTCTGATGAAGTTATCATTGCGATGAACGAGGGGCAACTTTCGAAACATGCTTACATAAAGGTACGAACCGACGTAAGAAATGAAAAAGGGGAGTTAGAACGAAAAATTATTGAAACTGTTGCTGGTAGGGTGCTGTTCAATCAGCATATGCCTAAAGCTGTAGGTTTTGTAGATGAATTGTTGACTAAGAAGAAGTTAACAAAAATACTTTCGACTGTCTTTAAAATATCGGGAATGGCAAGAACAGCTCATTTTCTTGATGATATTAAAGAATTAGGCTTTCAAATGGCATACAAAGGTGGTCTTTCAATGGGTCTGGATAACATCCAAATTCCAGTTGAGAAAGATGCTATGGTTGCTAAAGCAAAAGAAGAGGTTGAGGCTGTGTGGAACAATTACCTAATGGGTCTAATCACGGATAACGAAAGGTATAATCAAGTAATTGATATTTGGACAAGAACGAACACTCAACTGACAGATACGCTGATGCAGCAGTTAGAAGAGGATGACCAAGGTTTCAACTCTATTTACATGATGATGCACTCTGGAGCTAGAGGTTCTAGAGAACAAATTCGTCAGCTAGGAGGAATGAGAGGGTTAATGGCTAAGCCGCAGAAAAACCTTCAAGGTTCTGTTGGTGAAATTATAGAGAACCCTATTCTTTCCAACTTTAAAGAAGGACTTGACGTAATTGAGTATTTCATTTCAACTCACGGTGCGCGTAAAGGTCTTGCCGATACAGCACTTAAAACGGCAGATGCTGGTTATCTGACGAGACGTCTTGTGGATGTGGCGCAGGACATGGTTGTTAATGAAATGGACTGTGGTACATTAAGAGGCTTGTCTGTTGAAGCCTTAAAAGATAATGAAGATATTGTCGAATCTCTATCAGAAAGAATCTTAGGTAGGGTGACTGTTCATAACGTATATGATCCCATTTCTGAGGAATTAATTGTCGAAGGAGGAGAAGAAATTACTGAAGAAATTGCAGATGTTATTACAGCATCTACAATTGAAGAAGTGGAGATAAGGTCAGTGCTGACTTGTGAGGCAAAGAGAGGTATTTGCGCAAAATGCTATGGCAGAAATCTTGCATCCGGTAGCATGTCTAATTTAGGCGAAGCTGTTGGTGTGGTTGCCGCCCAATCGATTGGGGAGCCAGGGACTCAATTAACACTAAGAACATTTCACGTAGGTGGTACCGCATCGAACATCGCTGTTGATGCAAACATTAAGGCGAAAGTTGATGGTATTGTTGAATTCGACGAACTAAGAACTGTAGATTCCTCAGACGGTGATGGTAACAAGGTAAAAGTTGTGATGGGTCGTTCAGGAGAAATAAGAATTCTTGACGCTAAGAAGCAAAAAGTATTGATGGCTAATCACGTGCCTTACGGATCAATATTAAAAGTGTCGGATGGAGATAAGATTGAAAAAGGCGCGGAAATTTGTTACTGGGATCCATACAATGCTGTTATTATGGCAGAATTAGATGGGATAGCAGAATTTGAATCAATCATTGAAGGTGTTACTTTCAAAGAAGAATCTGACGAGCAGACTGGTCACCGAGAAAAAGTAATTATTGATACCAAGGATAAGACTAAAAATCCGGCAATAATTATAGAAGGATCAGATGTTTCAAAGGGATATAACATTCCTGTAGGAGCTCACCTTTCAGTGGCGCATGGAGATAAAATCAAAGCGGGTCAAGTATTAGCTAAAATTCCAAGAAGATCCGGTAAGTCAAGAGATATTACTGGTGGTCTTCCGAGAGTAACGGAATTATTTGAAGCACGAAATCCGTCTAACCCTGCTGTTGTCAGTGAAATTGATGGTGGAGTGACTTATGGTGGAATTAAACGTGGTAATAGGGAGATATTCATAGAGTCAAAAGACGGAGTTAAAAAGAGATATCTTGTGCCTTTGTCTAAGCACATTCTCGTTCAAGATAATGATTTTATAAAAGCAGGTGAAGCCCTTTCAGATGGAGCTACAACACCAGCGGATATACTAAAAATCCAAGGTCCAACTGCGGTTCAGGAATATCTTGTAAACGAAATTCAAGAAGTTTATCGATTACAAGGTGTAAAAATCAATGATAAACACATTGAAGTAATCGTTAGACAAATGATGCAAAAGGTCATTATCATTGACGCTGGAGATACAAGTTTCTTGACTAACCAAACGGTTGATCGTTTTGCTTTTATGGAAGAAAATGATGAGATTTTGGATCGAAAAGTGGTTATTGATTCAGGAGATTCTGATTCACTAAAAGCAGGTATGATCATAACTAGTCGCAAACTTAGAGATGAGAATTCTAACTTGAAGAGAAGGGATATGAAAATTGTTTCAGTGAGAAGTGCGGAACCTGCGGTCTCACAACCTATACTTCAGGGAATCACTCAGGCATCACTGGGAACTGTTAGTTTTATCTCGGCGGCATCATTCCAGGAAACGACTAAAGTCTTAAGTGAGGCATCCATCAGAGGTAAAAGAGATTTATTATCTGGTCTTAAGGAAAATGTAATAGTTGGTCACTTGATTCCTGCTGGAACAGGTATGAGACAATTTCAAGATAGAATTGTTACATCAAATGAAGATTATGAGCAACTAGTGAATGCTAAAGAAGAATTTGAAAGATCTAAAGAATACGAAGCTTAAGATGGACCCGAAGGAAGATAAGAAAGCAAAACAAGGAAATCAAATTAACATAGAACTCTCGGAAGAAACTGCCGAGGGGGTCTATGCTAACTTGGCAATGATAGCGCACTCTAGTAGTGAGTTTGTTATTGATTTCATTCGATTAATGCCTGGTGTGCCAAAAGCCAAAGTCAAGTCAAGAATTGTAATTACACCAGAACACGCGAAAAGATTATTGAACGCTCTACAAGATAATATCAAGAAGTATGAAAATACTTTTGGAGATATAAAGTCAATTGATGAAGCACCTAAATTTCCAATGAACTTTGGAGGGACAGTAGGTGAAGCATAAAAATTTTAAAATCATTCATTCCAACTGTTGGGATATAAAATCATTATATCTATCTTTGCGTCCCGATAATACGGACCCGAAAATAGGATCATTAGAAATTAACGCAGAATGCCAACTATTCAACAATTAGTACGAAAAGGCAGAACTAAATTGACTTCAAAGTCAAAATCGCCAGCCTTGGACTCATGTCCACAACGAAGAGGTGTTTGTACTAGAGTATACACAACTACTCCAAAGAAACCGAATTCAGCAATGAGGAAGGTGGCTAGAGTTAGGCTTACAAATGGAAAAGAAGTGAATGCTTATATTCCAGGAGAAGGTCATAACCTACAAGAGCACTCTATTGTATTAATTAGAGGCGGAAGGGTTAAAGATTTACCAGGTGTGAGATATCACATCATTCGTGGAGCTCTCGATACTGCTGGAGTAAGCGGAAGATTGCAAAGACGTTCAAAATACGGGGCTAAAAGGCCTAAGGATAAAAAGTAAGTAGGAGAAATGAGAAAATCGAAACCAAAGAAGAGGTACATCCTTCCTGATCCAATATATAAGGATACAATGGTTACCAAATTCGTTAACAACTTGATGTTAAGTGGAAAAAAAAGTACTGCTTATAGTATTTTTTATGAAGCGATCAAGATTGTGGAAACAAAGACAAGCGAGAATGGCGTTGAGACTTGGAAGTCTGCACTAAATTATGTTTGTCCTGCTGTTGAAGTGAAAAGCAGAAGAGTTGGAGGAGCTACATTTCAAGTGCCGATAGAGGTTCGACCAGAACGCAAAACAGCGTTAGGGATGAAATGGATGATAAAGTATGCTCGTTTACGTGGGGAGAAAACCATGAAGGAAAGACTTGCTGCTGAAATTATTGCCGCTGCGAAAGGTGAAGGTGCATCAGTGAAGAAAAAAGATGATACGCACAGAATGGCTGAAGCGAATAAAGCATTTTCTCACTTCAGATTTTAAGGATTAGGTACTAATGGCAAGAGATTTAAAGTACACTAGAAACATAGGAATAGCCGCTCATATTGATGCTGGTAAAACTACTACAACAGAAAGAATCCTTTACTATACAGGAGCGAGTCATAAAATTGGAGAAGTCCATGATGGGGCCGCTACAATGGATTGGATGGCTCAGGAGCAGGAAAGAGGGATAACAATTACTTCGGCTGCTACTACTGTTTTTTGGAAGTACAAAAACGAAGATTATCATATAAACATAATTGATACTCCCGGTCATGTTGACTTTACAGTTGAAGTAAATAGATCGTTAAGAGTGTTAGACGGATTAGTTTTCTTATTTAGTGCGGTTGATGGTGTTGAACCACAATCTGAAACTAATTGGAGACTTGCCGATAATTATAAAGTTGCTCGGATAGGTTTTGTAAATAAAATGGATCGGGCAGGTGCGGACTTTTTAAACGTTTGCAAGCAAGTAAAGGAAATGTTAGGGACGAAGGCAGTCCCTTTACAATTGCCTATTGGTGCTGAAGAGACATTTAGGGGTGTTGTTGATCTTGTTGAAAACCGAGCAATGGTTTGGAACGAAGATGACATGGGTATGACATTCGAGCAGATTGATATACCAGCCGATATGGTGGATGAAGTCGCAGAATACAGAGAATATTTACTTGAAGCCGTAGCGGAGTATGATGAAACGCTATTGGAAAAATATTTTGAAGATCCCGAGTCAATTACGAGAGATGAGGTAATAGCTGCTCTAAGAGCAGCAACGATCGATTTAGCTTTTGTTCCAATGACTTGTGGTTCAGCTTTCAAAAATAAGGGTGTTCAAGCAATGCTTGATTATGTTATGGAACTACTTCCATCACCTCTTGATAGAGACAGAATTAAAGGAATAAATCCTGATACAGAGGAAGACGAGTACAGAAAACCATCAACAAGCGAACCATTTGCGGCATTGGCATTTAAGATTGCCACAGATCCTTTCGTAGGTCGTTTGTGTTTTGTGCGATCCTATTCAGGTATTCTAGAGAGTGGTTCATATGTATACAACACTAGGTCAGGAAATAAAGAAAGGATTTCAAGGATCTTCCAAATGCACGCAAACAAACAGAATCAAATAGATCGTTTGCACGCTGGTGACATTGGTGCTGTAGTAGGGTTCAAGGATATAAAAACTGGAGATACGCTTTGCGATGAAAAGAACAAGATAGTTTTAGAATCAATGACTTTCCCTGAACCGGTAATAGGGTATGCTATAGAGCCAAAATCTCAGGCAGACGTAGATAAATTAGGTATTGGGCTAGGAAAACTTCTTGAGGAAGATCCAACGCTACAAGTGGAGACCAATCATGAAACAGGACAGACCATTCTTAAAGGAATGGGTGAGCTCCATCTAGATATAATTATTGATAGATTGAGACGCGAGTTTAAAGTTGAGATCACTCAGGGAGCACCTCAAGTAGCTTACAAGGAAACTATAAGAAAAACTGTCGATCACAAGGAAGTATACAAAAAGCAGTCTGGTGGTAGAGGTAAGTTTGCTGATATTGTATTTGAGTTGGGACCGTCTGACGAACCTGAAGAAGGTAAGGATAGAGTAGAAGGGTTACAGTTTATTAATAGTATTGTTGGTGGTACAATACCAAGAGAATTTATTCCAGCAGTGGAAAAAGGATTCAAGGAAGCTATGAAAAATGGACCTTTGGCAGGATACCCTGTGGACAATATGAAAGTGAGACTTTATCACGGCTCATTTCACGATGTTGATTCGGATTCATTATCATTTGAATTAGCAGCGAGAATAGGCTTCAAAGAGGCAGCAAAAAAGGCGAAACCTGTACTTTTAGAACCTGTAATGGCTGTAGAGGTAGTGACTCCTGAAGAGTATACTGGATCAATTACTGGGGATCTTAATAAGAGAAGAGGTATAATGAAAGGGATGGATACAAGAGGAAACTCAGGTGTCATTAAGGCTGATGTACCATTGTCGGAGTTATTCGGATATGTAACCGATCTGCGAACAATGAGTTCAGGACGAGCGACTGCTAGCCTTACGTTCGCACATTATGACCAAGTGCCTCAAAGTATTGCTGAAGGGGTTATTTCAAAAACAAAAGGCACTGAATCTTAAAAAATTAAAGCGATGAATCAAAAAATTAGAATTAAACTTAGATCGTACGATCACAACTTGGTTGATAAGTCATCTGAGAAGATTGTTAGAGCCGTCAAAACTACTGGTGCTATAGTAAGCGGACCGATTCCATTGCCAACAGTGAAGGAGAAATTCACTGTTTTGAGATCACCTCACGTAAACAAAAAGTCAAGGGAACAATTTCAACTATGCACCTACAAAAGATTAGTTGATATATACAGTAATAGTTCTAAAACTGTCGATGCGCTAATGAAATTGGAACTTCCAAGTGGAGTTGACGTAGAGATAAAAGTATAGATTTAACTATGCTTGAATGAAGAACCGATAGCCAAAGGGCATTGGTTCTTTTTTTGTGTTAAATAATTAGATCGAATCTTTTTATTACAAAGATAAATCGCTATTTTCGCAAACCTTTTTACAAAAAGATTATCCTCTAACGGATTAAAAATAAAAAAAGAGCAAAATGCCAGGAATTATTGGTAGAAAATTAGGAATGACCAGTATCCATCTTGAAGATGGAAAAAACGTAGCATGTACGTTGGTAGAGGCTGGTCCTTGCGTAGTAACTCAGGTTAAGAACCCTGAGACTGACGGTTATAAAGCTGTTCAGTTGGGCTATGGAGAAAGAAAAGATAAAAACACGCCCAAATCGCTTAAAGGTCATTTTGCGAAAGCGAAGACTACACCCAAAAAGAAGTTGGTTGAGTTTAGAGACTTTAGAGCTGAATTTGATGACAAGGTTGTGTTGGGTAACACGATAACGGCCAATGAGGTGTTTGCTGAAAATGATTTCTTAGATGCAATTGGAACTTCAAAAGGTAAAGGTTTTCAAGGAGTTGTCAAACGTCATGGTTTTGGCGGAGTAGGTCAAGCTACTCATGGTCAGCATAATAGACTGAGAGCGCCGGGATCAATTGGTGCATGTTCTTTTCCTTCAAGAGTCTTCAAAGGACTAAAAATGGCAGGAAGAATGGGTGGAGATCGAGTAAAGGTGCTAAATCTAAAAGTCTTGAAGGTATACGCAGATAAAAATTTATTACTAGTGAGTGGATGTATCCCAGGTGCTAATAATTCATTTGTAATTTTAGAAAAGTAATGAAACTAGCTGTTTTAAATATTAAAGGAGAGGATACCGGAAGGGAAGTTTCCTTAGATGAAAAAGTTTTTGGCCTAGAGCCGAATGAACATGTGGTATATCTGGAGATTAAGCAGTTTTTGGCTAATCAGAGACAGGGAACTGCTAAAGTCAAGCCGAGAAACGAAGTGTCTGGTTCGACTAGAAAGATAAAAAAGCAAAAAGGTACAGGAACTGCAAGGGCTGGTAGTATTAAATCGCCTGTTTTTCGAGGTGGAGGTACTATGTTTGGGCCTGAGCCAAGAGACCATTCCTTTAAATTGAATAAGAAGGTTAAGTTAATAGCTAAAAAGTCCGCTTTTTCAGCAAAGGCAGGTGAAAATGCGATTACTATACTAGAGGACGTTCAGATGGACGCTCCTAGAACTAAGGCATTTATTGATCTGTTGAAAAATTTAAATGTAAGTGATAAGAAGTCACTTTTTATTATTTCAGAGGCAAATAAGAATTTTTATTTGTCATCTAAAAATTTAAAAAACACAAAAGTTTCAACAGCAAACGAAATAAATATTTTTGATCTTGTTCATTGTGATCAATTAATATTAGCTGAAGGAGCTGTAGATGTAATTCAAAAGAGATTTAACTAATGGGAGTATTAATAAAGCCTCTGGTAACTGAGAAGGTTTCTGCTATGAATGAGCATGGCAAATATGGATTTATGGTTGATAAAAAAGCAAACAAGGTTCAGATTAAAGCAGAAATTCAAAAGACCTATGGGGTAACTGTAGAAAGCGTCAACACCATGATTCATCCAGGTAAATCAAAATCCCGACATACCAAGTCTGGAATGATTGAAGGTAAGTCTCCGTCATATAAAAAAGCTGTCGTAAAAGTTGCGGACGGTGATATAATTGATTTTTACAGCGGTATATAAAGAATTGACAAATGGCAGTAAGAAAGCTTAAACCGATATCCCCAGGACAGAGACATAGAACTGCGCCTGTATTCGATAAAATTACCAAATCGACTCCTGAAAAAGCGTTATTGACATCAAAAAAAGGTCAAAGTACTGGAGGTAGAAATAATTCCGGTAGAATGACCATAAGAAATGTCGGAGGTGGTCATAAACAAAAATTACGAGAAGTTGATTTTCTCCGTGAAAAGCATGGTATTCCTGCGACGGTCAAAGGAATTGAGTATGATCCAGGAAGAACAGCGTATATAGCTTTGGTATTTTACGCTGATGGTGAGAAAAGATACATACTTGCACCTGCTGGTCTTGGAGTAGATTCAGTAATCATTTCAGGTCCGAGTATAGCCCCGGAAGTAGGGAATACACTTCTCTTAGCAGATATACCTTTAGGTACAATCATACATAATATAGAGCTAAAGCCGGGTAAGGGTGGAGCATTGGTAAGAAGTGCTGGTGCTTATGCGCAAATCGTAGCACGTGAAGGAAAGTATTGTACTGTTAAGTTGCCTTCAGGCGAGATGAGAATGGTTTTGGTAACTTGTTACGCTACGATTGGAACTGTTTCGAATTCTGATCATATGAATGTGAGGCTTGGAAAGGCTGGTAGAAATAGATGGTTGGGTAGAAGACCAAGAGTGAGAGGTGTTGCCATGAATCCAGTAGATCATCCAATGGGTGGTGGTGAAGGTAAGAGCTCGGGAGGTCATCCAAGATCTAGGAATGGATTATATACCAAAGGAAAGAAAACTAGAAGACCTAACAAGTATTCTGATAAGTTTATTGTAACCAAGAGAAAATAATGGCAAGATCATTAAAAAAAGGACCTTATATAGATTTTCGCTTAGAAAGTAAGGTGGAGGCAATGTCTAAGTCAGGTAAGAAATCTGTAATAAAAACTTGGTCGAGAAGATCAATGATCTCACCAGACTTTGTAGGACAAACTTTTGCGGTGCACAATGGCAATAAGTTCATACCTGTATTCGTAACTGAAAATATGGTAGGTCACAAACTTGGCGAGTTTGCCCCAACAAGAAACTTCAGAGGTCATATTGCGAAGAAGGATAAAGGTAAAAGATAATTAGATGGAGGCTGCAGAAAAGAAGTTAAAAAAATCGGTGAAAGTCCGGATAAAGAAAGAGGCACTCAAGCAATTTAAAGAGGAGAATAAAGGTAAGTTGGGAGCTGTAAAATCTTCCTTAAGAAATGTACCAACTTCACCTCGAAAAATGAGGCTTGTAGCTGATATGATTAGGGGACAAAGAGTTAATCTAGCTCTAAATATCTTAAAATTTGATGATAAGCATGCATCGTTGACCATGGAAAAGATACTATTAACGGGTATCGCTGACTGGCAGGCAATGAATGACGATGTGAAACTTGAAGACGCCGACCTTGTGGTTAAGGAGGTTTATGTTGATGGTGGAAAAATGTTGAAAAGATTGAGGCCGGCACCCCAAGGTCGTGCACACAGGATAAGAAAAAGATCTAATCACATCACTATATCCATAGCTGATGCGAATGAAAATATTAACAACACAGAAAACAAAGACTAAATGGGACAGAAGGTAAACCCAATAGGATTTAGATTGGGTATAGTTAAAGGATGGGATTCTGCATGGTATGGTGGAAAAGATTTCGCCGATAAAATTGTAGAAGATCATAAAATCCGGGAATATATCACTGCACGTATTCCTAAAGGAGGAATCTCGAAAGTAATAATTGAGAGGACACTTAAAAGAATTACATTAACTGTACACACAGCGAGACCAGGTGTTGTCATTGGAAAAGGAGGATCTGAAGTAGATAAAATTAAAGAGGAGCTAAAAAAGCTTACTGGAAAAGATCTACAGATAAATATATTCGAGATTAAACGTCCTGAATTGGATGCTAAACTTGTTGGCGAGTCAATAGCTCAGCAGCTACAGGCAAGAATATCATTTAGAAGAGCAATGAAACAGTCTATTGCTTCTTCCATGAGAGTCGGGGCGCAGGGTATTAAGATCAAGGTATCAGGTAGATTAGGAGGTGCGGAAATGGCACGATCTGAACAATACAAAGAAGGTAGAATTCCGCTGCATACCCTTCGTGCAGACATTGATTACGCTATTTCAGAGGCCAATACAGTCTATGGAAAAATTGGAATCAAAGTATGGATATTTAAGGGGGAAGTTTTCGGTAAAAGAGATCTTTCACCAAATGTAGGCATGACTGGTCAAAGCGGCCCAGGTGCTCCAGGTCAAGGTGGTCCTCGAAGAAAAAGAGGAGACGGACCAAGTAGAAAAAGAGATCGTAGATAATCTTATTAATAAGTAAGAAATGTTACAGCCGAAGAGAACAAAATTTAGGAAACAACAGAAGGGCAGAGTCAAAGGACTAGCCGGGAGAGGTCATAGATTGGCTTTTGGAAATTTTGGAATCAAATCCTTAGAACCAGGATGGATTACAAGTAGACAAATAGAAGCTTCACGAATTGCCATGACAAGGGCAATGAAACGGGAAGGACAAGTTTGGATAAGAATATTCCCAGATAAGCCAGTAACAAAGAAACCTGCGGAGGTTCGTATGGGAAAAGGAAAAGGAGCACCTGAATATTGGGTAGCGACTATAAAGCCGGGAACCATACTTTTCGAAGCTACAGGTGTCGAGTCCGCATTGGCAAAGGAGGCGCTTAGATTAGCAGCTCAAAAGCTTCCTATAAAAACGAAGTTTGTCGTACGAAGAGATTACACAGGCGCATGAAGAATTCAGAATTAAGAGGATTAACCCTCGAGGAATTAAGTAATAAGTTGGTAGTTGAGAAGGAAAGCTACCAAAAATTAAAGTTTGCTCATAGCATCACTCCAATAGAGAATCCAATGAAAATCAAGGAAACTCGGAAGTTAGTTGCTAGAATACAAACGGAGTTGAAAGCTAAAGCAAATAGTAAATAAGGCATCAATGGAAAGAAACCTACGTAAAGAAAGAATAGGTCAGGTTGTTAGCAATAAGATGCAAAAAAGCATTACCGTGGCTGTGAATAGAAAAGAAAAACATCCTATGTACGGTAAGTTCATTAGAAAGACAACCAAGTTTACTGCACATGACGAGACAAATGATTGTAATATCGGTGACACGGTAAGAATCATGGAGACTCGTCCCTTGAGTAAAAACAAGAGATGGAGATTAGTAGAAGTAATCGAAAGAGCAAAATAAGATGATACAGCAGGAATCACGACTAAATGTGGCTGACAACAGCGGTGCAAAGGAAGTACTTTGTATACGTGTGCTTGGAGGTACGAAGAAAAGATATGCTTCAATTGGAGATACGATTGTAGTGACTGTAAAGTCAGCTATTTCATCAAGTAGTTTGAAAAAAGGTACAGTATCGAAAGCTGTCATTGTTAGAACTAAGAAGGAAATTAGAAGAAAGGATGGATCTTATATCCGTTTTGAAGATAATGCAGCAGTACTTTTGAATACTAACAACGAACCAAGAGGAACACGTATTTTTGGCCCTGTGGCACGCGAGCTTAGAGAAAAGCAGTTCATGAAGATTGTATCACTGGCACCTGAGGTTCTTTAAAATCAAGTATAATGAAGAAATTTAATATCAGAAAAGGAGATACTGTTAAGGTTATTGGCGGTAATGATAAAGGCAAGACAGGAAAAATTCTTGATGTTGTTATCGAAAAAAACAGAGTAGTTGTTGAAGGTGTGGCCATGGTCACGAAGCACGTAAAGCCATCAGCGAATAAGCCTGAAGGTGGGCGAGAAAATACAGAAGCCGCAATTCATATTAGCAATGTTATGCTAATTGATCCAGCCACTGGTGAAGCTACAAGAACAGGTAAGAAGTTAAACGAAAGTGGAAAGCTTCAAAGATATTCTAAGAAAACGGGAGAATTTATTACTAATGGCTAGACCTAGATTAAAAGATAAATATTTATCGGAGATAGTACCTGAACTTAAAGAAAAGTTCGAATACAAGTCGATCATGGAAGTACCCAAGATCACAAAAATTTCAGTTAATAAAGGAATTGGAGCTGCTGTAGCCGATAAGAAGCTCGTAGATGTAGGAGTAGAAGAATTGACAACAATTACTGGACAAAGGGCTGTCGCAACTATCGCGAAAAATTCAATATCCAATTTTAAGTTGAGAGAAGGAATGCCGATTGGCGCGAGAGTTACTTTGAGAGGGAATAAGATGTACGAATTTCTTGATAGGTTAGTGACGGTAGCATTACCAAGGGTCAGGGATTTCAGAGGGATAAAGCAAAAAGGTTTTGACGGTAGAGGAAATTACACTTTAGGAGTTCAAGAGCAAATAATTTTCCCTGAAATCAGTATTGATAAGGTAAATCAAATTACAGGAATGGATATCACTTTCGTTACGACGGCAAAGACGGATGAGGAAAGTTATGCATTGTTAAAAGCATTTGGAATGCCATTTGTGGTAGGAAAAAAATAAGATATGGCTAGAGAATCAGTAAAAGCTAGAGAGAGAAAAAGAGAGAAATTGGTTGCAAGATATGCAGATAAGAGAGCTGCATTGAAGGAAGCCGGAGATTATGAAGCGTTAGATAAGCTTCCTAGAAACTCCTCGAAAGTCAGATTACATAATCGTTGTAAATTGACCGGAAGGCCTAAGGGTTATATGAGAAAGTTTGGTATTAGTCGTGTTACATTTCGTGAAATGGCTTCTGACGGAAAGATACCTGGTGTTACAAAAGCCAGTTGGTAATTTTTCATCCGATTAGGATTTATAAGAAAATATTGATTAATTTTGCACCCCTTTTAGGGGTAGATAATTGTTTTAACAAATGGTAACAGATCCAATAGCGGACTTTTTAACTAGGATTCGAAACGGAATCAAAGCTAAGCATAGAATAGTGGAGATACCAGGGTCCAATCTTAAGAAAGAAATGACTAAGGTATTGCACGAAAAAGGCTACATACAAAATTATAAATTTGTTGACGATAGTCAGCAAGGAATTATAAAGATAGCCTTGAAGTATAATACGCAGACGAAACAATCTGCTATTACCAGTCTCGAGAGAATTAGCAAGCCAGGGCTAAGAAAATATGCGAGTATCGAAAACTTACCGCGTGTATTAAATGGTTTAGGAATAGCGATAATGTCCACTTCAAAGGGTGTAATCACTAATAAAGAAGCTAAAAATGAGAAAGTTGGTGGTGAAGTTCTTTGTTTCGTTTATTAAAAAATAATCATGTCAAGAATAGGAAAAGCACCAATAGATATACCTGCAGAGGTCACTATTGATATAATTAATAATAATGTTGTTGTAAAAGGCCCAAAGGGAAAATTGAATCAGGAAGTAGATCATGATTTTGTTTTGTCCATAGAAGAGGGTGTTTTAACAGTAGCAAGACCAACTGAGCAAAAAAGACATAAGGCATTACACGGATTATACAGATCGTTGATTGCTAATATGATCGAAGGTGTTATTAGTGGTTATAAAAAAGAGATGGAACTTGTAGGAGTTGGTTTCAAAGCCGCTGTACAAGGTCAAGTGCTGGAATTAACTTTGGGTTATTCACACAGTATATATTTATCATTACCTGAGGAGATTTCCATTACTACGGAAACAAAAAAAGGACAAAACCCAAAAGTCTTTGTCGAAGGAATTGATAAGCAATTGGTAGGGCAAGTTGCTGCCAAGATAAAATCATTAAGAAAAGTGGAGCCTTACAAAGGTAAGGGTATCAGATTTATTGGTGAGCAAATAAGAAGAAAAGCCGGTAAAACTGCTGCGAAATAATAATAAAGATGGCTGTAACTAAAATACAACGACGTACCAGAATAAAAAGAGGTATTAGAAAGAAAATTTCTGGTACAACTACGAGACCAAGAGTCTCAGTCTTCAGAAGTAACAAAGCGATCTACGGTCAGATAATCGATGATATAAAAGGTGTTACGATTGCCTCGGCCTCATCTAAAGAATTAGGGATTGCTTCAAATAATATCGAAGCATCTAAAGAGGTCGGTAAGAAGCTCGCTGAAAAGGCCAAGGCTAATGGGGTAGAGATAGTTATTTTCGATAGGAATGGTTATCAATATCATGGAAAGGTGAAGGCTTTTGCCGAAGGAGCACGAGAGGGAGGACTTAAATTTTAATTCAGTTATGTCGCAGAGTAATATAAAAGCAGTAAGAGCAAGTGAAATCGATCTTAAAGAAAAGGTTGTAGCAATAAAGCGTGTAGCTAAGGTTGTAAAAGGGGGACGTAGATTTAGTTTTTCAGCCATAGTTGTAGTAGGTGATGGTAATGGTGTGGTAGGTTACGGGTTAGGTAAAGCCAACGAAGTTACGGACGCAATAACTAAAGGAGTGGATGATGCAAAGAAGAACTTGGTAAGAGTACCGATTTTCAGATCGACTGTTCCTCATGAAGCAATTGGCAAGTTTGGTGGCGGATTTGTATTGTTAAAGCCAGCAGCGCCAGGTACTGGGGTAATTGCTGGAGGTGCAATGAGAGCCGTTCTGGAATCAGCTGGTATTCATGACGTGTTAGCTAAATCTAAAGGTTCATCTAATCCTCACAATGTGGTCAAGGCGACTTTTGACGCACTAGGGAGGATGAGGGATCCGTTTGCAGTCGCAAAACAAAGAGGAGTTTCACTAGATAAAGTTTTTAACGGTTAAGAGAATGGTTAAAGTAGTAATAACTCAAAAAAGAAGTACAATCAGAAAGCCTAAAAACCAAAAACTGACTATTCAGGCTTTAGGACTAGGTAAGATTAATAGGAGTGTAGAGAAAGAGTTGACTCCTCAAATTGCTGGTATGATCAATAAAGTACATCATCTAGTTGAAGTAAAAGAGCTTTAAAATGAGATTAGAATCATTAAAGCCTGCTAAAGGGGCTACAAAAAATAGAAAACGTATAGCAAGGGGTCAGGGATCTGGACGTGGCGGTACATCCACAAGAGGTCATAATGGCGCTCAATCTAGGGCAGGTTACTCAAGAAAAATTGGTTTTGAAGGTGGTCAAATGCCACTACAGAGACGAGTGCCTAAATTCGGTTTTAAAAACAATAATAAAATTGTTTCAAAACCTGTTAATTTAGATGATCTGCAAAAACTAAGTGAAAGAAAAAATTTAACAGAAATTACACCTCAAATTCTATTGGAAAATGGTATGATAGGTAAAGGTGATAGAGTCAAAGTTTTAGGGGGAGGGGAGATTTCATCAAAACTTGCTATATCAGCTCATTTATTTTCCAAATCGGCTCAGGAGTCAATAGAAAAAGTTGGGGGTAGTATCACTACTATATCTATGTATAGTAAGGCAGCTATAGAAGTTTAAGCATGAACAAGTTTATACAAACCATAAGAAATATTTTTGCCATAGAGGAGTTAAGGACGCGTATCATTAATACGATAGGTTTTCTGATCATCTTTAGGCTTGGATCATTCGTGGTGTTACCAGGTGTTGACCCGACCCAATTGACCACTGATACTGGTGGAATCTTTGGTTTGCTAAATACCTTCTTAGGTGGAGCGTTTAGCAGAGCCTCAGTATTTGGTTTGGGTATTATGCCGTATATTTCAGCATCAATTGTTCTGCAATTAATGACTGTGGCAGTTCCTTACTTCCAAAAATTACAGAAGGAAGGTGATAGCGGCCGAAAGAAGATAAGTCAAATAACTAGAGTATTAACAATATTTATATGTTTGGCGCAATCAATAGGGTACATTAACGCTACCATACCTTCAGAGGCAATTAACGATCAGCTTAATCCTTTCATGTTTCAGATTTCGTCAATGATTATTTTGACTGCTGGTACAATATTTTGTATGTGGTTAGGGGAAAGAATTACTGACAAAGGAATTGGGAACGGTATATCAATGCTGATTATGATTGGTATAATATCAAGATTTCCAGGTAGTATCGTCGCAGAGGCTGTTTCAAGGGGTATGAATCAAGCCCTGTTGTTTGTATTTGAGTTGGTTGCATTGTTTGTAGTGGTTATGGCAACTGTCGCTCTGGTACAAGCTGTAAGGCGGATTCCAGTTCAATATGCAAAGCAGGTGGTAGGTAATAAAGTGTACGGAGGTCAAAGACAATACATTCCATTGAAGGTTAATTCCTCAGGTGTTATGCCAATTATATTTGCACAGTCTCTAATGTTTTTACCAGCTTTAATAGCCAACATTTGGTCAGATAAAAATGACACAGCGCAATATATAGGGACAACTTTTTCAGACATTCAGTCCTGGCAGTACAATTTGTTATTTGCAGTATTGATAATATTATTTACATTTTTTTACACTGCTATTACAATTAATCCAAACCAAATAGCTGATGATATGAAACGGAATGGAGGGTTTGTTCCAGGTATTAAGCCAGGAAAACAAACTTCAGAGTTCATTGATAATGTTTTGAGTAGAATCACGCTACCAGGATCTTTCTTTTTGGCGATAGTAGCAATTTTGCCAGCATTCGCCATGATGGCAGGGGTTAATACAGGATTTGCCCAATTTTATGGGGGTACTTCACTATTAATTATGGTTGGTGTAATTTTGGATACGCTCCAGCAGATTGAAAGTTATTTGTTAATGCGCCATTACGAGGGCATGATGAAGTCTGGAAAAGTGAAGGGACGAACTCAAGCGGTAGCATAATGGCAAAGCAAGCATCCATAGAGCAAGACGGTACAATTGTAGAGGCATTGTCTAACGCAATGTTTAGAGTCGAACTTCAAAATGGACACGAAGTAATAGCTCATATCTCAGGAAAAATGAGAATGAATTACATTAAAATATTGCCTGGTGATAAAGTTAAATTGGAGATGTCTCCATATGACTTATCAAAAGGAAGAATTGTTTATAGATATAAGTAAGCATTAATTAACGATGAAAGTAAAAGCATCTATTAAGAAACGAAGCAGCGATTGTAAAGTCATTAGACGAAAGGGAAGGCTGTACGTTATCAACAAAAAGAACCCTAAGTTTAAACAAAGACAAGGATAAGACATGGCTAGAATTGCAGGAGTTGATGTGCCGGATAATAAAAGAGGCGTAATTGGTTTAACCTACATTTTTGGTATCGGTAAAAGTTCTTCAGAAAGAATTTTGACTGAGACTAAAATAAACCTTGATAAGAAGGTTAACGAATGGGATGACGATGAGGCAGGGGCTATCCGTACTTACATAAGTGAAAACTTTAAAGTCGAGGGTGTATTAAAGTCAGAAATCCAATTGAGTATTAAAAGACTTATGGATATCGGTTGTTACCGAGGATTGAGACATAGAAAAGGTCTTCCAGTCAGAGGGCAGCATACAAAGAATAACGCTCGGACAAGAAAAGGAAAGAGAAAGACAATGGCCAACAAGAAGAAAGCAACTAAGTAATTTAGACGATGGCGCAAAAGAGAAAAGATAAAGCGAAGAAGAGAGTTGTTGCAGTTGACACAATTGGTCAAGCACACATACAAGCAACTTTTAATAACATCATCATATCTATGACCAATATCCAAGGTCAGGTGATATCATGGGCATCAGCTGGTAAAATGGGTTTCAAGGGTTCTAAAAAGAACACTCCGTATGCAGCACAAGTCGCAGCACAGAATTGTGCTCAGGCAGCTCATGAATTAGGACTTAGGAAAGTAGAAGTTTTTGTTAAAGGTCCGGGATCTGGTAGAGAATCTGCCATTAGAACAATCCAAAATGCAGGTATAGAGGTAACAATGATTAAAGATGTTACTCCACTTCCTCACAATGGTTGTAGACCTCCTAAAAGAAGAAGAGTTTAATAGCGTAAAGGATATAATTTAATGGCAAGATATACAGGACCAAAAACCAGAATTTCAAGAAAGTTTGGTGAGCCAATTTTTGGTAACAGCAAGGCGCTACAAAAAAAGAATTACCCTCCAGGTCAACATGGTAGGGGTAGGAGAAGAAAGCAATCGGAATATGCTATACAGCTGTCCGAGAAGCAAAAAGCGAAATACACTTATGGTGTGCTAGAAAAGCAATTCGCAAATGTTTTTGATAAAGCTTCAAGAAAAAGCGGCATTACAGGAGAAATATTATTACAGTTATTAGAGTCGAGATTAGATAATACTGTCTATAGACTAGGTATTGCACCAACTAGAAGGGGTGCAAGACAATTGGTCTCGCACAAACATATTACTGTAAACGGAGAATTGGTGAACATACCGTCATATACATTGAAGAATAATGACGTTGTGGGAGTAAGGGAAAAGTCAAAATCTTTGGAGGCAGTGAGCGATAGTTTAGCTTCTAATGTTAAAAATTTCTCATGGTTAGAATGGAATCCGTCTGAATTGAGTGGAAAGTTTTTGAATGTTCCTTCACGAGATGAGATCCCAGAAAATATTAAAGAACAATTGATAGTTGAACTTTACTCAAAGTAATAGTTCTTCTTTTAACTTTTAAAAGAACATATATATGTCGATCCTAGCATTTCAAATGCCAGAAAAGGTGGTGATGGAGAAAGCCGATGATTTCCATGGCTTATTCACTTTCAAACCACTCGAGCAAGGTTACGGAGTAACAGTTGGTAATGCTTTAAGAAGAATTCTTTTGTCTTCACTTGAAGGATATGCAATAACGGGTATAAAAATCCCAGGTGTTCTTCATGAGTTTTCAACTATCGAAGGAGTTGCAGAGGACGTAAGTGAAATCATTTTGAATCTTAAAATGGTACGCTTCAAAAAAATTGCTGATGTAATTGAAAATAATATTACTGTTTCAGTTTCGAATAAGAAGCAATTCACTGCGGGAGATCTAGGAAATTCAACTAATTCCTTTGAGATTTTAAATCCTGACTTGGTAATTTGTAATTTGGATGATGCGGCTCAGTTTGAGATTGAGTTGAATGTTGAAAAGGGACGTGGTTATGTCGCCTCGGATGACAATAAGCCTGTTGATGCCAATTTTTCATACATATCCATAGATTCTATCTTTACACCTATAAAAAATGTAAAGTTTAGTGTTGAGAATACAAGAGTAGAGCAAAAGACAGATTACGAGCAATTAATAATTGATATTGAAACGGATGGTTCTATTCATCCTGAAAATGCTCTTAAAGGGGCAGCTAATATACTGATTCAGCATTTCATGCTATTCTCGGATCAAAACATGATTCTTGAATCACAAGAGAGAGGTGAGCCGGAACAGGTTGATGAAGAGTTGTTACACATGAGAAAACTACTCAAAACTTCGTTAAACGATCTTGATCTTTCAGTGAGGGCATATAATTGTTTGAAAGCAGCAGATGTAAGATCCTTAGGGGACTTGGTAAGGTTGGAAATTTCAGATATGATGAAATTTAGAAATTTCGGTAAAAAATCTTTGGCAGAACTGGAACAATTGGTCGCTGATAAAGTATTGACATTTGGAATGGATCTTGCAAAATATAAATTGGAAGAAGACTAATGAGACACGGCAAAAAATTTAATCACTTAGGAAGAACCGCTTCACATAGAAGTGCGATGCTTTCTAATATGGCATCATCTTTAATTCTACATAAAAGAATTAATACAACTTTGGCGAAAGCAAAAGCATTAAGAAAGTATGTAGAGCCACTTATAACTAAATCTAAAGAAGACACTACTCATTCAAGGAGAGTAGCCTTCTCCTATCTTCAAGATAAAACGACTGTTCATGAGTTGTTTAGTACTGTAGCAGAGAAGATTAGTGCTAGGCCAGGTGGGTATACTAGAATTATTCGATTGGGTACACGTCAAGGTGATAATGCTGAAATGTGTATGATGGAGCTTGTTGACTTTAACGAGTTATTATTGGCCGAAACAGGTGATGTAAAAGCCAAAACAAGAAGATCTAGAAGAGGATCAGGTTCAAAAAAATCTGAAGATCAAGAAGTTGTTTCGAAAAATGTAGAAGTTATTGAGGACGCAGTTGTAGTAGAGGAATCTAAGACAGAGGAAGATATTTCCACAGAGGAAACTAAAAAAGATTGATAAAAATGCATTTTATGTTAAAAAGGGATTGAGTTTTACTCAATCCCTTTTTTATTGTGTAGACCAACCCTATTTTTGCGATCGATGAAATTACGAGAAAAACAAAAAGCAATACTTCTACTCGAAGATGGTTCCATATTTAGCGGTTATTCCATTGGATTAACCGGCACGTCGGGAGGGGAAATATGCTTTAATACAGGCATGACTGGGTATCAGGAAATTTATACTGATCCCTCTTATTTTGGCCAAATAATTGTTAATACGACTTCACACGTAGGTAATTATGGCGCTCATGCTGATGAGGATGAATCTTTAAACATTCAAATAAAAGGTTTAGTCGTCAATGATTTTACCTATCAGTTTAGTAGAAATACTACTGATCTAAGCTTGGATCAATACTTAAAGAATCAGAAAACTGTCGGTATTGCAGGTATTGATACAAGAAAGCTAGTAAGACAGATACGGACTAAAGGTGCGATGAACGCTATCATTACCACTGAGATATTTGATGTTGATAACCTTAAAAAAGAACTCTCTAAAATTCCTTCAATGGAAGCGTTGGAGTTATCGAGTAAGGTATCAACTATTGAACCTTATACTGTTGGTGATGAAGGAGCTGCTGTTAAAATTGCAGTTTTAGATTTTGGAATAAAAAAGTCGATATTAAAAGGTTTCGAGACCCGCGGATGTTTCCTAAAAGTTTTTCCAGCAAAAACGAGTTTTGAGGAGATACAAAAATGGAATCCTGACGGCTATTTTTTATCTAATGGTCCGGGAGATCCAGCCGTAATGGATTACGCAATTGAAACTGTTAAAACTATCTTAGAAAACAATAAACCAGTTTTTGGAATATGTTTAGGAAATCAGCTGCTTGCTCTTGCCGTAGGGGTAGATACCTTTAAAATGCATCACGGTCATAGAGGGTTAAATCATCCAGTAAAAAATCTTCAATCTGGGTTGAGTGAAATAACTTCTCAAAATCATGGTTTTGCTGTAAAAATGGATTCACTAGAAAAATCCGATAAGGCTGAGTTAACTCACAAAAATTTAAATGATAATACAGTCGAAGGGCTTAAAGTAACAAACAAACCTGCGTTTTCTGTTCAGTACCACCCCGAGTCATCTCCTGGACCGCACGATTCGAGGTATTTATTTGACGATTTCATACAATTAATAAAAGAACATAAATCATGAGCATAATTGAAAGTGTTTTTGCGAGACAAATTCTCGATTCACGCGGTAATCCTACCATAGAAGTAGATATAATCACTGAAAATGGTATTTTAGGAAGAGCAGCAGTGCCGTCAGGAGCCTCTACAGGCGAACACGAAGCTGTGGAGCTTAGAGATGGCGATATGTCAAAGTACTTAGGTAAAGGTGTCCTAAAGGCTGTTGACAATGTCAATGAGTTGATAGGTCCTGAGGTCGTTGGTTATTCGGTGTTTGACCAGAAGCTTATTGATGACGTGATGATTGAGCTAGATGGGACGCATAATAAAGCCAAGCTAGGAGCAAATGCTATTCTTGGTGTGTCATTGGCCGTAGCGAAAGCTGCTGCGGATGAATCTTCACAACCTTTATTTAGGTATTTAGGAGGTGTCAATGCGCATGTGCTTCCAGTTCCAATGATGAATATCATTAATGGTGGTTCACATTCGGATGCACCTATTGCGTTTCAAGAGTTTATGATCAGACCAATTGGAGCTCCTACATTTAGTGAGGCTTTGAGAATGGGAGCTGAAATTTTTCATAATCTTAAAAGTATTATAAAGGCGAAGGGCTTGAGTACCGCAGTAGGAGATGAAGGTGGATTCGCGCCAAACTTCTCAGGCGGCACGGAAGAGGCATTGGAAACTGTGCTCGAGGCGATTAAAAAGGCAGGTTATGAGCCAGGCTCTGATGTTACTATAGCATTGGATTGTGCATCTTCTGAATTTTACGTAGATGGAAAGTACAACTACGCGAAATTTGAAGGTGAAACAGGGAAGATTAGAACCAGAGAAGAGCAAGTGGACTATTTGGCTGAACTGGTTGAGAAATATCCTATTGACAGTATCGAGGATGGTTGTGATGAAAATGATTGGGAAGGCTGGAAAATGTTAACGGCTAAAATTGGTCACAAATGTCAAATTGTTGGTGATGATCTTTTGGTAACCAACGTTAAATTTCTAGAGAAGGCAATTAAAGAAAAGTCGGCTAATTCAATTTTGATAAAGGTAAACCAGATTGGTACTCTTTCAGAGACCTTTGCTGCCATCGAAATGGCTCATAAAGCTGGTTGGACTGCAGTTGTTTCTCATAGATCAGGAGAAACGGAAGATAATACTATTGCGGATATTTCCGTGGCTCTAAATACTGGACAAATTAAGACCGGATCTTTATCAAGGTCGGATCGTATGGCGAAGTATAATCAGCTCCTAAGAATCGAAGAGGAACTAGATGAAACGGCTGTTTATCCTTCAAGCAAGTAAAAATTTAAGAGCCAGCAATTTGTTGGCTCTTTTTTTTTAACTTTAGATTCAGATGAATATTATTAAAAGAATTCCCAAAGCTTTCAAGAGCTTCTATTTTATTGTGGCAGTGCTTTTTCTGATTTGGATGACGCTCATTGATTCAAACGACCTGATCACACAATCTCGGCTCGGTGCAAAGCAGTCTGAGTTACAAGAGGCTAGAGAGTTTTATTTAAATAAAATTCAAGATGTTAAACATGATCAGCAGGCATTGAACTCAGATAAAAATCTCTTAGAAAAAATAGCCCGAGAAAAATATTTAATGAAAAAAGAATCTGAAGACCTTTTTATCGTTGTTGAAGAATAGCTCGAAAGTTATTCATTACCATTTTATTACTCCTTACATTTCGATAGATGCGATTTTTAAAAATTTCCTTTTTTGTAATCCTTACAGTCATACTTTCTTCAACAGCAAATTCACAATTAAAGAGGAAAAGTAGTTTTTTTGATAAAATATATGTTGGTGGAGGTGGTGGTTTTGGTGGTGGTACCGACTTTTTAAATATCAGTGTATCTCCATTAGTAGGATATAAATTCACGGAACAATTTTCTGCAGGTTTAATTACTTCTTATCAATATGTAAAGTTTGGTGATGCGACATCCAGTAATTATGGCGGTGGGCCGTTTACTAGATATAATGTCTCGGAAAAGTTTTTTGCTTACGCCGAATACGAATATCTTAATTTCGCTATATCTCCCCAAGGCGGAGTACAGGAGCGAAGAAGTTACACTGGTCTGTTTACTGGAATAGGGTATACAGAACCAATTGGAGACATTATGTCAATAAATATTTCAGCCTTGTACAATGTTCTCTACGGTGATGGAGCTGGCTCTCCTTATAATTCTCCGTTATTGTTCAGAGTTGGCTTTGTAGCCGGCCTATTTTAGGTCACTTACCTGTTATTAAACTGCTTCTTTGGTTATCAATAAGTAGTAAAATGGCTTAAAGCTCACTAATTTTTGATCGCATTAAGCCTCGTTGAATGGAACCCCGAATCGAGCGGATAATTCTTGTAGATCTTTAACAACAGGGTCTAGTAAAGGAATACCTGCTATTCGTCTTTGCTCTTCCATGATTCTTTCAGGGTCTCCTGGAATTAACACTGTGCGTCCTTCTACAATTGGTTTTGCAGATTTAAAACGTGTGATCCAATTATCCATATGTGATTTAAATTCGCTTGCAGGTCTAAATGCGTCTATTCTCATTGCTCCAAAGAAATGTCCAATTCCCTTTCCCACTGGATCTGCAGGAGGCTCGAGAAATGCCACAAACGGAGGAACCCAAGGGCCATAATTAGCACCAGAAAGCACCGCTGAGAAAATATCGACGACAGAAGCTAGTCCATATCCCTTGTGCGAGCCATGATCTTTGTCACCGCCCAAAGGTAATAAAGCCCCACCATTTTTCACACCATAGGGGTCGATTGTAGGATTTCCATTAGCATCTTGAAGCCAGCCATCTGGCGTATTTTGTTCTTTTCGTTGTAGTATTTCTAGCTTACCATTTGCAGCAGTTGTAGTGGCCATATCCAAAACAAATGGGGGTTGTTTACCCGCAGGAATCGCTACCGCAATAGGATTAGTGCCCAAGAGCCTTTCATTGGCATATGTAGGTGCCACTAATGGACTTGCATTTGTCATCGCAATACCGATACAATCTTCCTCTAAAGCCATCATAGCATAACATCCAGCAATTCCATAGTGATTAGAATTTCTAACAGAAACCCAACCTGTACCTGCCGTTCTTGCCTTGTCTATCGCAGTTCTCATCGCCTTTGGTCCAACGACCAATCCAAGACCTCCATCACCATCAATAACACCTGTACTTGGACTTTCGTGTACGAGCTTAATGTCAGGTGTAGTATTGACTCTTTTTTTATCGATCAGTCTAATATATCCGGAAAGTCGGGCTACTCCATGCGAATCAACGCCGCGTAAGTCAGCGCTTAATAAAATGGTGGCGGCTTGTTGAGCTTCTTGCTCAGGACAACCGGCGGCTACCAGAATTTCTTTTGCAAAATGATACAATTTTTCGTGTGCTATGACCATGGGTATTATCTTAACGTTGGCAAGGTAATTGAACGGCAAATTAAGCAAATCATTAAAACCATGAGAAGACTATTTACTATTATCACCTATCTTTTTGTTTCTGGACTTTACGCAGCGACTATTCCAGTGAAAAGTATACCTGAAGCCGTAGTGATTTACCTTAATAGGGCAGAAATATCCCGTGTTGGATCGATTGATCTGGCTAATGGGGAACACGAAATTGTGTTTGAAAATTTGTCGTCAAAAATTGAAGCTAATTCAATCCAGATCGGAGGAACGGGAGAAGTGATAATTTTGAATACGCAGTTTAGACTTAATTTCTTAACAGAGGAGTCTTTTCCTAAGGAGCTGAAATGGATCAAGGACTCTATCAGTCATTATGAAAAAGATAAGAATCGACTTTCCAATAAACAAATTGCACTGAAAGCGGAAGAGGATATGCTTAAGGCTAATAAAACCGTAGGTGGTGAAGACGGAATTACTATTAATCAGTTGAAAGAGATCTCTGCCTTTTATAAGGAGCGCATGGAAGTGATTGCCAATGAATTGTATGATATTGATTTGAGTAGAAAGATAGTAGATTCAAAACTCGGTCGATTAAAAAAGCAATTGAGCTCTAGGACATCAGCCTTGAATCAGCAACAAGGTGAAATAGTGGTTAATGTGGTGGTCAAAAAAAGCACAAAAGCCACGTTTAATTTGTCCTATATTGTCCGTGATGCGGGTTGGTATCCAACTTACAATTTAAGAACGGATGGAACAAGTACTAATGTGAAACTTGAACAATATGCGGTGATCAGACAGAATACAGGTGAGAACTGGGACAATGTAAAATTGTCATTATCGACTCAAAATACAGATAGAAAGCAAAAACCAAACTTATATCCTTGGTATCTGGATATCAGGCAACAATATCTTACCAAATCGGCTCCACAACAAAGAGCCATGTCAATGGCTATGAATGAGATGTCTCTCGAAGAGGAAGTAGAAATGGATATAGAGTCTTCTTCAGGTTATGTAGAAAGCGTAGAGAATAGTTTGTCAATGAGATATGATTTGACTATTCCGTATTCTATTGAAAATGGTATTCGAGACAAGCGTGTTGCACTAAAAGAGTATAGTTTACCAGCATCTTACAGCCATTTTGCAATACCAAAATTATCTGAGTCAGTGTTTTTCACTGCTGAGTTAGGAGAATGGCAAAAGCTAAGTTTGTTGCCAGGCGAAGCAAATATTTTTCTTGAAGGTGCATTTGTTGGGCAGACCTTCTTAGATCCAACAAGTATGGAGGAAAAGTTGGTTGTTTCATTGGGCGTAGATGCAGGTGTATTGGTTGAAAGAAAATCGTTGATTGATTTCACTGATGATCAGACAATAGGTAGCAACCGCAAAAGAGACTATGCATACGAGGTAGTATTGAAAAATCAAAAAAGCAGTGAGGTACAAGTGAAGTTGCTTGATCAGGTTCCAATATCTAAAAATGACGAAATTTCGGTGAGCATAGAAGAATTGTCGGGTGGTAAATTCGATAACACTACAGGAATAGTCACTTGGCAGAAAAAGTTGAGCCCCAATGATCAACAGCGTGTGAAGCTTGCTTATGAGGTGAAATATCCTAAAAACAAAAGAATCAATGGTTTATGAATCAGTAGGTAAGGAATGAATGGTGTTCAGAAGAACACCTTCCTTTAGTGCATAAGCTGAAACGCGGATTTCATTTAAGTCACATTTTTTTAGGATATATTGAATTAGAACCATAGCAACAACTATCATATCCACGCGCAGTGGGATCATGCCGGGAATGGCTAATCTTTCAGCCCTAGTTTTACTAAGAATATCATGATGAATAGTTTGTAATGCTTCCATCGTTAGCGGAAGTTCGGTATGCTCACCTGCTAATTGAATGGATGCAGCTTCTCTATAGATATCGCTTAAGGTATCGAAGGTACCTGAAGAGCCTATCAGTGTTTTTGGCCGATACTGCTCGCAAGCATCAAACAGTTCTTGTAGTTTTCCTTCTAGGTATCCACATAGTTCGTCTATTTCGGGCTGTTGGATAGGATCATTCATATGAAACAGCTCCATAAGCCTTTGGCCGCCTATTTCAAAACTTTGCTTCCAAAGCAATTGCTTGTCAGTACCGATAATGAACTCTATACTTCCACCACCAATATCCATGATTAACCCAGGATCTTGTCCAATTCTTAAGGCTTTGGTAACACCATAGTAGATGTACTCGGCTTCTTGTAAACCTGAAATCACTCTGGTTTGGATTCCTGTTTGTTTTTTTATTTTATCAACTAGTTCCTGTCCATTAGCGGCACTTCGAATTGCGCTTGTTGCTGTAGCAAATACTTGTTTAATTCCGTGAGCGACTATCTTTTCTTTGAAGTCCTGAAGCGTGTTGAGCGCTCTTTGCGCTGCTTCTTCGGTAATCATACCTTTGTTGATTCCTTTCTCTCCAACTCTTACTGCAACTCTTTCTCGATGAATTACATTGAAATCGCCTCCCTTGGTTTCTACCAAAAGAAGATGGAAGGTATTGGTGCCCATATCGATTACTGCTACTTTCATTGTCGATAAAAAAATGGCAATATAGAGGCTAAATTCTTTTTGTGCACGATAATTAAGGTATACTTATATTAAATGATGATTCCTATGAATTTGACATTTATTCACGTTTTTTTCAACATGATTTTAGAGAATTCATAATTGTTAGGTTTTGAAAATTGTGAGTTTTTAAGGATATCCCTGTCCGCCTATTTTTAATAAGTAAAAGAAATGCACTGTTGTCGAGGGGCGTTAGGAATGCAGACACTCCACATCGGACGTATTCTTTTTACCATACAGAATAGGCAGCTACTAGCCCGTCTCGCACGGCCTAAGGGTTATCAAATAATAGCCTAATTTTTACGTCAGCAATTACAAGAAGACATGCATTTATTAACTTGCAGAACCTTACAATAAGATAGACCCATGGCAACAGAAAAACCCAAAATGGCTAGCGTATTTAAATCAACCGAAAAGAAGATTAAAGAGCTAGAAACGATGAATGCAGAAGCCCTACTCGCAGGTGGACAGAAACGAATAGACAAGCAGCATGAAAAAGGAAAACTGACTGCTCGCGAGCGCATTGATCTATTGCTAGATGAAGGTTCGTTTCAAGAGATTGGAAAGTTTGTGACGCACAGAGGACAGGATTTTGGAATTGAGAAAGAACAATACCTCGGGGATGGAGTAATCACGGGTTACGGCACGGTAGATGGTCGGCTTATTTATGTTTTTAGTCAAGATTTCACGGTTTTTGGTGGGTCGCTTTCGGAAACTTTTGCAGAGAAAATTGTTAAAATCATGGATATGGCCATGAAAAATGGAGCACCTCTGATTGGGTTGAATGATTCCGGGGGTGCAAGAATTCAAGAAGGCGTCATGTCACTGGCCGGATACGCTGATATTTTTTATAAGAATACGTTAGCCTCTGGTGTGGTACCGCAATTGTCTGCCATAATGGGGCCTTGTGCTGGTGGTGCAGTGTATTCCCCTGCTATTACGGATTTTATATTCATGGTAGAACAAACCAGTTACATGTTTGTAACAGGCCCAAATGTGGTAAAAACAGTGACAGCCGAGGAAGTGACTTCAGAAGAACTTGGGGGAGCAAGTGCACATAGCACTAAAAGTGGGGTGACTCATTTTTCTTGCAAGAACGAAGCGGCTTGTATTCTTGATCTTAAGCGCTTGCTTAGCTATATACCTTCTAATTGCGAAGAAGAGCCACCACGCTTGCCTTATGAGATCAACGGAGATGAAGTCGTAAAAGGGCTTGACGATATTTTGCCTGACAATCCTAATCAACCTTATGATATAAAAGACGTCATTGAAGGAATAATTGATAAGGATTCTTTCTTTGAAGTACATAAAAACTATGCTGACAATATTGTCGTGGGTTTTTCGAGGATTGCTGGTAGAAGTATAGGGGTTGTGGGCAACCAGCCAATGAGTCTCGCTGGAGTGTTGGATAATAATTGCAGTAAAAAAGCGGCTCGTTTTGTGAGATTCTGTGATGCTTTTAATATTCCATTATTGGTATTGGTGGATGTTCCTGGTTTTTTGCCAGGCACTGATCAGGAGTGGAATGGAATTATTTCAAATGGAGCAAAGTTACTTTACGCTTTTAGCGAAGCGACGGTTCCTAGAATATCAGTGATCACAAGGAAGGCTTATGGTGGCGCTTATGATGTCATGAACTCTAAGCACATTGGAGCTGACATGAACTTTGCTTGGCCTACTGCCGAAATTGCCGTAATGGGCGCGCAAGGTGCTTCTGAGATTATTTTCCGAAAGGAGATCGCTACTGCGGAAGATCCTAATGCTAAGCTGCAAGAGAAGATAGATGAGTATACGGAGAAGTTTGCCAATCCATACGTAGCGGCCAAAAGAGGATTTATAGATGAGGTCATCTTACCTCATAATACGAGAGCCAAGCTTATCCGTGCATACGATATGCTTGAAAATAAGGTAGATAAGATTCCTAGAAAAAAACACGGAAATATTCCTCTATAAACCACGTATAAACGATAAAAAAGATAGCTGTGGTAACAGGCGCAAGCAAAGGGATGTGACTTGCTATCGCTTCAAAGCTTACGGAGGAAGGATATTCTTTGGCAATAATGTCGCGAGGTGAAGAAATACATCAAGTGACTGAAAAGTTAAACGCTCTTGCATTACAAGGGTCTAGAGATAATGAAAAGGACCTGGAATCATTAATCATGAAATCTATAGAACAATATGGTCGTGTGGATGTATTGATAAAGAATACTGGGCGTACGACGAAAGGCGATCTCTTAGGGGTGACGGATTATGATTGGGAAAATGGGATAAATTTACTTTTGATGAACGTGATCAGAAGTAGCAGAATAATTACACCCATATTTCAAAATCAAGGTGGAGGGAACATGGTGAATATTTCCACATTTGGCGCCCTTGCATCTGCATTGGGTTTCCCAATATATTCTGTCATGCGATCAGCGCTCGGTAGTTATACAAAATTGTATGTGGCGTAGTTTGCTAGGGATAATATTAGCATGAATAATGTTCTTCCGAGATTTATTGATAGCTATCCGGCGACTCAAGAAATTATTGACTCAATACCTGCTAAAAGGCAAGGAACGACTGACGAAATTGCGGACGTGGTTTCCTTTTCATGTAGTGAAAAAGCGAGTTATATTAATGGTCAATCATTGCTTGTAGATGGTGGCTTTACAAAATCGATTTAAAAATAATATGGATAAAAAGAGTAAAGATTTCTTATATAAGTATTTGAATAATGCTTCTCCAACAGGCTTTGAGTCTAGCGGACAACAAATTTGGTTGGACTATATCAAAGAATATACCGACAGCTATTTCACTGATACTTATGGCACGGCAGTAGCAGTGATTAATCCGGACGCTCCTTACAAAGTGGTGATTGAGGCGCATGCCGATGAGATCAGCTGGTTTGTGAATTACATCAATGACCAAGGCTATATTTACGTAGTAAGAAATGGTGGATCAGATCATCAGATTGCTCCTTCAAAAAGAGTAAATATTCATACAGACAAAGGCATTGTCAAAGGCATATTTGGTTGGCCTGCAATTCATGTTCGTAAGGATAAAGAAGACAATCCAACAATGAAAAATATTTTCATTGATGTAGGAGCTTCTTCGAAAGCGGAAGTTGAGGAGATGGGCATTCATGTAGGACATGTAATCACTTTCGAGGATGAACTCATGGAGCTCAACGATAAGTATTTGGTTGGTAGAGCTCTTGATAATCGGATTGGTGGGTTTATGATTGCCGAAGTTGCCAGAAGGCTCAAAGAAAATGGTATCGTTCTTCCTTTCGGTTTATATGTGGTAAACGCAGTACAGGAGGAAATCGGCTTACGTGGGGCGGAAATGATCGCTCATAGGATCAAACCTGATCTTGCCATTATTACAGATGTGACGCACGATACTAATTCGCCAATGTACGATAAAATTACAAGTGGTGATATCGCTTTAGGTGCAGGGCCAACCATGACTTATGGGCCAGCGGTTCAGAATAACCTCTTAAAATTAATCATCGATACAGCTAAGGAGAAAGAGCTTCCTTTCCAGCGAAGAGCAACTTCACGCTCTACCGGAACGGATACTGATGCATTTGCTTATAGCAATGAAGGTGTAGCTTCAGCACTCATCTCTATTCCTTTAAAGTACATGCACACAACAGTAGAAATGTGTGCGAAGGAGGACCTAGAAAATACCATCAAATTGATTTATGAATCTGTGTTGAAGGTAGAATCGGGTCAGGATTTTAGATATATCAAATAATGAAGATTGTTGATCAAATGGGGCGTGAGTTCCATTTGAAAGATACTCCACAGCGAGTCATTTCGCTTGTTCCTTCCATCACGGAATACCTTATTGATATTGGGGTTGAGGTAGTGGGGAGAACGAAATTTTGTATCCATCCGTCAGATAAAGTATCAACTATTAAAGTGATTGGGGGAACCAAAAACTTTCGTTTTGATGTCATTAAGGAGCTACAGCCTGATCTTATTATTGGAAATAAAGAGGAGAATTTCGAAGCGGGAATCAACCAACTTGCTGAAAACCATCCTGTATGGATGAGCGACATCTCTACATTGGAAGATTCCTTTGATATGATGACTAGACTTGGACAAATGCTTAATAGAAAGCAGGCTGCTGAAAATGAAGTTCTGCAAGTTTCGGAAAACCTGTCGAAATATAAGAATACGAAAAATGGCAAAGCGGTCTATTTAATATGGGCTAACCCCTGGATGGCTGCAGGTCAAGGTACTTTCATCAGCAATCTCTTGTCTTATGTGGGATATGGAAATACGATTACGGAGGAAAGATATCCGGTGCTCACAAAGGAAGTGCTCACACATATAAATCCGGATAAGGTGCTGTTGAGCTCTGAGCCATTTCCTTTTAAATCTAAACATGTAGACGAATTGAAGTCACTACTTCCCAATGCTGAAATACTTCCTGTCAACGGCGAGGCATACAGTTGGTATGGAAGTCGATTAAGTAAGATGGTGTTTTAATTATAATTCGCCGTTTGAAAAGCTCGCTAAAACTTAATAGAAAGCGCGAGTTTTTTTTTCCTATTTTTTTTGAAAATATTCCCTCTATCAATATCCACAGTATACGTAGAAATGAATAGTCTTTTTGCAATTTAGCTTCCTGATAGGGTAGCAGGTTCAATTAGACTAATCCAAACATAACCTGAGCTAGGTGAGACTAATTTTTCCTTTGAATTCGTTCTTTTATTATATCACGTGAGATCATTTGATGATCTTATAAGTATGACTTATAATGATATCAAAATAATATCATATTTAATTACGGATATTTCTTATTTAAGGTAACGAAGGAGGAAAAACAATAATTAGCGACATTTGCTTTATGGCAAATCAATACACTAAATGGGAGCGCTATTTTCACAAGTTAAATATCTTTTTTCATGGTATTGTGGCTATATCCATGATCCCGTTTGCCTATGCTTTTTTGGAGACACAAAAAGACTTCTCTGACCCACCAATGGTTGTTGGAGACCAAGCCATGGCGTTGAAATTTACTTTGATTGCTATTTCTTTGGCGATTTTGGTTATTGCCTTTCGATATGATAAAAAGCGAAACTTCATTGGCAGTAATCTTGATTTAGTTGATAGGCTTTCTGTTTATTCTAAACATAACGTTAGATTTTACTTACTGATTCAATTATCTGCTATTGCAGCGTGTTCAGGTTTATATTTATTGAAGGATCAGTTTTTTTCATTTTTGTATGTGATCGTCTTGTTTGTTTTTTCCCAGACACGACCAACTTATGATCGAGTGATGTCACAAAATGAATTATCGGAGGAGGAAAAAGAAGAATTAAACGAATTAACGGAGGCCTGATAATTTTTTGAATAGATGTTTTATCGATGCTATATCTTTTGTTACATGAATAATTTTTTTTGCGTTTTAGTTTTCTTGGTTTTATTTCTCGGCTGTCAATCCAAAAATTCTGTCCAGTCTACGGAACAAATAGCGTTTGACGAAAGAATTTTCCCAGAGCAGGTCACGTCAATATTTGATGCTCATGGAGGGTATGTTCATTGGTCGATTATGCAAACTTTAAAGTTCGATTTAAGCAAAGGAGAAAAATATCAAGTTGATTTAACTTCAAGAAATGTCAACATTGCGTCCGAAGATTGGATTATTGGTTCAAAAGGAGTGTCCGTTTGGATTACTCCCGATACGGTGAAGTTCTCTGATCCGCGCTTCTATCATAGTCTCTATTATTATTTCGTAACAATGCCATTCATTTTGGGCGACCCAGGTATTACTTACGGTATAGTTGAAGATAAAGTCTTTCGAGATACCACCTATTCGGCAGTGAAAATCTCCTTCGCTGATGGTGTAGGAGATGCTCCAAAAGACAACTATTTCATTTGTTATGATAAGAAAACCAAGGTCATGAAATGGTTAATGTATACGGTGACTTATGGAGATAATGAGGCTAATGACGATTATGGTTTGATCAATTATGCCGATTGGAAAGAAGTAAATGGACTCCTAATGCCATCAAGACTGGTTTGGTATAAGTACAACGATGGTATTAATATAACTCGAAGGTCTGATGTGGCTGTTTTAAATTGGTTCTTATCTAAAGAAGCCTTGGATTCCTCCTTGTTCAGTATTCCCGAAGAAGCGAGGCTTGCAGAATAAGATTAATCATGGAGTTATTCCGACAATATTTTCTAACTCCCATTTATCAAATGGCCTCATTCCAGAAGCTATTCTGCGCCCATTTAATTGGTCTGGGTTACGAAGCTTGTAAAACTTTCCATATTGATATTGTGTGCCATATACCTGAGGGTAATTATTGAACATCAGCATTCGGTCTAGCGTCATGTTGAAGTTGGAGAGATTTAGCGATCCATGGTACACCGCTTTTTCAAGATCTTGATAATAATACGCCAGCATTTTTTTGTCGGAATGCTGTAAAATAATCCAAATAGAGCCTAGAGCAAGTTTACCGACTTCTTCCATTAGAGGGAAGCCGCATTGCGCTATGGAAGTGACTACAAGTTTTTGATTATAGTCATCAACCAATTTGAGATCTCTGTCGACTTCACCGCGACGAATTTGTTGATCTAAAATACCAGCGTTTCTTAAGGCCTCTTTCATGGTATCACAATCAAAGGGGATCACATGTGCAGAAGGCTCAAAAGTTGGGATCAATCTCATTTGAATCGCATAAATCTCGTCTTCAAAGGACTGAATAGGAACTTCCATCACTTGACTTACTGCCCCAGCTTCGTCTATGAAGAACTCATAGACGACCTCTTTATTAAAATCTATTGTATTCCATTTAGCTTGACCTAAAGTATCGATCAGTTGGGCATTCGTGTAAACTAAAGCGTCTTTTCTGTGAAGTTCTAGCACCTGCGAACGAAGTAGTTTTTTAGGAATACTTTGTTGGCAACTCCAGAAGATGTTTAAAAGTATCAGCCAGACGAATACTTGGAATTTCATCAAATCCCTTCTTGGTCAATCAAATAAACCATACTGGTCATAGCTGCGGCTCCTAATTCTAATTCCCTTTTATCGACAGCTTCAAATATATCTGCATCTGTATGATGATAAATAAAATATTTTTGAGTGTTAGGGAGGAGTTCCATTAACAGTGGCCCTTGATCTTCTAATGGACTAATATCTGCGCCACTGCCTATTTGATCAAAATCGTAAAGTCCGTATTTTAGAAAAAGTGGCTTCCAGCTTTTAACCTTGTTTCGCTGTGCTTCTGTGCCCGTCATTGTATATCCTTCTGGAAAGAACGAGCCTGAATCAGACTCTAATGCCGCAATTGTTTTTTCGCCGTTTTCTTTTGCAACTTGGGCATATTTTTTACCACCTCTTAGTCCATTTTCTTCATTCATAAACATGACTACTCGGAGTGTCCTTTTCGGTGTTATACCCAATTCAATAAATGTTCTCCCTACCTCAATGGACATCATGCATCCACCGCCATCATCGTGTGCGCCTTCACCTACATCCCATGAGTCAAGATGCCCGCCAACCACAATAATTTCATCAGGGTTTGTTGAGCCTTTAATTTCGCCTATTACATTGTACGAAAGAACATCGGGTAGCATTTGAGAAGTGGTACGAAAATACACTTGTAGGTCTTTTTGATCTTTAATCATAGCACTGAGCTTTTCGGCATCTTTCGTGCTTAAGGCAACCGCAGGTATTTGCGGCATTAAAGGCTTGTAAACGAGCGACCCTGTGTGAGGAATATCGTCCAGCCTATTAGTCACAGAACGAACGATCACCGCTTTGGCACCCAATTTTCCCGCTTCTGAAGCTCCATAGGCGCGTGTAACAACGGCTCCTCCATAGGCATCAAAATTGTTGATCAGTGTTGGATCCATTTTTGTGTTTATAAAGACAATTTTGCCTTCCACTTTCTTTCCTAGCTTCTTAAGTGCTTCGATATTTTCAACTTCTATCACGTTCTGCAGAATTCCTTCTGGGCCAGTCCCTACGGAGTTTCCGAGCGCCAAGGAGTTTAGCTCTAGCGTTCCGAATTTTTTAGAATTAGTGACTCTTACAACTTCCTTGTCTCCTCTAACCCAGTGAGGAACCATTACTGGCTGAAGATATACAGTGTCAAAACCATAGGATTCCATGAGTTGCTTCGTGTACTCTACTGCAGCTGCAGCTTGAGGAGAGCCCGAAAGTCTATTCCCAATTTCCTTGCAGAGATATCTTAAATTTTCATAAACAGGGCTCTCTGTTAATTGATGGTCGTAGATTGTTTGAATCTTTTGCTCGTGGTTTTGTGCTTCGGTGTTTAACGCGATTAAAGCAATGGCTATGAAATAGAATAGGCTCTTCATTTCTTTGATTTTTTTGGAAGTGGCAAATTAATAAAACCCAAGGCAGTTACTTATCTTTATTTTATGAAAAAAAGGGAATGTCCATCTTGCGCCATGAATGTGGACGCTAGCAACAAAGAATGTGAGATATGTGGATATGAATTTGCCGATACTCCAGTTGGGTATAAGCTCGTTGCAGTTATGCTTATCCTGCTTTTTCTTTTCTTTATGATATTTTAAGCTCAGGATGTCACTCCACCGCAACTAGATCCTGCTCCAGCAGTGCAACCAAAACAATGCTGATTGACAATGATTTCCCGTTTTAATAAAGCCTCAAAGTTAAATTCGCTGACATGAGTTGGGGCATTTTGTACTTTCAAATCAAGCATTTGATTAAAATCACAATCGAATAAAAAACCATCCCAGCCAACACTTATTGTATTTCTACACATCACGCCCTTGGCTGCTGTTGGGTTAAAGGCATTGACTAATTCATTCATATAGTCTTCATAATTTTTAGAATTCACTAAGTACTCTAAAAATCGACTAACAGGTATGTTTGTAATAGCAAAAAGGCTATTGAATTCAATTTGAAACTTATCTCTGAGTCGAGTTCGAAACTCTGCTTCTAGATCCTCTTGGCTTCCAGGTAAGAATGCACCTGTAGGATTATACACAAGATCTAGTTGAAGTCCAGTACCAGGAAGTGCGTAACCCACATCGTTGAGCATTTTCAATGCCTTGATAGACTTTTCAAAAACACCATCTCCTCGCTGCGCGTCAGTTCGCTTTGCAGTGAAATAGGGTAGGGAGGAAACGACATTTACCTTATGCTTTTTAAAGAATTCAGGGAGGTCGTTGTACTTTGGGTTGGCAAGGATAATGGTGAGGTTACATCGGACGATAACGGACTTACCTAAAGCTGTGATTTCCTCTACAAACCAGCGAAAATCCGGATTCATTTCTGGAGCGCCACCAGTTAAATCCACTATTTTAATATCAGTACCTTTTATTGCGTCCAAGCATTGCTGCATGGTATCACGCGTCATAATCTCCTGTCTATCCGGACCAGCATCAACATGACAATGCTTGCATACTTGATTGCACATTTTTCCAACATTGACTTGAAAAACATCAATACCCGTTGGCGTTAAAGGAAAAAGGCCTATTCCGTCTATTTTGTTTTTAAAGGAAGGAATACCAATGCCCTGATGATCACTGAGCAGTTCTATTTGGGCACTTTCTTCTTTAAATGCGTGGTTACGTTTTTTTAGAGATTGTAATACTGACATTACATTAATTTTTCTTTGACTTGATTCATCATTTGAACACCATGAACTAAGGTTGCTCCTCCGCGGATGGCTCCAGCGACATGCACAGCTTCCATTAATTGCTCTTCATCACAACCCAGTTTTAGCGTAGCTTTAGTGTAGGCATCTATGCAGTAAGGACATTGTATGGCATGAGAAACACCTAAAGCGATTAATGCTTTTTCACGTTTGGTCAATGCTCCACCTTCAAATACCTTTCCGTAATATTCAAAGAATTTTTCTCCAAGTTCTGGTTGAAAATCTGAAATCTCACCAAATTTACCTAAATCTTCCTTGTTGTAATAAGTGTCTTTTGTGCTCATATTGTTTTAGTCGAGTTTTTCTTTAACTCGAAGATAAGCATCAAAGAAACCGATATGAAAGATAAAAAAATCAAAAGATCATGTCTTTGTCGAGACAATAGTCTTGATCATTTTTTACGATCTTTTTTATCTTTTCTATTTACAACGATTCCAATCTCGTCGCAATGATTCCAAAACGCAGGGTATGACTTTTGAACAACCTCAGGTTCGTTGATTGTAACATCCATTTTCATCACCAAGGGTGCAAAAGCCATTGCCATACGATGATCATCATAGGTATCTATAGTTACCGAATCGGGTAATTCGCCTGGAATTAGCTTCCAAACACCATTTTCCTCAGTAAGTTTTGCGTTGATTTTTGCCAATTCGGCTGTCATCGCAGCGATTCTGTCCGTTTCCTTGATTTTAAGACTTTCAAGGCCTGTCATCGTGAGTTTTGTTCCTTTGGCAGCCGCAGTTACCATCACAGTCTGCGCAAGATCTGGACATGCTCTAAAGTCAATGGTGACTTCTTTTTTGGACGAATGAACTTTTACAAGATTGGCTCCTTTGTCATCAAAAATCGTGTTTACGCCAAGGTTAGCCATGATTTTCACGATAGCCTGATCACCTTGAAAACTTTTTTCCCTTAAACCAACGAGAATTAGTTGAGCGCCTAAATTTAAAGCGGCCATTGAATACCAATAGCTGGCCCCAGACCAATCACTTTCGATTGTATAGTGGCCCATTTTATATTTAGCGGCAGGTACTTTGATGGTATTTTCGATCCACTTAGGCTTCACGCCAAAACGCTCCATGAGCTTCAATGTCATGTTGATATATGGCTTGCTGTATACCTCCGTGGTTAACACAATGTCCAAACCATTTTCTAAATAAGGAGCAATCATCAAAATGGCACTTATGTATTGACTGCTGATATTTCCAGGCATCTCAATACTATTGATCGCCTGTTTTTCGATTTTTTCGATTTTTAGTGGAGGGTAGCCTTCTCTGCCTTGATACTCGATTTTAGCACCAAGTTCCTTCAATGCTTCAACCAATACTCCTATGGGTCTTTCGAGCATTCTTGGTGTGCCGGTGATTATCTCCCCTTTTCCAAAAATGGCCAAATATGCAGTACAAAACCGCATAGTAGTACCTGCATCAAGTACATCCCATGTGTCGGAAAGCTCTTCCATCAACCGTGTCATAGTTTCCGTGTCCCTGGCGGCACTAAGGTTATCAAGGGTAAGCTTATTTCCACTAAGAGCATTTATAAGTATTGCTCTGTTGCTCTCACTTTTTGACGAAGTGAGATTTATTGGACCATTTAATGATCCTTCAAACGGCGGTAAGTGATATTTCAAAGTCTAGAAAAAAGTTCGTGATAGGGATAACAGTGTTACAACTGTTTTGGTAGTCAAGCTGTTAATAATAGTACTATGACGATTTCAAAAAATATTTTAAAAACATTAAGCACCATTTTAGCTACTGCGTTAATTGGTTCATTGACGATCTTTCTTGGTCTCCCCAAAAAAGTATCGCATTCAAAGTCCAAAATTGTAAAATCAAGATCAACAATGAAAGGTGATACTGAAGAAAATCTTTTTATTTAATATTTTCATAATATTTTATGGCCTCAATTATCGATTTTTCATCCACTTGCTGGTCATACAAGCATGATCCGAGATTATTAATCAAGGAAAAATTTATGGTTGAGCCTACATTTTTCTTATCGTGAATCATGATGTCGTTTAATTCTTGTAAAGCTGGTAACGTTATTTTTTCATAAACCGATAAGATATGTTTACAAATTTCATCAAGAATTTGCTCTGACACCAAGCTTTGCTGATAAGAAATGTGGGCTTCTAGTATCATGCCACAGGCAATAGCCTCACCATGAAGCAGGCTTTT
This sequence comes from Cyclobacteriaceae bacterium, assembly GCA_047635055.1. Taxonomy (GTDB): domain Bacteria; phylum Bacteroidota; class Bacteroidia; order Cytophagales; family Cyclobacteriaceae; genus JAVJRN01. The sequence goes on along the minus strand of JBLIIJ010000011.1, from coordinate 12,188 downwards.
TTGATGATTCAAATAGTAGGTTTCCACGGCATGGCCTAGCGTATGACCAAAATTGAGAATTTTTCTTTTCCCATTTTCTAGTGGGTCTTCCGCGACAACACTTCCTTTAATCCCTATGGAATGCCTAATTACGTTCTGCCAGTCCAAATTAGGAAAAGTACAATCCAACAAGCCATCCCAGTATTTTTTATCTGCGATAAGTCCATGTTTTATCACCTCTGCATATCCAGATCTCAGTTCTCTTTTTGGAAGTGTCTTTAAGAATTGATCAGAGACGATGACAGCCATAGGGTTATTAAATACGCCAATATGATTTTTAAATCCCATGAAATCAATGCCTAGTTTGCCTCCAATATTTGCATCAACGGCAGCTAATAATGTCGTAGGGATATTAATAAACCGTATGCCTCTTTTGAAAGTACTTGCACAAAAACCTCCCATGTCGCCAATAACGCCACCTCCTAGGTTTACCAAAATCGATTTTCTAGAAAAACCGGCTTCAGTTAATTTTCGCCAAATTATTTGACAGGAATCCAAGGTTTTATGCTTCTCTCCACTGACGATTTCGATAATTAAATCTGCCTTGAAAAGGCCCAGAATTGGGAGACACATCGATTGGGTATTTTCATCCAACAAAAGGGCTACTTTATCAGCCTTGGCAGTGCTGAGCACTTTGCTTAATGTGGCTAAAGGATCATTTGAAAAATGTATGTATTCAGGAATGGTCAAAACAAATAATCTAAGGAATTTAACAATACAATTAAAAGTGGGTTAAGGCATATATCTTTGCCTACAAGTTTTCAAAGCTATGACAGAAAATTCAAAAATCAACTTTGAGGATACAGCAACTGCTTTCGCACATAAAAGTACGAAAGAGTTGAGAAAATCACATTTCGTATTCTCTACAATGAACTATCCGTGGATGGTAAAAGCCGGTACTTTTTTAACAAGTGCGGCTTTGAAATTTCGTCTTCCGGTCAAAGGTGTTATTAAAAAAACGCTCTTTGATCAATTTTGTGGAGGTGAGTCATTTGAAGGTAGTGAGCCAAGGATGATACAACTAGCTGAATCTAGAGTGAAAACCATTCTTGATTACAGTGTGGAGGGAGAAGCTTCAGAAGAGGGTTATGATGAGGCAGTAGAGGAGGCTATCAAGGTGGCTGAATATGCAAAGCAGCATGAAAGTATTCCTTTTTGTGTAATTAAAGTTTCTGGGTTGGGCTCGACAGCCTTACTTGAAAAGGTGCAAAAAAAGGAAAAACTAAGTGATTCTGAAGCTTTAAAGTTTGAGCGAGTTAAGGTCAGACTAGATACTGTTGTGTCTAGAGCAGCATCAAATGATCTGAAATTCATGATAGATGCCGAAGAGTCATGGTATCAGGATGTTATTGATGACCTAGTTTGTGACTTGATGATCAAATACAACCAAGAAAAACCGTATGTCTACAATACCTACCAGCTCTATCGTCACGAAGCGCTGGGAAACATGAAAAAGGGATATGAATTTGTCGCGAGGCATGGAGCTTTTTTTGCTGCTAAACTGGTGAGAGGAGCATATATGGAGAGAGAAAGAGATAGAGCCGAAGACTTAGGATATACTGATCCAATACAGCCTAGTAAGGCCGCAACAGATAATGATTATAATGATGGTTTAAAGTTTGCCGTGGAACATATCGACGAATTTTCATTGTGTGCAGGAACCCACAATGAGGCATCTTGTCAATATTTAATTGACCTAATGGCGGAGTTTGATATTAAAAAAGAAGATGAGCGCGTTTATTTTGCGCAATTATTGGGCATGAGTGATAATATTTCTTTTAAGCTATCTGATCAAGGATATAATGTGGCAAAATATGTACCATACGGTCCCGTAGAAAAAGTATTGCCCTATTTATTTCGAAGAGCCGACGAGAACACTTCCATAGCAGGTCAAAGCAGCAGAGAATTCATGTTAGTGAAGAAAGAATTAAAAAGAAGAAAGTCGACTGTTTAGTTGGATTACTTTCAGTTGGTTAAGGATCAAAATACAATTGTGTATTGTCTCGAATAACAGACATTTTTGCACTCCAAATATTCATAAAGTTTAGCGAGTAAATATTTTTTCAGTACTCGATAATAAAACATCAGTGATGCATTTAAGCGAACAAGAAATACAAAGAAGGAAAGAACGAGAAGAGTTAATTGATATGGGAATAGATCCATATCCTGCGGCAGAATTTGAAATTACTCATTCAGCTCAGCAAATTAAAAATAATTTTGAAGTAGGAGCGGAAGGATACGAGTCGATTTCTATCGCAGGACGGCTCATGAGTAAAAGAATCATGGGATCCGCTTCGTTTGGTGAAATTCAAGACAGTACGACTCGGATACAATTCTATGTTCGGCGCGACGATATATGTCCGGAAGGAGATAATACTCTGTACAATGAGGTGTTCAAAAAGAAACTTGACATTGGAGATATTATTGGTCTAAAAGGGTTTGTTTTTAAGACTCAAGTAGGAGAAATCTCCATCCATGTCACAAAGTTGACGATATTAACAAAATCGCTGAGGCCTTTGCCAATTGTAAAAGAAGGGGAAGATGCAGCGGGGAATAAAAAAGTATGGGATGCTTTCACAGATCCTGAACAGCGTTATCGTCAACGATATTTGGATTTGATTGTAAACCCGCATGTAAAAGACGTTTTCAAAAAAAGAACGAAACTGGTCAACACGATTCGGGAATTCATGAATGAACATGAATATTTGGAAGTTGAAACTCCGATCCTTCAGCCAATACATGGAGGTGCTGCTGCTCGACCTTTTAAGACGCATCACAATACCTTAGATATGCCGCTTTTCTTGCGAATAGCGAATGAGTTGTATCTCAAAAGGCTTATTGTAGGGGGCTTTGATGGTGTCTATGAGTTTGCTAAGGATTTTAGAAATGAAGGGATGTCCAGATTTCACAATCCTGAGTTTACACAAGTGGAATTATATGTAGCATACAAAGACTATTTCTGGATGATGGACTTCATGGAAGAGTTAGTTGAGCGTATTGCGATTAACATTCATGGTAGTACAATAGTCCAAGTAGGAAAGCATGAAATCAACTTCCAAAGACCGTGGAAGAGATTTACCATGTTTGAAGCAATCGAACATTTTACAGGAATTGATATTTCCGAAATGGGCGAGGAGGAATTACGAATGACTGCAAGAAAATTGGGAGTTCCTATGGATGATACTATGGGTAAGGGTAAATTGATCGATGAGATATTTGGTGAAAAATGTGAAGCACAATTGATTCAGCCAACATTTATAACGGATTATCCAGAGGAAATGTCTCCGCTGACAAAGAAGCATCGGTCTAAACCAGGATTGGTCGAGCGTTTTGAGGCAATCTGTAATGGTAAGGAAATTATGAATGCATATTCAGAGCTGAACGATCCTATCGATCAAAGAGCAAGATTTGAAGAGCAACTTGAGCTGGCTAAGCGTGGAGACGATGAAGCCATGGTTATGGATGAGGACTTTTTAAGAGCTTTGGAGTATGGTATGCCGCCTACATCTGGTGTTGGTCTTGGAATTGATCGCTTAACCATGATTATGACTAATTCCAATTCTATTCAAGATGTGCTATTTTTCCCACAAATGAGACCTGAAAAAAAGGTTGTGGTGCTAGACCTAACCCTAGATGAAAAGTTGGTTTTTGACTTGTTAAAAAAGGAAGGTAAAATTGGATTAAATGCCCTAAAAGAACAGACAGGTTTGTCCAACAAGAGATGGGACAAAGCCATTAAGGGGCTTACAAAAGAAGAACACGCAAAAGTCCAAAAAGAGGACGATGTACTTACCGTAGAAATACTAGATTCTTGAAGAAGATAATTAAATGTATTCTGTTTGATTTTGATGGAACGCTCATAGATTCTGAGCATTTCCATTTTAATAGTTGGAACATCATATTGAAGGATTATGGGCATCAGATGACCTATGATTATTACAATGAGCATTGTGCGGGTGTTCCAGCTACGCAAAATGTAAAAGATGTTATCGCGCTTTATAACCTGCCAATATCTGATAAGGAACTTCTCAAGAAAGGGGAGATGCTTACTCGTAAGCGGATGAAAAGTCATGAACCGGTTTTAATGCCTTTTGCTTTGGAGACTATATCTTATTTTCATAATATGGGCTTGCCATTAGCCATAGTGACGGGTAGTCCAAGGATTGACTTAGATGATACTCTGAAAAAAGTACCATTGCGAAAGTATTTTCAGCAAATCATTACGCGCGATGATGTTGTTAATAGTAAGCCTGACCCTGAAAGTTATCTGAAAGCAATAGCGGAGATGGGGTTCAAGGCTGACGAATTCTTGGTCTTTGAAGATACCCTCACAGGTAGCCAATCAGCTAAGAGCGCAGGTCTAACATGCATAGGAGTGCAGTCTCATCCTGCTGTTAGACGACAGGTAGAACGAGTGGCGGACAAAGTATTCAATGATTTAAATGAAGCTAAAAACTTTATTGTTGAAAATTTTCAAATTCAGAGTAAAGCCTAAAAAGTAATGGAGCGATTCGACTGGTTTATTTTTCATAAAAACTATGGAACAAAATCAACTCGCTTCAAGAATCCAAAAGATTAAATTTCAAACGAGCGTGTCGTGGTAAAAAATAAACCAGGATATAATAGCATTATCTGCTAGAATTATATTTTACACCTTTTGATAATATTAAATTGGCCGTCTGAAGGCAATCAGATCTACAGCTTCTACACCGTCTTCAATTACTGGTTTGTCGTAGTACTTAATGAAATGTCCTTTGACTCTAAAGTACTCTTCAAATTTTAAGCGCTGGTAAAATTGATGTTGTCCTTTACTATTGTCTGCTGTTTTGGCGATTAAAAAAAGGAAACCTTCCATTTTAGTAATTCTTATAGCGTACTTGATCATTTCTTTGCCAATTCCATTTCGCTGATATTTCTTATCAACGGAGATATTTTTAAGTTCCATTTCATCTTCAGAAATAGACATCAGTACAAAAACTCCAGTGATATCGTCCCCAACCTTAGCCACATATACGTCGCTTTCCGGCAAATATTTGTTGATCATATCTTCCGACGGATCTGCTTGTAAAAGCAATTCCATAGGTACTTTTTCGTTGTGAGTAAGTCGGTTAATACGAATGTGCATATAGTTTAAAAATGTACTTGTTGGGAGGAAATATTTTTGTCAAAAAACTGGACGGCTTGATGGTCAAATATACTTGGATCATCAGTAGTCAAGAAATTAATTTGTGATGATTTTGAGCATTTTTTTTCTATTTCCGGATGGCGAATTAAATATTCCTCAAGACTGGTTGCTATGATGGGTCCTTGGCTAAGAATATTGATTCTTTCTGGCGTGTGCTTTCTTATCAATCCATTTAAAAGAGGATAATGCGTGCAGGCAAGCAAAATAGTGTCGATTTCATCACTCTTAGTGAGTAATTCATCCAAGTATTTTTTCACATAATAGTTACACCCTTTGCCATCAATCTCCCCTGCTTCAACTAATGGCACCCACAATGGACATGCTTGTTGGTATACCTTGATTGAAGCATCCTGTTTTTTTATTTCAATAACGTAGGAGTCCGATTTTACAGTGCCGAGCGTTCCTAATATTCCAACTTGCCCAGATTTAGTTATTTGTCCAATGATTTCAGCTGTTGGCCGAATAACTCCCAACACCCTTTTATTAGGGGCAATTTTTGGTAAATCATTTTGCTGGATTGTTCTTAAAGCCTTAGCAGAAGCAGTATTGCAAGCTAAAACGACGAGGTGGCATCCTTGGTTAAATAAAAACTTGACGGCTTCAAGGGTGTACTCGTAGATTGTTTGGAATGATCTCGAACCATACGGCGTGCGGGCATTGTCACCTAAGTATAGGAAGTCGTGAAGAGGTAATTTATCTTTTAAGGATTTTAAAACAGTCAGTCCGCCATATCCAGAATCAAAAACGCCGATTGGGGCCATTGCCATATATTAGAAGGGTAGTCGGTCTACTATTTCTTGCATTTTCGAAGTGGTATACATTCCCGAAGTATTGTAGACTATTTTTCCATTTTCATCTAACACATAAAAATAGGGAACATCTTTTCCATCAAAGTCCAATTTGCTTTTATAATCTTTTATGCTACCACTATAGAACAGGATATATGGATACAGCTTTTTATCAACTTCTTTTTCGAATTTCGCCATTACTTTTTTATAAGCAGCTCTTTTAGCCCCGCTAAACATAGGAATGAAATACACATTCAAATCATAGCTAATATCGAATAATGATTGTTTCTCTGGTTTTAAAAGGAAGAGATTGTAAGTTGGATTGAACCATGATTTCAAATATTTTTCAGCCCTCTTTGAATAAGCCATTCCTATTAATGTGTATTTGCCAAGTGTACTTTGTGGTAATAGTACTTCTTGATGTTTAAGGCTTTCTCCTTCCAAATCGGGAAAGTCTTTGCCTACTTGCCCATTTGATTCAAAGAGGCAACAGGTTGAAAAAAAAAGTATAGCTATATATTTCATAAGGAGTTTTTAGTTAAAAGCTTGAATCCGAGCATTAGTCCGATACGGTTCAAAAGCAAACCTAACGATTCAACTACATAATTCGACGATTCAAAAAATGTCAAGAGTAGCGACCGTGAAAATAGCGTTGATTCACTTAAAAATAATACTATTATGAACAGATTCTATTTTTATATCGCGCTATTTTTTGGTTTTTTTACCATTCTTGCTCAGGATTACCCTTTAAATAAAGGGGCAAAAATTGCTGCCGCTCAAAATTCTATTTTTGTAGATAGCGACCAGTTAATTTCTATACCTATAGAAATTTTGCGTTCAAAAGAGGAACGTCGCACAAAATTCGCAGTACCTAAGATTCAAAATGTGGTTGGATTGAAATATGAAATTACTGCTACCGAAACCCGCGATCAATTTATTCTTACGCTTGACACTTCAGAAATGCCAAATGGTGATTACAACTTAATTATAAAAGGATCCGGCCAATTTAAAAGATATTTGACCTCAACAATGGTCGCTTTAAAAGTGACTAAAGAATCTAAGCTAATTGTAAATAATCAATAAATTATATTAGCTTTTGACTTGTGAAGAAATTTTTAAAGAAATATAGTTTTAGACTGGGCTCAGGTTTCTTGATCTATGGATTTATACATCTGAGTCACTCTGAAAGTATTGCTGTTTTCTTTAGCAGTGAGCCTGTCGATTTTGCTATGTTATTTTACACACCGTTAGTAGTGGTGTTAATATGGGAAGGTTTCGATAGGGTATTTAGCTTTCTAGAGAAGAAAGAGTTGAATTATAGTAATTCAAAAGACTTAGTCAAGGCTGTTTTCTTATTGAGTCTTTATATGGTGCCAGCAGTTTTTTGCGCAAGCTTGTATTCAGAGCAAGTGATCAAACCTTTTTTAGATTGCCCGATAGAGACTGGGACTTTATTCAAAGAAACTGCGCAAGGGAGTATTTTTGGTTGGCTAATAATTTCCGCGAGAATTATAAAGCAAAACGCTATTCAAAACAAGCAACTTGAGAAGGATAAAGCTTTGGTACAAAAAGAGTTACTGCAAAGTCAATATCAGAATCTAAAGAATCAAATCAACCCACATTTTCTTTTCAATAGTTTTAGTGTTCTTCAGTCGTTGATTGATACTAACCCCGAAAGAGCGGCCTTATTTCTAGCCAAGTTATCTTCGATGTATAGGTATATACTTGAGAAAAGAGAAGAGTCTATGAGTAGTGTTGAGCGAGAAATGGAGATGCTCGATGTATATATGTACCTCCTGAAAACAAGGCATGAAAATAGTTTAAACCTTGAACTGAATATTGATGAAGCCTATTATCAGCATTTTTTACCAACCTTGTCATTACAAATGCTTGTGGAAAATGCTGTCAAACACAATAACTTTTCTAAAACCCAACCATTGCTAATTGAAATATTTGTTGAAAACGAATATCTCGTTGTAAAAAATATAGTGAGAAAAAAGGGTACCCCGGTTCAATCCACCAAGGTAGGTCTTGAGAATATTCGAAATCAATATGAACTTCAGTCAGATAAAAATGTGATCATCGTCGATGATGAAGAGTTTTTCACTGTCAAAATTCCTGTACTTTCAATATTAAAATTTGCATGATAACAGCCTTAATAGTTGAAGATGAAAGGTTAAGCGCTGAGCGGCTACAAAGTCAGCTGCTTCATCTCAAGGAAGACATCAATATCGTTGGGGTTTGTGATTCCGTGAGTGATGCCAAGCAATGGCTTAGAGACGAGTCTCTTCCGGATGTTATTTTTATGGATATTCAGTTGAATGACGGAACTGGTTTTGACATTCTCCATGACCTAAAGTTGTCTTGTCCCATCATATTCACTACGGCTTATGACGAATATGCTGTGAAGGCATTTCGATTTAATAGTATTGACTACTTGCTTAAACCAATCGCCAGGGAAAATTTAGAAAGAGCAGTAGCGAAACTTTCGAGTCAAATTAGTACAGCCACCCCGAGCCTTGGTGAGCAAGAAATAACAGGTTTGGAACGAATCATCTCTGGAGATTTTAAAAAAAGATTTTTAGTTAAAATAGGGGAGCAGTTTAAAACTGTGAATATTGAAGATGTTGCCTATTTCTTCTTTCATGACGGGATGACCTACATGTCCACGATTGATGGGAATCGTTGGCCGCTAGACTCTTCCTTGGATCAATTAGAATCCGCTGTAAGTCCGCTTCAGTTTTTTAGAGTAAATCGAAAGTTGATTATTTCGCTACAATCTATACAAGAGATTCATACGTATTTCAATAGTCGTCTATTGCTAAAACTCAAACCATCGATTGGCTTTGAAGTCATCGTGAGTCGTGATAGAGTAAGTACGTTTAAACGATGGATGGATCTTTGACCCTGAGCTATCAAGAGAGGTCATCTGAGGATAAATTAATTATTTAGGTAACCTTTATTACGCTATGGAGTAAACCTATTAGGGTCAAAAAAATCAACAAATAACATGTTCAGTTTCTTAAAGAGCAAGAAAAAATCATTCAAAGCGAATTGTCAATTATCGAATATGCCCTTGGACAAGGAATCTGCATATTTGATCACCACGGCAGATGTAATCAGATCAAAAAAATTCTGGGACAACAAGATGACAGAACCTGATACTATGACCTACACAGAGGCTCATTTTAAGTCAGGGGATAAAACTGCGACAACTATTCGTGGTATGATATTTAAAAAATACAGTGCCGAAGATAAACCTTGGATAATATCCGATGCTCATTTGCATTTGTTTGATATCAATGAGTTAGAGGCCAAAAGGATGGCTGACGAATGGTGGGAAAGTAAAGGACTGACTGTACCATCTGAGGCGAAAGAGTCGCTCTCGATTTTAAAGGCAGAAGAGTTTGAGGCGTTGAAAGAATATGCGGTAATGGTTGCCGGTAAGTCTTTGGTTATTAGTTAAAAGAATAGACTTAAGAGGAAACAAAGAAAGCGACATAAGTCGCTTTCTTTGTTTCTATGATTTTATACTAATGGTGCTTATTAATATTCAGTTATTAGTGTTCAAAATGTCTAAATCTATTTTGTCTACGCATCACAAATTTCCAAATGCTCTCAAACAAATCGTCAAAAGCGTAGTGCAAAATGTTAGCTAAATTTTTCGCGTGATCTTGTTTTTTTACCTTGTTCATCGTTTGCTGGTTGTAAAGTTTTGTCTATTTATTGTCCTTTGCTTCTATAAAACTACCTATATATTCGAAAAGAAAAGAGTAAGGTTATAGCATAATCGGTGAGTAGGTATTAATCTAGGACGAACCTGAATATTAAAGTAATGAAGTAAAATGGAGAAACTGAATTCTGGGTGGAATCACTGACTTAACTTGATTAATGGCCTTTTCATCTAAGTGCTTTATGATGTCTTGTTAGGCTCAATGTTTAATTCAAAAGACCAAATCAGCGATGAATAATTCACACTTTGGTCACTATGTCTTTTTAAAAAGGGCTCATGTGATTATGCTGTGAGCTTTCAAGATGAGTATATACATGATCGTAACTGTGCTGGACAATTAGAATTGCAGAAGGCAGAAAAGTATAAACAAGTCCAGTCACATTTATTCGTATCGAAGTGAATCTACTGGATTGGCATTAGCAGCCTTAAATGATTTATAACCAACAGTAACTGCCGAAGTTGATAGAATAATTAACAGATTGATGACATAATGACTAACACTAATTTCGATATTGTAATGAAAATTATTGAGCCATTGTTGAGCCATCCAATAGCTGATCGGTAGGGCAATAAGGAAAGAAATGAATATAAGTATGATATACATTTTTGACATCCATATCAATATCCACTGGGTGCTAGCACCGAAAATTTTTCTTATACTGATTGGTTTTTTATTTTTTTCAATCATAAAGCTAACCAAGCCATACAGTCCCATAATGCCTATAGCGATAGCCAAAAAAGCAAAGACGTAGAAGGTGGTATGGATGGTGTTTTCGTACATATAGCTATCCAATATTCTGTCTTTTAAGAAAACGGGTTCGAAAAAACCTTCTTGGTCGTATTTATCAAAAACTGCTTTCAGTGCTGGCAGGTATTCAGGAAGTTTATCGCTGCTAAGTTTTAGATTGAGGTCGTTCATCTCTCCAGGTCTGTATGATAACATGGTTGGACGAATCGCACGGCTTAATTTATCAAGGTGAAAATTCTTAATGACACCAATTATTGTACCTTTCAGATTTCCATTATAGGCAATTGTTCTATTGATGGCGTCCTCTGGCCTAAGTCCAAGTCGTGCTATGAATTCTTCATTGACAACAAGTTTTTGCGTACTGTCTGGATATTGGATGTCCTCATAATTTCGACCAGCTAAAAGCGCAATTTTATAAGTGTTGATGTAGTTGGCGTCAACAAAACGCATATTGGTTTTTAATGACTCGTCTGACGGTTGGCCAAGTAGGTTATAGCTTGCGTTCCAGCTGACACCAGTTTGAGGAGGGCCTTGACATCTTGTAATACTTTCCACGAAATTGAGATTCGCCAACTCAGTTTTGATCACATCGATGGGTTCAGAAGTGTTATCCGTGAAATGCATCAATAGCACATTATTATCATCGAATCCTAAATCTTTTGATTTGATATAATTCATTTGGCTCGCAGCGATAATGGTAATGGCAATCAATAAATTAGCCACGGTAAACTGCATCACCGTCAATGTTTTTCTCAAGGAAAACCAAGACTGTGCACCAGTCAAGTTCATTTGATTCCTAATCGACGCTACTGGGCTAAATCGGGTAAGTATCAAAGATGGGTAGAGTCCCGCCAAAAAGGTAATGACCAATATGAGCCCAATAGCGAAAATGACCACTGTCATGTCATACTCTACTCTGAATGGAAAAGGGCTTACAACTTCGTTGAGTAAATTCATCAACACTTGGCCGAGAGTAAGTCCGAGTAAGCATGCAAAAAACACAATGAAAAACGTTTCGAGTAGAAACTGAATACTAATATTAGCTCTATTGCCGCCAAGTGTTTTTCTTATGCCAACTTCTTTGGATCTTTTAATAACCTGGCTTGTGGAAAGGTTCACGAAATTTAATATTGAGACAATTAGAATGAGAATAACGGTAAACACTGAGCCCCATAAAGCTTCTTTTGGAGGCACATAGCCAGGAGCATCGGCATAGGTGGAATTGGTATGGACATCACTTAATGGTTGCAAATGAAAGGAAGACTTGTCCCATTTATCTTGTCCCATATGTGCTTTGGTTATGCGCTTCATCTGCTTTTCTATATCCGAACCAGAGGTTTCTGGTTTTTTTACTAGATAGGCAGTCGTTTCCCAAGTGGCTCCCCAATTAGATAACCACCCTGGATAAAGGTTTCTGATAGTAGGGTAGGACACGATCATATCAAAGTATACATTGGTATGATAGGGAATGTCAGCTAATACTCCAGCTACTTCAAGTGTCATATCATCGCTATAAGATAATGTTCTACCAATGGCGTTTGAAGTTCCGAAATACTTTTCAGCGATTCTCTTTGTCAAGAAAACCTTGTTTTTTTGTTGGAGCGCTTCAGGTCCATCACCTTGAATAATCGGAAAGTCAAAAGATGCGAGAAAAGTGGCATTGGAAAATAGAATCTTACTTTCCGAAAACACACG
>JBLIIJ010000010.1:0-63536 GCA_047635055.1 Cyclobacteriaceae bacterium | reverse complement strand
AATGGTGCTTTTTCTTCTATTTACTTTTTGGATGTCTTTTCCTCCCTGAACAAGTCTGTTTTGTATGGATTTACCATTGGCATGTTTGGCTATTATAAATATTTCAATGCCACTTAAGGAACACAAGGTGTAGGACTAATCAGGCCGTAGTTTTGTCCGTGTTTCTCATTTTCATAGAATAGATGATCGTGGTGCAGGCATCAAATTGGATTAACAATAAGATTCTTGTTATTTATGGAAGCCGCTCAAACGCGGGTGAAATCAATATAGGCGATACGCTGGAGGCAGAAAAGACTTTTTCTTCGGAGGATACGATCAATATGTTACAAAAAAACAATAAGCACATATTGGCTATCTCTTCGAACTTTAAGAGCATTAGCTCCGTGCTCGCTGCTAGCGAGGGCACTATTGGCAAGTTGCTCAAGGATGAGGAGATATATGAACATGTACTACTCACGACTACTTCACTTGACAAAGCATCCGCTCATATAGTTCTGGGGATGAACACCCTACATATGTTTAGCAAAGACTTGAATAAAAAAAGAGGTCTTGCCCATGAACTGGTGACCGATTCCTCCATCCTATCGGCTATTGAAGTCTCCGTTTCCTAGCTAGAGCAAATGGTAGATACAGCAGCTATTTTTATAAATAACTTGAAGACTATTAGCCGTAATCCCAAAACCTGTAGGTGTTCTCCTTCATGACGAACAAGCCAGAAGCCAATTGAAGCAAGTCATTGAAAATATGGAAAGTAGCACGTATAAACTAGACGAAGATCTGGAAGCCATCCAGCAAAACTTTCTTTTTTGGCGTTATTTCAAAAAGAAAGCAAAGAAGGAAAAAGGTGATTGTGCTGAGTTCGATTAATAACTTATCAATTTACAGCTAAAATTAAATGAGTAAAGTGCATTTTTAAGCTACTAACCCTATTATGCTAGTTATAATAAACATAGCTAAAAACTAAAATGGCGCAGTTCCAAAAATATCCCTACGCTGTTTTAGTTAATAAGCTTGAGGATTAGTCACTCCCATACGCAAAGGCCGTAAGCATCCAATGATTTTTTTCAGTTTGCTTGACAAACCCTTTCATCATATCTTCAGTGGCACTGTCCCCATTTTCAAGAGCTATTTCAATAACATTAAACATGTGTTCAAGCAAAATTTTATAATCATTCAATATTTCTCTCACCATCGTATCAGCGCTCAAATCTGTTGCAGATTCTTTAATTTCAGAAGTCTGAAGGTATTCCTTCATCGTACTTAAGGGAGTTTGTCCAAAAACACGAATCCGCTCTGCAATATCATCAATGGTTACTTTTGCCGAATTGTATTGGATTTCAAACTGCTCATGGATATCGAAAAAATTGGCTCCCTTTACATTCCAGTGAAAATTTCGAAGCTTTTGATAATGAACACTATAGTTGGCTAACAGGTTATTCATAGCCTCTGTTGACTCCATAGTTTCGAGCTTAGAGTATCCGAGTTTTGCAAATGTTCTTTTTGTAAGTTTTGGCTTTAGTGCTTTTTGTAAGTCTTCCATGATCTATCATTAAGTTCAATGTTCTTCAGACTAAAGAACGAATATCGTTCCGAAAACTAAAAAGGCACTTTAGAAGCTATAGTAACAGGTCAATCAAAAAGGTGTGTAGGTTTCTCTACACGTAAAACCCATTATTATCCCAGGTTCCCACGCCAATGAGCTGTCAAATGTCAATATCAAAGGCTCTCATTTTATTGTAGAGGGTTTTTCTATCTACTTTCAGTAGTTCAGCCGTTTTGGTTTTGTTGTTATCTGTTTGCTTCAAGATTTCCAGAATCGCTCCTTTCTCGGCATTTTCAGAAATTTCTTTCAGGCTGACTGACATATTGCTTTTAAGAAGCACACTATTACTAAATTCAACCGACTCTTCCAAGTGAGAAATTTCTACTGGCAAGGATGATAGATTAATCAAATTTTCTTGACAAATCAATACGGCTCGTTTAACAACATTGCGAAGTTCTCTCAGATTTCCATGCCAGTGATAGGCTTGTATTTTTCGCATGACTTCATCATCAAAACCAACTATTCGTTTTTTGAGCTGTTGATTGGCAGACTTCAAAAAATGATGAGCAAATATTTCTATGTCTTCCAGTCTTTCTCTTAAAGGGACTAACTCAATCTTAAATTCATTGAGTCGATGGAAAATATCTTCTCGAAAGTCTCCGGACTTAACCGCTTCTTTTAAATCTTCATTTGTAGCAGTGAGTATTCTTACATTTATCGGTATTTCATTGACTCCTCCTACCCTCTTCACTACTTGCTCTTGTAAAACCCGTAGTAATTGTACCTGATCTTCATAATTCAAATTTCCAATTTCATCTAGAAAAAGTGTCCCCTCATTCGCCCTTTCAAAACATCCTTTTTTGTCCATAATAGCTCCTGTAAAGGCTCCTTTAACATGGCCAAACAACTCACTTCCGGCAAGCTCATGTGGAATAGCACCACAATCTACGGCGACAAATGGCTTCCCTGACCTATCACTTTTCTCGTGAATTGCTCTGGCCACATACTCCTTTCCTGTCCCCGTTTCCCCTCCAATAATCACAGACATATCTGTCGGAGCAATCAAGTCTATATGTTTTTGTACCATCTGAGACTGGTAACTCGGGCCAATAATACGTACTGTTGCGGAACCTACTTTTCTTTTTTTAGGCTTATTCTCATCGGCTATCTTCTCATTTCTTTCCTTAAGCGCCTGCTTAATAGTTAAGAGAATTTCATCAGGATATAAAGGCTTAGTCACATAGTCAAATGCGCCCTTCTTGACCGCATCAACAGCCACTTTGATACTCGAATAATTCGTGATAATGATAACTTGAATGAGAGAGTTAATAATTTTGATTTTCTGCAGCAGTTCTATACCCGAATAGTAGGGTAATTCAAAATCACAGATAACAAGATCAATTCGCTCACTCTTGATCATCTTCAGCGCCTGATCACCTGTATTTACCGTTGTTACTTCAAAGTTTTTCTTAATTAGAAACTTCTTTAGAATGATTGATATGTCATTATCATCATCTACAACAATTATTTTTTCCATAACTCACTGGTTTTCGGCAAATGGACTTATATAAATTAATCAACATGACCTTCCGTCCAAGAAGTAAAGTTGTTAAGGAATAACGCATTAATAAAAAAATAAATGCTGCAAATAAACAATAAGTTAGATAACAAAGCCAAATAAGTCAATGCAATAGTTAGAAAATAAAAAATAAAACGCTGCGGTACATTCATAAAATTGAGTTGAAAGCAGCCATACTATAGTTACAAAACCAATTACAGGATTGAATGTCTACCTTTTAACCAAAAAAATACTCACCAAATAAAGTGAGTATTTATAAAAAAACTGAGGAAAAAATCAGTCACTCAGAGCAATTATCGGAGTATCCACTTCTGTTAGCGAACTTGTTAACACTCGCTTTCTTAAAAGTTATAGCTCTGTTTTTTTTCTCCTAATTCGTCTAGCAATTGGATAGATTCATTTAGTTGGTATTGGAAGAGTTCTCGAATTAACTCATCGTATTGATTGAGGCCGTCATTGTTGAGTACTGTCTTATACATATCAATAAGTTCCTCCTCTCTTTTGATGCAAAAGCTAAGTATAGTGCCTTCATTAATTCGTATAATGATATGATCCAGTTCAATGCCCAATTTCTCCCATTCGACTTTAATACGATCTTTCCATTGTACTTTATGCTTATCCATGTCAACTTCTAAAAGCCGCGTTAGATCTTCCAGTAGAACATTCTTCCTTTCAGCCAATGCCTTCATTTGGTTAGTCATGGGTTGGTCATGAACTCTAGATGAAGCTTTAGTATAGATTTTCTCCGCAATTTTGAGTTTGTCTATCAAGTTTTGAATATCTGATACTATCTTATTCATATTTTCGTTGGTTTAAAGTTTAAATTGTATTTGGTGGAACTCAGTAACTCAAAGCCCCCGCACGTTCAAAAAATGATGAACACTTACGAGACTTATACCTATCATTTTATCAGCAATTATCTCAGAAATAGCGCGTTGAAATAGCCTTCATACAATACGCTTACTTCATTTGAACAGAATCACAGAGATGTTCATGACCTTCTTTTTTATGTACGGAAATTTTCAAAATCCCATCTTCATATTTGGCCTCTACACCATTTGACTTGGCGTGTTTTGGCAATGGAAGTGAATGTGAAAAGTCTGAACAGTTGACTTGCTGCTTTTTATATTTTCCTTGTCCAGCTATACTAGTCTCGTTATGACTTCCCGAAATCACTAATTGTGAATCTTGTAAGTCGAGATTTAAATTGTCCTTATTGAAATTAGGAATCCCCAGTTCAATTTGGAACTTTTCCTCATTCTCCGATGCATTCATAAATATAGAGCGCTTGGTTACACGATCAGTGAAAAAATCTTCTAGGTAATTGTCTGTACCAAAACCACTTAGGAATTTATTTCCTCTAATGTTCCCTCTTTTTCTTTTGGATATTAGTGTCATGTCTAGTTCTTCTTAAATTTTGATCTACCGCTTTAGGTGCTAAAAACATGCCGTACTCTAAGGCTTCTATTTACACGAGATATGATCGAGTTTACAGCGTTAGTGTGTGCTCCTTTCCCCATAAGAACCAACGATACCGGGGATTTTATTTCTCATGAAAGACAAAAAAGACAGAGATAAACCGGCAAAAATCGATTAATTCTTTATTGTGACTGTGGCATGGTTTTGACTCCTTTCTGTACCATGAACAAGACCGAACCAAAAAAGCATGGTAGGATTAAACTGAAAAATTCGCAGTTTTTGGGCTGCCAAAAAGAATAAAGTCGAACTGATCCCCACAATAAGAAACGATCGTGATTGATTGATGAAAATTACCCCTAGAACGATACTGCTTAATATCACTTGCTACAATCAAAAAAATATTGGAATAACAAACAGATATAATATGGATAAAATACTCAATAAGAAAACAGCGTTAATAACAGGCGCTGCTTCTGGCATAGGAAAAAGTATCGCTGTGCTCTTTGCTAAGCACGGGGCTAAAATAGCCCTAACCGACATAGATGAGGATAATGGTAAAAAAGTAGCTGATGAAATAGTGAAAAGTGGTGGCGATACATTCTTTTTTAAATCCGATACCGATGGATCAAAAGAGGCTAATAAAGCAGTAAAGCAGACAATTGATCAATACGGGAAGTTGGATATAGCAGTCAACAGTGCTGGTTTTGGAGGTGATAGTGACCGTCTCAACCATTATTCAGTGGAGTTATGGGATAAGACCATAGGTGTTAACCTATCTGCTATATTTTATGGAATGAAACACCAAATCCCCGCTATGCTTGAGTCCGATGGTGGAACAGTGATTAACATAGCGTCCATTATAGGCCAAGTAGGGTTTTCAAGCTGTAGTACTTATGCGGCCATTAAACATGGCGTATCAGGTTTGACCAAAACTGCCGCTCTGGAATACGCCAAAAAAGGCATTAAAGTAAATGCCATAGAGCCTAGGTTCATTCAATCATCATTACCGGAAGGAGTGCAGCAGGATCAGACGAAGCAACTTCATCCTGAGAGCAGACTGGGAACGGCACATGAAGTAGCCGAGATCTCTTTATGGTTGGCAAGTGATAAATCTTCCTTTGTCAATGGTGCCTATGTCGAATTGATGGCATTCTAGCTCAATAAACGTTTGAAAATAGTTCTTAGCAAAGGCTCTTGTTCAAGGACAATACTAGTTTTTCTATTCACAATAAAATCTATTATTATGTCAAAAAAAATAAAAACACTCATAGCAACAGACTTTACAGAGGCATCCTATAATGCCTTGAATTATGCAGATGCCTTGTTTCGTAACTGGTATGGCTTAGATGTCAAGTATCTCTTAGTTCATGCTTTCAAACCGCTCGTGCCTTATAGCAATACTCCAAGCATGCCGGTAATGACCAATAATAAGCTGGACAGTGAGTTGAAACAAAAGTTGAAACAACTGGCGGCAGATCTAAGCAAACGACTAAACGATGATAACGCTATCCAAACATATTTCGAGCACGGGTCACTGAATGAAGTAATCCAAAAAATCATACGTGATGAACAACCTGATCTTATAGTAATGGGTACACGCGAAAAGAGTGCCTTTCAACGAATGACTGTAGGAACGAATACCATGGAAGTAGCCTCCACTGTTTCATGTCCAGTACTGGCGGTAGCGAAAGAGACCACCCCTGATACTGTCATTAATATGGTTTTAGCTACTGACCTGAAAGATTTCTCTCTGTCTCACCTCTCCTCTAATTTACTGGAGCGCCTAGCAAATTTCAAAGAATCAAAACTCCAGGTGCTGCATGTATTTCCATCCAAAAAAGAAGCGGAACAAAGTAAGCGCATGGAGCAACTCGATTTTCACAATCATTTAGCACACATAAAACATGAACATGTATCTATTGTAGATGAAGACGCCTCTGAAGGTATTATCTCTTTTGTAAATGAGCATCAGTCTGACCTTCTTATTCTGGCGCTTGGGGAAAGAAGCTTTCTGGAAAAAATATTTCATACTGACAAGACCGAAAAGATGGTTTACCATGCCGATGTGCCCGTCTTAATACTTAATTGACTTACAGTAAAATAACCAAATTAAAAATTGACCTTTTAACCAAATGAGAATACTTAAAACGAAAAAATAAGAGAATGCGCTATTCATTCTTTGTCCATGGGTATAGTCTGGAGGAAAGAAAGTGCCAGAAGGCCGTAATTGATACTATTGCACTGGCCGATCGTCATATTCATACTACCCAAGCGCTGGTAATGAAATAAATGTGGGCCAGTGTATCAAGGAATCAGGTATCAACGCAGCAATATTTTTATGACAGATAAAATATGATGGGACCCGCTTAACACTGATCAAGTGCAAAAAAGCTTTGATAAAAGCTTAAAAAAAACGCCAACCTTGATAGATGGATGTTCTCTTTTGATATACCAGCCTTTGCTAATGATACATCTATAAGAATACGCTGATAGCTCTGCTTGATCTGAAGCACGCAGTAAAGAGGAAATTTAGCGGTAGGCAACTTTACCAGCATTTGGTGAAAAGAGCTTTGGCTTTAAAGGACATTATCTGGAACAAAGAAGTACATCAGCCAGATTTCTTATATGTTGCATATTTTTAAAATCCGCAATTCGTATAGTTGTCTCATTTACAAACAGATTTTAGGCGATTCAAGACAATAGCTCCTTACCTGATATTTGTGGAATATCATGCACATATAGCGCTATTGAACGAGGAGCGAGTTACTCAACCGAGAGGTCTATCTCGTTCGTCAAATGCGACTTGTAGGTTCATTATTAGACTAAAAAAAGATTAAAGCCACTATATTCTTTGTTATAGTCCTTGAGGGGCACATTAGGTTATATCTCACCCTAAGCCTCGAAAAATCGGGAAAACAACACACTTTTTGATGGAATAAATATTGCATCGTTAAAACCAAAGTCTTTACAAATTATCAGAAATCAGAAACTATGCAGACTACAGAAAAACATCTCTTAAGGTTTGAACTATCACCCTTTGTTTTTGAAAAAGCAGATTTTGAGCCGTACATCAGCATAAAAACGATAAAAGTCCATTATGGAAAGCATCATCAGGGTTTCATAAATAAATTGAACAAAGGATTAACAGAAACTTGGTTGACAGATGCGTTCATTGAAGACATTTTAAACGATGTATCAAAGTGTAGAGACACTATTCGAAATTATGGCGGTGGTCATTACAATCATTCTTTTTTTAGGAAAAGTCTATCCTCTGGATGGGGAGAACCTTTCGGAAAATTACTTGATGAAATTAAGAAAATTTTTCAATCATTCGAGGTGCTCAAGGAATGGCTTAAGAACGCAGCTACAGGCCCGGTTGGATTTGGTTGGGTTTGGTTGATTTATAATGAATACAATCAACTTGAAATTGGCTCCACGCCTAATCAGGACAATCCATTGATGGATATATCTGAGAGCAAAGGATATCCGCTCATAGGCCTGGATATCTGGAAGCATGCTTGTTGTCTAGAGTATCAAAACAAAAGAGAAGACTATCTAAACGCTTTTTGGAATGTGGTGGATTAGATGGAAATAGTCAGAAGCCATGAAGAGGCCATGCTATCACAAAAATCTATTCTTGAATAAAAAATTTCTCATGGCCGAGCGCCCAAAGGCAGAGCCACAGAGAATTTCCTAAGATTCAAAACATTATTGACATGATTCAAAAAATACTAACACCGATTGACATTGATGGAGAAAGTAGTGAGCAAGTGATTAAATATGCCATTGAGTTATCAAAACTTTTTGGTGCAAAACTTATCTACTTTCACACATATAAAATGCCGCTTGCTCCAACCACGAGCGAAGCAGGTGTATGGGCCGGCTCTTCCCCACAGATACCCATAGACCAAGAAGTGCTAAAAGAAAGACAATTCAAGCGTCTTATCGAAATAATACCAGAAGCAACTGCCGTGCCCTATGAATATATTTCATTGCGAGGAATGGCCGCTGATCTTCTTACTGATCAAGCTGAAGAGCTCAACGTGAATCTCATTTTGATGGGAACTAGTGAGGTCTTAGGTATTGAGGCATTTATTGGGACTGTGGCAGAAACAGTAACAAGAAACGCTCCATGTCCCGTCATAGTGGTTCCGCGGAACCACCCATACAAATCAATAAAAAGAATATGCCTTGCCGTTGACCCTGACCATTCAATTGATGAGCAGAATCTATCTACCCTATTGCTTATTGCGAAAGGGTGTAATATTCCTTTGGATATCGCACATGTACAGAGGGGTAAGCATGAGATTGACGAATCCCAAGTTGATCTTTTTGAGCAACTGAAAAAGAAGATGGAAAAGTATCAGATCAAGTATTCGTTTAGTACTATTCCATCGGAGGACGTAGAGCGTGGAATTGTAGCGTTCACGAAGCGAAATCAAATTGATCTTTTAGCGTTGGTTTATAGAGAGCACGGCTTTTTCAAACGACTGTTCAATCCTGGCCTCAGAAAGAAATTAGTATCACAAAGTATGACACCATTACTCATTTTAAAATAATAAAGCTATGAATCGTAATAACATAACAATCAAGCATGATCAGCAACATCAAATGTTCTCTATCAAATTGAATGGTGGGGCAGCTAGTCTGCAATATGACCAACCAGAGGAAAATGTGTTAGATATCACGAAGACATATGTTCCTGAATCATCCCGTAGCAATGGGCTTGCCAGCCTACTAGTCAAACACGCCCTTGATATTGCTTACTCACAGAGTAAATACGTCATACCTTCTTGCTCTTTTGCTGAAGACTATATAGAAAAACATCCAGAATATGAAGAGCTGCTATATTCGAATAAAGGAACATGAGTAATGACAAAACCTTTAAATACGACTATTGTAAGAAGTCTCATTTGTACGACAGCCAGCATATTGGGCATCATAATACTGGCAACAAGCTGCGCCGTTAATAAGTATCTTAATGTACTTCAATAGAGGAATTGAGAAAAAGCTACAAAACGTAAATCAAAAAATGACGGGCTCTCCAATATAGTTACGAGGCTAGAGGAGCAGATAGCGTCTGTAAAACACGATTATCAGGAACTCGAACGAAAACTAAAATTAGCCCGATCCTCACTGTAACAGGTATCTCAACAAGACTTGGAGTGTCCTGAAGAAATGAAATCTGGCGTAGTATTTAAAGTACAACTCGGAGCATTTGAAGAAATAGAACTCCCTGATGGGTTAGACACCTCTTTCAACTTTGATGTTGAACATCAAGAAGAAGTGAATTAATATGTTATCGGTCAGTTTCGGGACTACCACAAAGCTGACCTGCTGAAGAAGGAACTCAGAAATATGGGTGTGGAAAGCGCTTGGATAGTACCATATCGAAATGGAGAAAGGGTTCCGCTGAAAGATGTGTTGGATATTGTCATGGATGAGTGAACAATTGATTCCAGCTCAGTCAACTTTCCGAAAAATAACCAAACCGATTTGGATGCTTTATTTACTTAACGAAATAAAGCATGTCCTGAGGGTTTCTTATTAGCACTATTTTGTCCCCCTTCATTACGATAGGCCCCTTTAATATTTCAGGATTCTGCACTAATAATGTAAGCCAATCATTTTCCGATACGTTTTTATCAGTTCCAAATTTTTGCGAAAAATTCGGATGTTCAGTGTTCACTAAGTCCCGTACATTGATGCGCATTTTAGAGACCAATTCAGCCCAATGTGTAGGAGTTAACCTTATATGAGCCAAATCTATGTCATGAATAGGGATGTTTTCGGCTTGTGTATAAGCCAAAACTTGACGGCCTACGTGCTCTTCAGAATGAAAAATGAGTTTTATTTCTTTATCAGATTTAGCGAATATCATAGCAATTATTTTGTATCAAAGTGTAATTAATAAACCAAGTTTATTTGGTGTTATAAGAGCGCTTGGCCTTCGTTGATGTTTATTTTATCAGATTAGCCCAAAGCCACTCCGTTCTTACTCCAGAAGTGGTACCACATATTTCATGTAAGGTTTAATAGTACTTCTTTTATAGGTTTACCTTCAGCAAAGTCTGTTTTCTCAAAATATTTTATTCTTAACCGCTTGAATAGTTTGACTAGTTTACGTGCTAAAATTTCACTGTTTGCTATATTTATCTTTTTAATAGTCATTATTTTGTGTTTTAATGATTGTTGATAGTCAATTTAACTTCAATGTTGCCGCGAGTAGCGTTGGAGTAAGGACACACTTGATGTGCTTGTTCTGCCAATTCCTTCGCTTGTTCCAAGCTTACCTCTGGGATATTTACTACTAATTCTGCCGATAAACCAAATCCCCCGTTTTCGATTTGTCCTATGCTTACTTTTGCATTTACGCTTGTCTCTCCTGTCTTTATTTTGCCTTTTTTAATAACTAAGTTTAAGGCGCTATCAAAACAAGCTGAATAGCCAGCTGCAAAAAGCATTTCAGGATTGGCATAATCGTCACTTGATCCGCCCATTGCTTTAGGCATTCTTACTTCTAAGTCCAAAACGTCATTTTCACTTTTTACATGGCCATTTCTACCACCTGTCGCGGTTGCTTCTGCTGTGTACATTGCTTTCATTATTGTAATATTTAAAGTGTTATTTCTTTTGTATTAATTAGGAAGTAATGGCTTTTTCAATGAGCGTTTCCCCTGCTAATATTTCGACCACCTGATTTTGCATTATATTGCCCTTCAATACTTCTACGAGCGTTTTGGCAACATCTGCTCTAGTAATCTTCCCAAAGCTTTCTAATTTTGCCATTAGCTGAATTTTGCCTATGCCTTCTTCATCCGTTAGTGAACCAGGTCTGACAATAGTATAGTCCAAGCCACTGGCTTTTAGATACTCATCGGCATTTTGTTTAGCCTGTAAATAGTCTCCCATTTCTTCACTCACAGAAGGGTTGTCGGCTCCCATGGTGCTTAACATCACAAACTTTTTTACTCCAGCATCTTTTGAAGCTTCCACTAGTCGTTTGGCTCCATCTTGATCTACACCTATCACATTTTTGCCTTTAGACCCAGCGGCAAAAATTACTTTATCTACGTTTTTTACAGCATGGCTTAAATCATTTTCCAGATCCGCGACTACTGCTGTTACATTCTCTTGTTCAAAATGGTCTTTTTGTTCTTGTTTACGAACCATAGCGATGGGCCTATAGGAATCTGAATCTTTTAGTAACTCTATAATAATTCTTCCCGTGGTACCGCTTGCACCGGCAATTAGTATATTTTGTTTTTCGTTAGTCATATTATCTTGTTATTAGAAATTAATAAACTAGTCAACCCTGTTAAACCGTTTATTAAAAGTTGATAATTACTTTCCCTTTGGCTCTTCCTGTGGCTAAGTATAAGTAGGCTTCAATGCTATCTTCGAAAGCATAAACCTTATCAATTATAGGTTTGATTTTCTCGTCTTTCACCATCGCTGAGATAGCATCTAGCTGCTCGCCATTGGGTTGCATCCAAGTGAGTTTATAATTGGCTGACTTTGCATCAATCAGTTTAGAGAAGTTTTCAGGCAGTTGATAGCCTTTCATACCCATCATAGTGGCTGTTTCCTCATCTGGAACACTGGCAATGCTTGTTACTTTTCCACCCTCTTTAATCACCTGAAAAGCATCCATAGTATAGTCGCCTCCGAGCGTGTCAAACACCATATCTAAGTCAGATACTATGGACTTGTAATCTTCCTTTTTGTAGTCAATCACACGGTCAGCGCCAAGTGCTTTCACCCAGTCCACATTTTCAGTGCTGGTGGTCGTGTATACATAGGCTCCTTTGGTCTTGGCATACTGAATGGCGAAACTGCCTACTCCACCTGATCCAGCATGGATAAGTACATGGTCACCTTCCTTGAGACCAACACGTTCCAAAGCTTGAATAGAGGTGAGCCCGATCAATGGCAAGCCAGCCGCTTCTTCAAATGAAATATTCTTTGGCTTTTTCGAAACTACATTGCTGTCAACAGCGACGTATTCTGCTACCGTACCCATCTGATTTTGAGGCACTCGGGCATATACCGCATCTCCTACTTCAAAGCCGGTGACTTCTTTACCTTTTTCAATAATGGTGCCGCTAACATCAAAGCCAATAGTACTTGGTAAGTCCAATGGAACCATGTCTTTTAGGCCCCCACTAACCAGTTTGTAATCTATTGGATTGAGTCCTGCAGCCTTGGTTTCAATAAGAATATCCGTAGCGGTAATTGAAGGTCTTGCAGTTTCGCTGAAAGACAATCCGTCTTTGAGTTCGCCGTATTTTACTATTTGTAGTGCTTTCATAATTGGTTCTGATTTTAATACTTGACTGAGGTAGATGAGTTTAATCCAACCCGTATTGTTCTTTAAACATATTAATGACGCAAATTTTAATGAGCTTATTCTAGATGCATACGTCTTACTTGGGCGTATTTTGATCCATTTATTAAGGATTATCAGTTGTTATTTCCTGTGCCAATCTTGCATCATCCGGAGTATTTTCTAAATCTTTATCGAATAAATACAGTGTATCTATTGTGGCCTTTTCCGCATCTGCAATTTTAATTTTATCTAATAAACTGATAGCAATATTTACTTCTTCTGTTTGCTCTTTAACAAACCATGAAAAGAAATTAGATGTAGCCCAATCTTCTTCCTCGTGGGACAACTTTACTAAGCTATAAGTGGCTTTAGTATTACTGACTTCATGCCCAAATGCCTTCTCAAAACAATTGATTACGATAGATGGGTTGGAAGTGGGCGCAGGAATGGCAGTCACTTTTACTTTTACCCCTTCTCTTTAGGATGTATTGAAACAACTTCATCATGTGGTTGCGTTCTTCCGCTGCATGACGGAAAAGAAAATTTGCAATGCCACTCTATCCTTTGTTCTCTGCCCATGCAGCATACGATAAGTAAATTTGTGCGGCATGTGCTTCTTTTGTCATTTGCTCATTCAATGCGATTGTGCGCTTTTTTGAAAGGCGACTAATTTTCATTTTAAATAATTTGATTTTTTTCAAAAAAATAGATTTTACTAGTCATAATAGACCTTCAAAATTTTCATGCTAATCTTTGATTTCTTATCGGGAATTGTCATCGTCATTTCTATTCCTTTTTTACATGTCATTTCAAGATCTCGATTCCAGTTATTCCCACAATATTTTATTCTACTAATTGAAATTTAGGATGATTCGTTTGCTTTGGTATTCACAAACGAATCTCCTTAAGGACGAAATAACCTTTAACTATTTTTTTTCAAAAACCATCAATCCATCTTTTTTAAGTAATTATACAATTCGCTATCTGTTGAGATGAAAATCGATGTTTTTTCATCAAAAGTTTTCTCAAATGTTTCCATTGATTTCAGAAAGCCATAAAGGGTCCTCGATTGGCTCGACGTATTATAGGCTTTTGCATAAATAGAGGCCGCCTTGGCATCTGCCTTACCTTTGATCATCTCAGCATCCCTGAATGCAATAGATTGTATGTTTTTAAGCTCCCGTTCCTTCTCTCCATTGATACGTGAGGCTTCTCCTTGACCTTCTGAGCGGAATTTATCAGCGATACGGAAACGTTCACTTTTCATTCGCTCATACACCTGATTCTGTACTTCCTGCACATAATTAATGCGTTTAAATCGGAAATCCAATATCTTAATTCCTAGCTCGGTGGTCTGTTTATTGGCCGATTCCAATATCATATTTTGGATACTATCCCGACCTACATAAATCTTTGCCAGGGAATCTCCAATAATTTCATTATCAGATGATTCAGGGACTCTGTTACTGGTGCGCACAGCCTCTTCAATGTCATTATTTGCGATGAAATCCCTCGTGTCCCCATCCAGAATATCATCAATACGTGATTGCGCACCTCGTTCGTTTGTTAGCCTTTTAAAAAATTGAAGTGGATCTGTGATTTGCCATCTAGCGTAGGTATCGACAAAAATGAACTTTTTGTCCTTGGTCGGCACTTGGTTTGGATCACCATTCCATTCCATATATCGCTTTTCGAAATAATTAGCATCCTGTATTAAGGGTAGCTTGAAGTACATTCCGGGTTCAGTAATAGCTTCTCCGACTGGTCTTCCAAACTGAGTGATGACCACTTGGTCCTTTTCCTGAACGATAAAAACACTACTGTTTAAACCGATCCAAATGATAATGACTAATATTCCAATTAATATTGATTTAGTTTTCATTGTTTTCTGCTTTATTGTTCATCTGCATTTTTAATAACGGTAACACATTATTTCCCTTATCGTCTGTTATAACAACGTTCCCGATTTTGGGTATCACATTTGACATTGTTTCAAGGTAGATCCTTCTTTTTGTTACCTCAGGTGCCTTTACAAACTCCTTATACAGGGCCGTAAATCTGGACGCTTCCCCATCTGCATTATTTACACGCTCGGCAGCATATCCTTCGGCTTGCTGAATGGTTTCTTCTGCTTGACCTCTTGCTTTAGGTATGACTTTATTGTAGGCTGATTTTGCTTGGTTAATCAATGTTTCCTTTTCTTGCTGAGCTTCATTGACGGCATTGAAAGCTGCTTTTACTGGTTCTGGTGGATTGACATCCTGAAGCACCACTTGTTCTATTTTGATACCCATTGAATACTCCCTACATATTTGCTGAATAAGTTCCTGCAACTTGCTGCCTATTTCTGTACGGCCAACAGTCAGTACTTCATTGACGGTACGGTCACCTACAAT
The DNA here is from genome assembly GCA_047635055.1 of Cyclobacteriaceae bacterium. Taxonomy (GTDB): domain Bacteria; phylum Bacteroidota; class Bacteroidia; order Cytophagales; family Cyclobacteriaceae; genus JAVJRN01. The sequence goes on along the minus strand of JBLIIJ010000010.1, from coordinate 48,270 downwards.
CTGCCTCATGGCAGCCTCAGAGATCGTCCGGAGCGTACTCTGAGGGTTTCTCACTTTAAATAGATTATTGTAAGCATTATCCACCCTGTATTGTACAACCCACTGCACCTCTGCAAGATTTAGGTCGCCAGTAAGCATCAGTGATTCATCTTTTGTACTACTTGATGATTCTCTATACTTCGTGTTAACCCCGGCACTGACTGTTCGGAAACCAAATTCCAGTTTTTGTTGTCTTTCTACCGGAACTTTATAAACATCCTCAGCAAATGGTATTTTAAAATTCAATCCCGGTTCTACTTGCCGTACATACTTCCCAAATCGAGTAATAACACCTACTTCTTCCGTGCTTATCTGAAAAATAGACGACCACAAAATGATCACCAAAAGCAATAACGGGACAATCAGTTTCCAATACTCCAGTATTTTTACTAATTGGGATGGTATATTTATTTTTTTTGTATTCATTTTTTTATTTTTTTCTACTGTTAATCTTACTAAATCAATGGTACTTCTTGTTAAAAGAGGTATTGTAGAATGTTGCTATCAGACCTATCAGTGCTTCGGTATAGGGCACGTCTATTCTGACGAGAGTGCTGGCTTCAAGTACTTAGTTATGAGTGTTTTGTGAAAAGAATTCTTATTCTGAAAATTCATAATCTTGCCTTATATATTCCGTTAATTAACGAGTGAATATTTCTAAAAATCGCAGATTTATTAGAGACAACAGAAATGTCTTTTTCTACTTTATCATATTCCGTAATGTCTCGATTTTCCTGTTTCCTGTTTTAGAAGACGGAAATAAAAAAGCTAGAACAATTATTCCTCAAATAACTATTGTCGTTTCTTTTTTCATTCTCTTGATTTTTTAAATTTTAGAGTTAGTGGATCCAGTAAATTATGTAATCCCCGCTCTCCATTCAATGACTTGTAAATGTTGTTTTTACATAGTTGTAAATCTTATTTCATGAATTCATCTTAATGATTTTGCCTACGTCCTAGAGTGGTTTCTAAAGAATTCTCTGATTTATCAATAGTATCTACCTGACATGAAACAGCCATCGGTTGCATACCTTCAAGTCTAGCTTCCAGTAAACAAAGTATATTATTCAAGCCTTCTTTTATGCCATTTTGATCTGACAGATGAACTTCAATTCTTGTAATGTGAGACTGAAATTTTTTTAATGCTTCTGCTATTATGGTAGAGAAATAAGCTTGCTGCCTTTGATCTCTATTTGCACTTTTATGCGTATTAATTTGAGTTTTCATAGTTTTTATTTCTTATTTTTCTTCGTTTTAATCTTACCCTTTATCTTCTTCTAGATTATCATGGTTCCGCCTAAACTGTAATAATTATTTTCTTCATCCTCACTGCCCACACTTTCCCGCTGATCATCCAATTCAGATATTGGAACGTCTAAATCGTCACCCGACTTATCGTCTTTAAAACTCCTCTCGTTCATTCATCCTATATTTTCGTTTTACGTTTTCATTTTTGAAGGGTCTTCATGGTTCACATCCGTTTCTTTTTTGAATTATTGGTAGATGCCTTCTAAAGGTGGATATCCTTGGAAGTCTGGTTCTTTATTATGATTTAGTGTGACTTTTTCTTCTTGTGTTTTGGAATATTTCCCTAAAACCTCCGCTAAAGCATGATAGTAATCTTCAAGGTTTTTGATCATTACATCATCTTCTTCCTCTGCACCATTTAATGGCATTTTAGTAATGCAATTAGGGAGCTTAGGAAATTCTCCAATAATTTCATTAATAACGGCCATGATATTCTCGACTAATGCTATTTTTGCTTTCTTGTGCATGTAATTTTGTTTTTAAGACCACCCCGATTCTTCGGGACAGCCTAGTTCGCATGAGTAATATTCATCCTTGCTTAGTATTCTCGTAATCGTGCTCTTGTCAATTGAATTATTTAGTTCAAAATAGAATGACGCCTTGTTGTTGATCTTCAATTAAATCACCAATCATAATAAAAGGAATGGAGTCAGCACCTGTAACCACAGGAAAAATTCCACTCTATTTTTTTATAACACTTAAGATATCTGCTATATTTATTAGATCAATATGATCAAGTGTCACATTCTTCTTTTCCAATCTTAATACCTTCGCTTCTGCTGTTGTAGCAGCAATAGTTTATCGTGCTCCAACTTTTATCCTGTCCAAGTCTCTTTTTTCCTTGAGTGTATTTGGTTTTCCGGTTTGCTTAACTAAAATTGAATCCGTAAAAGTTCGCTAAAAGCTAAAATTGATAATTAAAGAATTATGAAAGGCAATATGCTTTTGCAAGTAATCAATCCAACTTTCCTTGGTATATTTCAGCACTTACTACTGGCATTTTTGTAATTATTCTTCGGTCTTGTATTCTGATAATACAACTTTCATTACTTCTTGAATAGCCGGATCAATAATTCGCTCTTTAAAAGGCTATTCCATCTGTTTGATATACCAAATTGGATTTATCCGATTTGATATGATAGTTAAGTGCTGCCGACATAGAGATATCCTGAAGGTCAGAGGATGAAGAATCAGCACCTGTTAATGCTTTTTGAATTTTTACATCATTTGGAGTTAACGTTTGCGCAACAGGTATTTTAAAGTGAATTCCCTCACCCAAGATTTTATTTTGAATAACTCCGAAATTCAGAACGTTCCCTCCTTGGTCAGCCCCAATCTGAGCCCCTGGTTTAAAGACAAAAGGCAATATCACTATGCCAACTGCTATTAATAAAACCTTCCAAGGGGCCTTTTTTAATAATTTGTTCATCTCACGTATATTTTGATCAGCCATAATAATCTGGTTTGTCTTCTTATCTCGCATGAACAGTATGGCCAAGATCGTTCCATACTATAAAACATCGATTCTATTGATTTTAGATCAGTTTTAATCAAAAGTTAGCACTTATACGAGGCGTTTATCAACAACCCACTTGATAAAAAGGGGAAGAACTTCTACAATACCAGCTGATGCTGAGATAATATTCCTTCACTTCAGGCTTAGTGATTTATCGAAACCTCACGTTGCTAAACTTTAAAACTGCAACAAACACAGAACCTCCTATAGCATTGCCTATTGTAGCCCAAAGTTGAAACCTTAAATAGTCAGATAAAGTGATTTCGTCACTGGTAATGAAGCCTGAGAAAACCTCAATAGACCCTACGATACAATGGTGCAGGCCGGCTACTCCAATGATCGCAGTAACAAGAATGATGATGACGATCCTGCTCATTGTCTCTTGAGAAGACGTAACCAGCCAACCTAACAGCCCCATCATCCATCCTGCGAGTAGGGCACTTAGTAAAATAACATCCCATTGATGATCCACCAGTTTATGCGCCAAATGGGCGAAGGTTGATAATTCAATAAAACCAACAGCCGGACCAATTTTTGAAATTAGGAAACCAAAAATGTACCCACCTACCAAGTTTCCGGTGTAAACCAGTCCCCATAAGACTAAAAGATTTTTAAAGCTTACAGAACCATTTAAAACAGGTAAAATCGCTAAAGCCGTATGCTCTGTGAAGAGCTCAGACCTTCCAATGATGACGAAAATAAAGCCAATTGGGTAACAAAAAGCCAAGTACATTTTTAAAGCTTCAGGACTAACACTGGAATTAAACAAGGTGAAAATAGTCCCCATAAAAAGTACGCTAAATCCTACTTCCAACCCTGCAGTTAACGCAGAAAGAAACAATGCTCCATTGGAGCGGTCAAATTCCTTTAGACCTGTTTTTATCTGCTCGTCAAGAATCTGATTAACCTCTTTGGGTTGGTCAGATTTAGGTGAGTCCTCCTTGGATTGGTCAGATTTAGGTGACTCTTCTCTGGGACGTTTTATGCTTAACATTTTTAGGAGATTGTTCAATTATTCACTTTTTTGGTATTCCTAGTTCTAACGAACTAAAACCTATTTTAAATCTCATGATGAATCATGAAGTAAACCTTAGCGAGCATACGCCTCAAAGTTTAAAACCAATTAGCCTGTAGCGCGCCTTTGATTGATGATACTGGGTTTATTTACCTGTTTTTCTCTCTGAATTCAAACCTTTTCAGCCAGTACAGGTATGTCTGTTTCTCTCATCACTTTTTCGGTAAGGCTACCAACGATAAAAGTCCAAAATTGTGACTTAGCATAGGTCTTCATTAAAACCAAACCCGGCTTTATTTCCTTTATCACTTCCATGATTCCATCAAACTCCTTATCATCACGTATTATGTAAGTTTCATAGCCTTCAATGCCTGCTTTACCTGCCAGATTTTCTATTTTTTCCTTGACCTCCTCTTCGGTAATTAGTTTAGTTGCAATTACATTTACAAAATGGAGCTTAGCTCCATTAGCCTGAAAAAATTTGCAGATTTCGAGAGATTTGAAAGGTATTTCTTTACCTAAGTCTGTTGCTATCATAATGTCATCAACATATAAATCACCATGGTTAGAAACTACCAATAAAGGCACATCAGCGTCTTGAAGGATATTTTCTGTCCGGTTCCCTTTGAAAAATTCAAATATATTTCTTGATCCTGATGTACCAGATATGACTAAATCCATTTCTGTCTCCTTCATAAATTCTTCAAACGATTTTGAAATATTGGAAGCTACTGCAAATACTTCTCCCTGTACTGACGGTGCAAGCGTCCTCTCTGAAATGGATTTTAGTTCTGTGAGTGCTTGTTGGGATTCCTGATCCAACTGATCCTGCCGTAACTCATCCTCTTTATCAAGTACGGCCTGTTTAGGATCTAGATCTTTGACATTGTCAGTTGGAAGAAGGAAATGAACTAAGTGTACTTTCCCCTCAAACTTTTGTGCGAAGCTATTGGCAGCTCTCAAGCCGCAATAAGATTCGGTTGAAAAATCCACAGGTACTAATATGTTTTTGATTCTGTCCATGATTTAAGTTTTAAATACATAGGCAGTATAAGAAAGAACTGTTCCAAAAATAAGAAAATGCCGTTTATAAGGCTTTTAGGTATATAGAACCATACTATAAATCTTTGGTGTGGAAATAATTCCCCGTTTGGCGAGTGTATTAGTGCAAGAGCTTCCCAAGTAGATCCATCCACTAGGGATTCACTACGCTTAATTGGATTTGAACTTTACTTAACAGGGTCATAGGCAATGTTGATTCTTCTTCATCTTCGTTTTCAACCTTTACTTCCTACTGCTTTTAATTTAATCGGTCGAGTAAGCTTTCCTACTCCTGAACCATCCTTTCAGTGGTCATTTTCCAAATAGCGTCACCTTCTTTTAAAAAAATTCCGCGTAACTCCCCACATGAATGACATCATTACACCGATTATAGTACCCATCGTAAGACCACCCATGATCCCGAATATTACTTTTTTCCCAGTCATCTTTTCTGTTTTATTATATATTCAACCGCATAAAACAAGTCGACTCAAGAGTAGCCCAAAATCAAAGAAGAACGGCTCACATTTACAGGATGTATACAAGCGCTAAACAGCTTAACATAAGTCTACTCACCTGATAATAAAGATGGTGAACTGTGCTACTATCTCAGTTACACATTCGTAAATCACTTTTACATCTTTCACAGGTTTTCAAGGTTACTCTCTCTTTTTTGTTTTAGCTGTTTGTAGTAGGAAGGCGTTAGCCCAGTCACCTTTTTGAATTGATTAGATAAATGTGCTACACTGCTATAATGTAATTTGTAGGAGATTTCTGTCAAGTTAAATTCATCATACAGCAATAACTCTTTAACTTTTTCAATTTTATGGATGATAATAAAATGTTGGATGGTAATTCCTTTTACTTCAGAGAAAATATTGGATAGGTAGGTGTAGTCATAGTTTAGTTTTTCGCTGATATAATCTGAGTAGTTAATATTCGGAAGCTCGTCCTTGTAATGAATCATCTCAATGATTACATTTTTGACTTTATCAATCAAAATACTTTTCTTATCATCGAGTAGTTCTAAACCCGACTTCAAAAGATTTTCCTTTAATTGTGTGCGTTGTTCACGAGAAATATTTTCTAGGATCTCTACCATCCCAAGATCAAGAACTGTTTGATGTAATCCCAGCTTTTCCAGCTCTACTTTTACCATCAACTTACACCTAAGGCTGACCATATATTTGATATAAAGTTTCATATATCTATTAGGTAAGAGTTCTAGTTTTGCAATGGTAGAACGGGTGATAAAAGGAAGTACGCGACAGGCTAAATCAATGTCGTATACCTATATAGCAATTTACAAATCAATTGCCAGGTTCGACATTATTGTAACTAATAATCCGTAAAAATTATCATTATTTTATTTGGTGATCAATCATGAAAAAATAAAAATTACTATTTCAAGTGATTTGAATAGCACTTATTTGTAAGATCATCTTCTATATCCCATGTATGGTTTGGCTACACTCCGACATATCATAAGCCGTATACTTGGACTCAACATTACTACATTAATTATTGCGTTGATTACGGATTAAAATAGGAAAATACTTCATCAAACTTATGCTTAATATTAGCTGTTCCTAAATTTCCTATCGAACCCAAATGTGTATGCCCAATTTCCTTATTTGGACGATAATCTCCTTGCTCAATCTGCGCACCTACTTGCTTGTACGCATCTCTAAAAGGCACACCCTCCAATACCAACCTGTTCACTTCCTCTACAGTAAATAGCAAATCGTATTTCGGGTCATCAACAATCGTTTCATTTACTGAAATATTTTCCAACATCTTAGTAACAATCACCAAACAGTCTTTCATGGCCAACATTGTAGGCACAAACTTTTCTTTGAGTACTTGCAAATCACGATGATAGCCTGAAGATAAGTTACCTAGAATCAATTGGAGCTCATATGGCATGGCCTGTATTTGATTACATTTTGCCCTAACTAGCTCAAAGCCGTCAGGGTTTTGCTTATGTGGCATAATGCTAGAACCAGTCGTAAACTTTTTCTCAACTGAGAAAAAATTATAGTTTTCCCCACTATACATACACACGTCCATACATAGCTTGGCCACTGTCCCCGCAACACTTGACAAAGCAAACCCTATAGATTTCTCCAACTTTCCTCTTGTCATTTGTGCGTAAACGCTATTGACATTCAGTCTCGCAAAACCCATTTCTTTTGCCGTCATCTCACGGTCAAGAGGAAAGGATGATCCATAACCTGCTGCCGAACCGAGGGGATTCTGATCAGCAATTTCTGTTGCTGCTTTTAATAGATAAAGGTCATCTACCAAGCTTTCCGCATAAGCACCAAACCATAAACCAAAGGAAGACGGCATGGCTACTTGCATATGTGTATAACCCGGCATTATCACCTTATTATACTTTTCGCTTTGCGACTGCAGCAAATCGAAAAACATCTTCATAAGCCCTGCTATTTCATGAAGTTGATCTTTTGCAAAAAGCTTCAAACATGTCAAAACTTGATCGTTGCGCGATCTGCCGCTGTGGACTTTTTTACCAATATCACCCAACTCTTGCGTAAGCATAAGTTCGATTTGGCTGTGACAGTCTTCTATGCCTTCTTCAATGATAAAATTGCCTTGCTCGATTTTATCTGATATTCCCTTGAGCGCAGATACAATTTTTTCAACTTCAGCTACAGTGAGTAGGTTGATACTTCCTAGCATCTTAACATGCGCCATACTACCGATCACGTCATAATGCGCTAATGTGACATCTAAAATCGGGTCTTGCCCAATAGTGAATCTTTCAAAAAGCTCATCGATGCTTTGTCCTTTATCCCACAGTTTCATTTCGTACTTTCAAATAGGTTAGATAATAAATCTATATAGCCGGCAATCCCCTCTTCAATCTCTCTGAGATAAATAAACTCATCAGGAGTGTGAGATCTTTCTGATCTCCCAGGTCCCATTTTAAAAGTAGCATATGGAATTACCGCTTGGTCGGAAGTTGTTGGCGAGCCAAATTTCTCAATTTTCAGCTCGTCTGCTACTTTTGACACGGCATAATGATCCGGCAAACTGGAAGAGTTTAAACGTGTTGACCTGGCTTCTACTTTGCAATTGACCTGGTCTTTAATCATTTGTAAAGTCGTCTTATTATCATATATATCTGTGGTTCTTACGTCAACCACAAAATGGCAAGTGTCCGGGACTACATTGTGCTGATAACCAGCATTAATCATGGTAACAGACATTTTCACCTCTCCAAGTGTGTCAGAAACTTTGTCGAAAGAATAGTTTCTAAACCATTCAATATCTGTCAACGCCTCATATATCGCATTAATCCCCTGATCTCTTGCGGCGTGTCCAGCCTTTCCTTCCGCATAGCAGTCTAGTACCATTAATCCTTTTTCTGCTACACCCATATTCATCTCAGTTGGTTCACCAATGATACCAAAATCGATTAATCCAATATCATCAAGAATCATTTCGATTCCCCCAATCCCAGAATTTTCTTCTTCGGCTGTAGCAGCTATGATCAAATTGTATGGCATCTTTTGCTCATAAAAATGGGCAAATGTCAAGATCAAAGAAACTAAACAACCTCCGGCATCATTACTTCCTAACCCAAAAAGCTTCCCATCCTCTGCAATAGGGGTAAATGGATCCTTGGTATATCCTTGATTTGGCTTTACCGTATCATGATGTGAGTTGAGTAAAATGGTTGGTTTCTTAGGATTAAAAAATTTATTTTGTGCCCAGATGTTGTTCCCTTTACGCTTGTAGTTGATCGACTTACTGTCAAAAAAATGTTCAATTATCTTAGCAGTCTCCTCCTCTTCTTTACTCATACTTGGTGTTGAAATCAATTCTTTCAACAAGCTGAGTGCGTCTTCGTAGTAAGCTTTGGTATTACTTGATTCGAGTGTAACCATCAAATGTTATGTTTTCTAATTCGTTTATTTTAGAATAATGAATAATCGACACCTCACTTACCCCTTTATCAATCGCGTTAAAAGCGTTATCAAGTTTTGGTATCATACCGTCTTTGATTATTCCGGCATCTTTAAGCGAGGAGTAATTCTCTCTTGTGATATTTTTTATTAAAGTTTTTTCATCATTCAAGTCTCCCATTACGCCAGCTAGTTCAAAGACATATACTAGTTTGACTTGATGCGTCTTTAATAATATTGTTGCTAGCTCGCTAGCAATGGTATCCGCATTGGTATTTAAAATTTGCCCTGATGAATCAGCCGTCAAAGGTGCAATGACGGGCACAAAAGATGCTGCTGTAAGCGTCTCAATCAAGCAGGAATTTGAAGCGACTATATCACCCACAAAACCATAATCGATATCATCCTTTACAGGCCTTTTAACAGATCGTAAAAGACCACCGTCAAATCCCGCAATACCTACCGCTTTTTGGTTGCGAGCAAGTAGTTTAGCCGTAATTTGCTTATTCACTTTACCTCCGTAAGCCATAGTTACGATATCGAGCATTGCCTTGTCAGTCACTCTACGACCTTCAATCAAGGTCGCCTCAATGCCCATTTCTGCCGCCATTTTTGTAGCCACCTTACCCCCGCCATGCACCAGTATTTTTTTAGCATTTAATGCGGAGAAGGAAGTCAGAAAATCATCAAGTTTCCTGTCATTTTCTATGACATTGCCCCCAACTTTAAAAATATACAGTTCTTCATTGCTCATTCTCCAGTAATTTTTTTAGGACCATCTGTGCCGAATACGTTCGATTATTGGCTTGCTCATTAACAATGGAATGCGATGAGTCTAGCGCATCATCAGCTATGACTATATTTCTTCGAACAGGTAAGCAATGCATAAGCTTTGCTCGATTTGTTGACTTGAGCTTTTCTAAATCTACGAGCCAAGATGGATCTTCATGCACTTGACCATAGTCATGGTAGCTCGACCAGTTCTTTACATAAACAATATCTGCATCGACCAATGCTTGACGCTGATCGGTTATGATTTTTGCTCCCTTTGTGAATTTCTCATCTAATGCCATTCCTTCGGGATGAGTGATCGTCAAATCAAAGCCACTAGACAACATCCATCTAGCGAAACTATTGGCCACTGCTTGTGGCAAAGGTTTGATATGTGGTGCCCAAGTGAGAACGATCTTCGGTTGCTGTATTTTTTGTTCCAAAATAGTCATCAGATCAGCCAAAGATTGCAGTGGATGTACTGTCGCTGACTCCATATTGACGATAGGAATATTTGAATATTTCGCAAACGCCATAATTGTTGACTCGGCATAATCAGCCTCTTTATCAACCAAACCAGCAAAAGACCGTACCGCAAGGATGTCGCAATAGTTACTCATTACCGGCACAGCGTCTTTTATGTGTTCCGCTTTTCCCGCATCCATTATTGCTCCGTCATCCATTTCAAGCTGCCAGCTATCATTTCCAACATTTAATGAGATAACCTTCATACCCAAATTATAGGATGCCCTCGTTGTACTCATTCGCGTCCTTAAACTTGAATTAAAGAAAATGAGACCAAGTACCTTGTTAGTTCCCAAGCCTGAGTCTCCGAAAGGATTGGCTTTTAACTTAATAGCTTCTTTCGCCAGCTCCATGGGGTCCGACACATCTTCAAGAGAGAGAAACTGCTTCATTGGATTTTAAAATTGAATTAATACCTTCTTTAAATTTACTTACTTCAGAATCTCCAATACTCAATGGAGGTAAAAGCCTAATAGTATGTGCACCAGAGGCAGATCCAGTAAAAATACTGTAATCAAAAAGCAGTTTATTCCTAAAATCTTTTGCAAGTCCTTCGACTTCAAAACCAATCATTAATCCTCTTCCACGTAGATTTTTGAATTCCTCGAATTGACTTAGAAAATCCAATAATTCCCGACCTCTGCTTTCCGCATTTTCAATTAAATGATCTTCTTCAATCACCTCCAACACTGCTAATGAGGCTGCACAAGCCAAATGGTTACCCCCAAAAGTTGTTCCTAACATCCCAGACCAAGCTTTTATTGTTGGTGAAATAATTATCCCACCTACTGGAAAACCGTTCCCCATTCCTTTGGCAATTGGAATAATGTCGGCTTTAATATTGGCATATTGATGAGCAAAAAACTTCCCCGACCTACCAAAGCCTGATTGTACCTCATCAACAATAAGTAACGCCTCGTGCTGATCACATACCTTTCTTAATTCTTGTAAAAAATTATCCTCAGGAATATTGACGCCACCAACACCTTGAATACCCTCGATCATTATGGCGGCAATGTCATTGCCTTTAATCGCCTTTTTCACCTCTTCCAGATCATTGAAAGGCAGGCGAATGATATTCCCTGTATGGTTAGAAGGCGCTTGTATTTTAGCATTGTCCGTGGCTTCTACTGCCAACGACGTTCTCCCGTGAAACCCTTTTTCAAAGACGATAAACTTTGATTTTCCGGTATGAAAGGATGCCAATTTCATGGCATTCTCATTCGCTTCAGCGCCAGAACTGCACAAAAACAACTCATAGTCAGCATATCCTGAAAGCTCTCCAAGCTTCAAGGCAAGTTCATCCTGAATCGGCATTTTGACAGAATTTGAATAAAACCCAATCTTGTTCAACTGTTCTGTGATTCTTTTAATGTAATGTGGGTGATTGTGCCCAATAGACACCACCGCATGGCCTCCGTAAAAATCTAAATATTTATTACCGTTTTCATCATGAACATAGCACCCTGCACCCTGGGCTATATTTAATGGGTATCGTGGGTAGACATCAAAATGCTTCATTTTATATTATTTATTTTCTGAAAGGAAGTCATCAATCCTTTTATAAGTGAAGAGCTAAAACCTTGATGTTCCATTTCATTCAGTCCTTCTATAGTACAGCCCTGTGGAGTAGTCACTTTGTCAATTTCAACTTCAGGGTGCTGGCCATTTTGCAATATTAAACCAGCAGCACCATTGGCCGTTTGAACAGCTATCAATTGAGCTTCTTCAGGATGAAATCCCATTTGTATACCTCCCTGTGTAGCTGCTCTAAGGTATCTCATAAAAAATGCAATCCCACTGGCTCCTAATACTGTCGCTGCTTGCATCAATTTTTCATCTATAATGAGCGTTTTTCCAAGTGTCTCAAAAATATCTTGTACTAATGACAAATAAAGGTCAGACGAAGGTAAATTACTCGCAATGCAGGTCATTGACTTTCCAATAGCAATTGCAGTATTTGGCATTGCTCGTATTACCGTTACATCGGCATCAACCATTTGCTCTATTTCTAAAATCGCTACACCAGTGATCACCGATACCAACACGTGACCTTCTTTAAGAAAAGGATTGATCTGCTTCATTAGCTTCGCTAATTGTTTTGGTTGAACACAGAGCATAATTGTTTGTGCTTCAATCACTGCTTCCATGGCATCATCAGTAACCCTAAAGCCTAGAGGCTTCAAGTCATCAAGTCCCGAAAGTTGGCGTTTGACACAAATAATTTCCTCAGGCATCCTCAGCTTCTCTTTTGCGATACCAATGGCTATAGATTTCCCCAGATTCCCAGCACCTAAAATGGCGATTTTTTTATTCGACTTCATTAGAAAATACTTGGTTTAAGGTTCAATCCAGTGCGTTCATCAAAACCGCACATCAGATTCATGTTTTGAACAGCCTGTCCAGATGCCCCTTTTAGTAGGTTATCAATAATAGAGACAACCACAGCCTGACCATTAACTACCGAAGGATATATTAATGCTCTATTCGTGTTTACCACCAATTTCAAATCTGGATTTTGATTTACTACAGTGGTAAAGGTTGCGTTCTTATACGCTTTTTCATATAGCGCTTTAAAACCATCATCATCTAGCATCGTGTCAAAATATGATGTAGTGATTATTCCTCTCGTAAAAGCACCACGATATGGGATGAAATTTATTCTCTTATCAAAATCCGGATTTTGAATTTTTGATTGTTCGCCAACTTCATACATATGTTGATGACTCAATGCCTTATAGACACTTGCATTGGACTGACGCCATGTATAATGGGACGTAGCAGTTAACGATTGTCCCGCGCCAGTAGAGCCAGTAATTCCCGAAACCTGAATATCACCTGATACAACTTTAGCATGCAAAGCAGGTAAAATTCCTAGCTGAATTGATGTCGCAAAACAGCCCGGATTGGCTATATGTTTTGATTTCTCAATCTCCGTTAGAAAATACTCAGGCAATCCATAGACAAAATCATGATCTCCTTTCAATCGAAAATCCTGACTCAGGTCAACAATCTGTTTTTGAAGATACTCCGGATGATCCAGTAGTATTTTTGAAGATTCACCATGTCCTTTACATAAGAATATCAGATCGACAGCATCATCCAATGACTTTGAAAATTGGAGATTAGAGAGTCCTATTAGATCCTTATGAATATTAGAAATGGGTGTTTCTGATTGGCTTTCACTCACTAGTGAAACCAAGTTTACGTGCTCATGAAATAGTAAAATTCGAATGAGTTCTCCGGCAGTATAGCCAGCAGCCCCAATTATTCCTACATTAATCTTTTCCATGGACTGTTTGATAAAGTTTGGCCTGATTTGCGTAAATTTTTGCGAATGCACGTGCATCATCTCCTGTCCATGCTGTATTTTGCTCACCATATTGGCCAAAGGACGATTGCATTAAATCATTTTTCGAATTAATCCCTAACACTTGGAATCGGTAGGGAGCTAAAAGCACCTTTACTTCTCCTGTAACATTGTTTTGTGATGAACTAAAGAACGACTCCATATCACGCATGACAGGATCAAGATAATTTCCTTCATGTAGTAGATTGCCATACCAGTTTGCCAATCCTTCTTTAATAAAAAGTTGATTCTTTGTCTGCACATGTTTTTCTAAGGTGTAGTGCGACTTTATCAATATAAGTGAAGCTGCAGCTTCAAAACCAACCCTTCCCTTTATTCCAATAATAGTATCCCCTACATGAATATCACGACCAATTCCATAGCCATTGGCTATCTTATTCAACTTTTTAATGAGGTTAACGGGGGTTAATTTCTCCCCGTTTAAATATACGGGTTCCCCTTTTTCGAATCCAATAGTAATATTCAAGGGTTCAGTTTTAACTACCTGATGAGGAAAAGCCTCTTCAGGCAGAAATTGATCTGATGTTAATGTTTCCTTACCACCGACCGAGGTTCCCCATAGACCTTGATTAATAGAATAAGCGGCTTTAGTCCAATCTCCTTTAACTCCCAAATTGGTCAAATAGGCGATTTCTTCATTTCTTGATAAAGATTGATCTCGAATTGGCGTAATTATTTCACGACCAGGACACAACGCATGAAAAATCATATCGAAACGAATTTGATCATTTCCAGCGCCAGTGCTTCCGTGAGCAATAGCATCCGCATTCATTTTCTTCGCTTCCTTAGCAATCGCTACAGCCTGAAATATCCTTTCAGCGCTGACTGAGAGCGGATAAGTTTGGTTCTTAAGGACATTACCAAATATGAGATACTTGATTCCATTTTCATAGAACTTTTCAGTCTCATCTATGAATGTATAAGAAGCCGCGCCAAGTGCTAATGCCCGGCTTTCAAGTTCCTTGGCTTCCGCAGAGTCAAAACCACCTGTGTTCACAGTTACAGCATGTACTTCCATGCCTTTTTCTATTTGAAGGTATTTGGTACAATACGTAGTATCTAATCCTCCACTAAATGCTAAAACAACTTTTTTCATATTTTACTTATAAAAACAATGCTAGTAATTGAGATAAACGTTTTTTCTTTAATTCCATAAATCGAGTATATACCTTTGATTTCTTCATGAAATTCCAGCCATTTTTCTTTGGCTTTTCCGGATCAAAGATCATTGCTGTGCACATGCAGTGTCTTCGTTCTTTCGATTTCAATATTTCGAAATTGACACAACTTTGGCAACCGTTCCAAAAAAGTTCATCAGAAGTCAGCTGATTATAAGTTACAGGAACGTAACCCAACTCAGAGTTGATTTTCATGACTGGCAATGAAGTGGTTAAGCCAAACAATTTTGCCTTTGGAAATAGTTTTCTTGAATGTCTAAAAGCCTTCTCTTTAATTTTTCTTGATAGTCCCACACCTCGGAAAATAGGATTGACAATTAAACCTGAGTTAGCCGCATACTGCTTTTCACCCCAGCTTTCGATATAACAGAACCCAGCTAATGTTTCAGTATTTGCGATGGCAATGATGGCTTTTCCCTCTTGCATCTTAGTCTTAATATACTCTGGTGACCGTTTAGCTATTCCAGTACCTCGTTCTTTTGCACTTATTTCTATGAGGTTACATATTTCTTCAGCATAACAAAGATGCTTAGATGTTGCTACCTCTATAATGAATGAATCCATCGTAGTTGTAAAAATTTAGAATTGAAATCGAAAAAAAATCGGAGAAGGATCTGTCGCGTAGACAGACCACTATTTATGTAACAGGCCTGAGCCTGCCGGGGAATAGAGGCCTAGTTGAGGGTGCGATATAGATAATATTGTTAATCACTTGCGCAAAGAATGATTCATTATTTTAAATATCAAAATAATACAGTAACAAAGTAATAAAGTGGAGTTGAATTTTATGAATTGACCAATATTCCTTCATTCTATTAAACTTATGACAATAAAAAAGGGGTAACTATTTCTAGTTACCCCTTTTTTAAAGAATATTATTCTTTGTTTAAATAGATATACCAATGAATGATTTGAATGCAAGCCCCATTAGTCCTGTAATGAGCATTGTGATACCAAGACCTTTCAAACCAGGAGGAACACCTGAATATTTTAATTTCTCTCTAATGGCAGCAAGTGCTATTATCGCAAGAAACCAACCCAAACCCGAACCAAATCCATAAGCAGTCGCTTGCGCAATATTATAGTCTCTTTGTACCATGAATAGAGAAGAACCCAAAATAGCACAGTTTACAGCAATCAATGGCAAGAAAATACCTAGTGAACCGTAAAGTGCAGGGGAAAATTTCTCAATGATCATTTCAACGAGTTGTACCATTGATGCAATTACAGCAATGAACATAATAAATTGAAGAAATGTAAGATCGACTTCTCCAAAAGAAGCGCTAATCCAAGTTAAAGCTCCTTCTTTCAAAACATATTCTTGAAGTAACCAATTAACAGGAACTGTAATGGTCAATACGAAGATGACCGCCAATCCCAAACCAAACGCCGTTGAAACCTTCTTTGATACCGCCAAAAATGAACACATTCCCAGAAATAGGGAGAAGATCATGTTGTCGATGAAAGTTGCTCTTATTACAATATTAAATAATTCCATCTTTCTATACTTATTAATGCTCTACGTAACCAGTCTTATGCCTTTGCACCCAAATTAAAATTCCGAGTACCATAAATGCCCCAATAGAATCGACCATCAGACCATTTGTTGGAAATGTTGTCCAACCTATAGCTTCAAATACTTTGAAGTCAAATAGAGATCCTGAACCTAACAATTCCCTAAAAAACGCTACGACTAAAATAATCCAAGCGTAACCGAAACCACTGCCTAACCCATCTAATATTGAGTCATAAGGCTTATTTGCCATCGCGAATGCTTCAAGTCTACCCATTACAATACAATTTGTAATAATAAGACCTACAAATGCCCCCAATACCTTGTACATGTCAAAGTAGTATGCTTTCAATACCTCACTTACTAATGTCACTAAGGTGGCGATGACAGCTAATTGAACAATAATCCTCACTCGACTTGGAATCAAATCTCTCATCAATGAAATAAGCAAGTTGGCAAATACAATTACAAACACAACCGCGATAGACATCACTAAAGTCGGTTCCATTTTAATTGTAATCGCTAATGCCGAACAAATACCCAATACCTGAACGGTAATAGGGTTATCCTCATTCAATGGATCAGTAACAATATTCTTTCGTCGCTTCGATAATAATGCCTCAGCAGGCTTTTTAACGACCTTCGGTGCTTCTAAAGTTTCAGTGCTCATGGTTATCGATAATTTTTATAATGACGCGACATTTGTGTCACCTGATTTTACTTTATTAAAATATGCTTGATAGCATGTCAAATATTGCTCTAGCATATTATTCACACCCTTTGCAGTCAAGGTTGCCCCGGACATGCCATCTACTTGATGATCAGTAAGTCCTGCATTTCCTTCTCCTTTAAGCATGGTTACAGAAACCATTTCTCCAGCTGCGTTAAAGATTTCTTTTCCTTGATATCTACCTTGAATCACATCAGAAGTAATTCTGGCTCCTAAACCTGGCGTTTCTTGCTTGTGGTCAAATGCCACACCAAGAATTTGATTTAGATTATTGTCTAAGGCCATGAAACCGGAGATCCAATCCCATAATCCATTACCAAACATCGGGAATACGAAAGATTCAACTTCCTCACTACCATCTGCCAAAAACATAAAAACAGGATATTGCCTATCTTCTTTCGCGAATCTATAATTCTTCTGGATATTAACTTTCTCGGCTATCATTTCATTGCCTTTAGCATCCTTCTCTATTATATCTCCATTGATATCGACGACAATAGATTTCACTCTTTTTTTATAGAGCGTGAGCAATTCGTTCGGATCAACAATCTGCGATATATCCATTACCGCACCTAAGATTTTTTTCTTAGTATCTAACTCCACTTGCTTGTCTTGTAGGGGTTTTAAGCCAACAGACGTAACAGAAAGTAAACCTCCCAACACGATTGTCAGGACTATTGAAAACACAATTATGTAAGTATTAGATCGTTGCACGGCTTAATCTTCGTTTTTTATTTGCGTCAACCACATAGTAGTCTACTAGTGGGGCAAATACGTTCATAAATAATATTGCTAACATGATTCCTTCTGGATAGGCTGGATTGACTACTCTAATGAGAACAGTTAAAATACCTATCATAAAACCATAAATCCATTTTCCGATTTCTGTTTGTGACGCAGATACAGGATCTGTTGCCATGAAAACAGCACCGAATGCTAAACCTCCTGAAACGAGGTGATAATGCGCTGGCATGTCCATAAAGGTATTCGCTCCCACTAGGTTGAAAACAACTCCCATGAAATAAGCACCACCAAAGACACTCAAAATTATCTTCCAACTACCAACTCCAGTAACAATGAGTATTACTGCGCCCAACAAACACATGAGTGTAGAAGTCTCTCCGATACTTCCCGGTATTATTCCGATAAACATGTTCATGAATGAAAACATCCCATCATACCAATGGTTCGATAAATCTGCCATCATATTGGTACCCTCCGAAGCTGCGGTTGCGCCATAAGAAAGAACGGTTGCTCCACTATATGCGTCTACTGGCGTTTTATCACCAAAATAGGTCCAAACGTCACCTGAAATTTGTGAAGGATAAGCAAAATACAAAAATACACGTGCCGTAAGAGCAACATTCAATATGTTCATGCCTGTACCACCAAAAGCTTCCTTACCTATAATTACTGCAAAAACAGTAGCTATAGCTACTTGCCACAAAGGAATAGTTGCTGGCATGATTAACGCAATGAGCATTCCAGTTACTAAATAACCTTCACTAATAGGATGATTTCTTATTACACAGACAGTAAATTCTGTAGAAAGACCAACACCGTAAGAGACAATCAAAATTGGAATGATCGTCTGTGCTCCAATTAGAAACTTATCTAACAGCGTTGCATCAATGCCCGTAGCGATGAAATGCTGATGTCCAGTATTCCACATACCAAAAATCAGGCAAGGAATCATAGCGATCACGACTGTAATCATGACTCTTTTTAAATCAACAGCATCTTTAATTTGTGCTCCCTTATTACCAGTTATTAAATCTGGTGCAAATGCAATGGTTCTATGACCTTCGTAAAGGGTGTGGAACTTTTCCCACTTTCCTCCTTTTTCAAAGTTTGGTTTTACTTTATCAAATAGATCTTGTAATGCTTTCATGTAAGCTTAGCTATTTTGGATTAGTTCGATTCCTTCTCTTAATAATTTTTGTAATTCATTCTTGGATGGGTCTATGAACTCGCATAGCGCTACGTCCTCTTCCAATAATTCAAAGATACCTAGCGACTCTACTTCATCATAATCATTGGCAACAATGGCCTTGAACAAATAAGTCGGTAAAATATCCATTGGTAGCACCTTTTCAAAAGACCCTGAAACTACAAAAGGCCTTTCTTCACCATGTGTGTTAGTGTCAACAACATATTCTTTTTTATTATTCAAAAATGATAACAATCCAAGTGCTTTGTGGAAACTAAGTTTACTTGTGGACGGCTTTAACCAACCTAGAAACTCCTCATACTCTCCTTCAGGTATAACCGTTATCTGACTACTAAAATGACCTATATAGCCCTCTTTACCAATATTTTCACCTGTCAACACGTTTCCAGATATAAATCGACTTTTTGCTTCAGGATCTTTCAACTTGGAAGCTAATAGCTTTTCAATCTGTGCTCCAGTATAAGTCTTTACGTATCCTGTTTCAGACAATTCAGAACCTGTAATTGCTATGAGCTTAGATGCGTCGTACTTACCTTCCAAAAATAACTGTCCAATTTGGACAACATGGTAAGGAGAAATAGTCCAAACAATGTCCCCTTTATTGATTGGATCAATATGATGTATCTGAACTCCAACATTGCCTGCAGGATGCGCTCCTATTATTTTATTAATTGTTACACCTTCAGCCGATGTGAACATCTTAGCAGATTCTATAGCACCATTAATACTCAAATGAATCTCACCAGAAGTCAATTTTTTCAAAGCGTTCAAGCCAGCTTGAAAGCTTTGACTTTTACCTTCAAGTTGAAAGGCGATATCACCAGATAATGGGTGTGTATCAAATGCCGAAATAAAAATTGCCTTTGGCTCTACTTCCGTGTCAGCAACAGCTCCAAATGGTCTTTGCACAATACCTGGCCAAACCCCACCGCTACATAATTGATCTATAACCTCTTTTTTAGTCAGATTGGTGATATCGGATATAGAATGGGTTTTATAGTTCTCGTATTCTATTTCTTTGTCCGCTAGAATTTTAATTTCAAGCAGTTTTCTTTTTTCACCTCTCTTTATCTCAACAATCTCTCCACTTATAGGTGAACAATACCTAATATGCTCTGCGTATTTATCGAATAATATTGGTGTACCAGCCTTTACATTATCTCCTTCCTTGACAAGTAATTTAGGCCTAGTTATTCCCTGAAAATCAGTGGGTTTGACAGCAAAGGTTTCCGGTTGTGAAACTTCAAGTATCTTTTTCTCCGGTTTCCCTGCGAGATTGAGGTCGAAACCTCTATTTAGCTTAATCGTTTTGGACATTTTATAAATTTCAGTCTCCTAGAAAATCGTTGCAAAAGTAGTGAATAATTGTTTTAATTATATGTTTCAAAGATAACCTTGAATGTATTCTATTAGTTTTCTAAATGTTTCATCTTCGAATAAGAAAGTATGTGATCTGATACGTCTTCCATAAGCCATCTCGGCGTAGATGTTGCTCCACAAATCCCAACAGAATCATTTCGAGCAAACCAAGATAAATCTATTTCGTTTCTATTTTCCACAAAATAACTACGAGAATTATTTTCTAAACAGACATTGTATAATGCTTTGCCATTAGAACTTTTTTTGCCTGATACGAAAATAACAATATCGTGCTTAGTAGAAAAACTAAGCATTTTAGGTTCACGGTTTGACACCTGTCTGCAAATGCTATCGTTAGCTTGAAAATTTTCCAGCATCAACTCTCCTTGTGATGCCACCATCCTTTCTTCAATTAAAGATTTAATGTTGTAAAATCCAGCAGTACTCTTGGTCGTTTGGCTAAACAAAACTACTGGCCGATTGAAGTCAATTTGATCTAAATCTTTTTCGCTAGATATAATCAATGCTTCATTACGCGTTTGACCTGTCAACCCAATAACTTCTGCATGACCTGGTTTTCCATAAATGACTACTTGCCCACCAACTTGTCTGGCCTTGTCATAAGCATGCTTCACTCGATTCTGAAGCTTGAGCACAACTGGGCAAGAAGCGTCAACCAGCTCTATATTATTCTTTAAAGCCAACTCATAAGTCTCAGGTGGCTCTCCGTGTGCACGGATAAGCACTTTTGTATTTGACAACTTCGCAAGTTCATCACGTGTGATCGTGCGAAGACCTTTTTTATACAATCGCTCAACTTCCATTGAATTATGAACAATGTCTCCTAGGCAATAAAGATGCTTTCCATCAGCCATTTCACCTTCGGCCATTTGAATTGCGAATTCTACCCCAAAACAATACCCTGAATGTTCGTCAATCTCTACCTTCATTTATTATCTTTTCTGCTAGTAATACAATTTCAGATACTTGATCTGCAAATTTAAGGTTTGAAGTATCAATTACAATAACCCCATTTGCTTTCTTAAGTGGGGACTCCAATCTATTGCTGTCCATTTCATCCCTTTCTACTAAATTTTTAAGAATATCCGAAAGGTTTTCATCTACTCCCTTCTGATGTAATTCTTTTTGCCTTCGATCTGCGCGCACTTCTGGTGAAGCAGTCATGAAAACTTTTAATTCCGCATCTGGGAAGACCACTGTTCCTATATCTCTACCATCCATAACAACTCCCTCGTCTTTACTTAGTTGGCGCTGTTGTTGAACCATCGCTGTTCTAACGCCTTTATATTGGCTAACCACACTGACAGCATTATTTACCTCCATTGATCTTATCTCTTGTGTAACTTCATTTCCATTGATGAAAACGTTCCCCAGTTTATTAAAACCAATTTCTATTTTTTCTGCTAGCGCGGTAACTTCATTTTCATTGGATATATCAATGTTTCTTTGAATACAAGACAAAGCAACCGATCGGTACATCGCACCTGAATCAAGATATTTATAGCCAAAATGTTTTGATACGGCTTTAGCTGTGGAGCTTTTTCCTGTTCCAGAATAGCCATCAATGGCAATTATTATCTCTAACATCAGCAATCCTTTATGGGACATGGGATGGGCTTACCCTTTTTGATCATTTTTTTCTTATTGTATGAATTACCTGGGCCTTTTCTACACCCCTCGCTAAAAAAAAGAGTAAAAAAAAGCAGGCTGAATATGAGGTACTTGGATCCTTTCATATGCTCGAAACCACTGATTCTTTATTTATTTTTTTTACCAAACCTTGCAAAACTTTACCGGGACCACATTCAATGAATGCTGTTACACCATCAGCAATCATATTCTGTACTATTTGCGTCCATTTTACTGGGGCTGTCAATTGCGCTATCAAATTATTCTTGATTTCATCAATATCCTTATGTGGTAGCGCATCAACATTTTGATACACTGGACAAAAAGGAGCACTAAAATTAGTCGACATAATTGCCAATGCTAACTCTTCTCTTGCCGGCTCCATTAGCGGAGAATGAAAGGCTCCACCTACAGGCAAAACCAAGGCTCTCTTGGCTCCTGCTTCTCTCAGCTTTTCACATGCTCGATTAATTCCATCTATAGAACCTGAAATAACTAGCTGACCTGGGCAATTATAATTTGCAGCTACTACGACTTCATCAAGACCTGCGCAAATCTCCTCTACGATATTATCCGCTAAGCCTAGCACTGCGGCCATTGTTGAGTGTTGAATTTCACAAGCCTTTTGCATTGCCAAAGCTCTTTTGTATACCAGCGTTAAGCCATCCTCAAAGGACAAGGCCCTATTCGCAACCAAAGCTGAAAACTCGCCTAAAGAATGACCTGCTACCACATCAGGTTTAAAATCTTCTGCTACCATAGATTTAACAACACTATGAATGAATATTGCCGGCTGAGTAACTTTTGTTTGTTTTAAATCTTCCGCTGTACCTTCGAACATTGTTTTGGAAATCTCAAAACCAAGTATTTCATCAGCCTGCATAAATATACCTTTGGCTATATCTGAGCTATCATAAAGGTCTTTTCCCATTCCGGGAAATTGAGCACCTTGCCCAGGAAAAACATATGCTTTCATTTAGTTCTTTTATAGTGGTTACTAGTATTTGCTTTTAAACCGTACACTTGGAAATAGTCTAAAACTGCAAACACCTTTGCTCTGCAAAACTAGGAAACATCCTTAAGAATCAAGGAATCTTTCTCTTTCCTCTTGCGTGGGAAGTCGGCATGTGTTCTTTTTACCAAAAATTGAATATCTCGAATTCGCGATTAGCACATAAAAAAAATCTCTAAGAGGTGCAGGAATAATTCTTAGAAAATAAAAATTCCGGTAAAAAGAAAGGTGACTTGCTATTTTAAGAACTGCTGTGCTTTTTGAATAAACAGCTCCTTTAGAAAAATAAAGAATAGTATCAAGGTCCTCATTATTATATCCGTACTGAGAAAGAAATTTATTAGCAAAATCAGATTGAAGTGATGAAAAATAGAAAATTTTTGCCTGATCTTTCTTTAAAATAAGATCCACCGCCCCGTTACACAAGTTACAGATCCCATCAAAAAAGATAATTTCCTTATTTTCTACTTTAAAATCTGAACCCATCCATTAATAATGTTTTTCGATTCGGTTGTGGCAAGTACGTCATATTCTAAAGTAGCACTATAAAAATAAACACCGAATTCTAATTCTTCACCAAAACTACTTTTACCATCCCAGTTAATGTAAATATTATTTTCATTCGCCTTAGAATCGTATTTAAAAACTTGATTACCAGACCTGTCAGCGACAATGAATTCAACACTTAAAACAAATCTCGGACAATCTGCAAGATCAAATCCTGATATTGGAGAGCTACTATCAGAATATAACGGAGTAAAAAAGTCATTGATACCATCACCATTTGGAGTGAATACATTTGGTAACTTGTAGACCGGACAATTGTCATTGCAAATTTCCATAGTAAGTTCACTTTCGTTTCCAGACCTATCCACTGAAGACACTCTATAACAACCTTTATATGAACTTAACTCTTCATGGTTATAAGCTGTGGTCGTCACAGATTCGATCAATTCATAATCATCCTCCAGACCTGTTTCGGAAAAATAGACGTTATATCTGCTAATATCATCATCACAAAACTCACCAGCGTCTACCTCCCAATTAAGATTGTTTATAAAGAATTGCGCATTGCACGATCTCGCACTCAATGATGATCTACAGTTGAAATTTTGATCAACGGCTATGGAAGGTGGTGGACATGGAGGAATGGTATCATTTGGTTGAGCGCATGATTGTTGTGACCTATTAATAAGAGGAGATACAATTAATGGATTATCATAAGAACCGAAAGTACTTATGAAATAGCAATATTCTATTTTATCGTTTAATGAAATATCATTGAACCTTCCATTATCCAAGTAGGTAAAACTCGAAGATGTAATATCAACACTGTCTATTATTATGAGCGATTCAAGATTTGATTGATCAACCTGATTTCTATAAATGTAGTGATACTGGAAATTGGGGTCTCTTAGAGACCATGGAACATCAGCCCCCCAATTCACCTCTATCGATTTAATCAAAGGCACCAAGTTTAATCTCACAGAACTAGCGAGAGAGGAAGAATCAACCAAAAAACCTCCATTATCATAAAATCTAACGAAATAAGTATATTTCTTATTAAAAGTATTTAAAGCTGTATCTGTAAATAAAGTATCCGTGATGTTACTCGCTATTTGAACGAACTGTCTTTCTGCGCCATCGCCTTCAGTCCTTAATAGATCATAAGTATAGCTTGGAGGATAAATAACTTGATCAATTTGATATGGTGGAGTCCACCTTACAAAAATCTCTCCTTCGGTTTCACTTGTCGATAAAATATCAACATTCGTTATAGCCGGTACATCAATAAGGACGCTATCACATGCTTCTTCTGAGACATAACTTTTCCCTCCACTTGGGTCCGGAAATTGAGCGACCAATCGGTAACAATAATTTGCTCCTGCCGAAAGACCATTACCGAAATTATTATCAAGAAAACCTGTAGTATCAATGCCTACAGTTTTGATTAACCGAAAACCACTATTTGAAGGCATGCCAACAACACAATCTTCGGCTTCAATTGGAAAGTTACCCACTCGCCTCCAAACCTGCATTTGACTTGCATTGGAGCAATTATACTCATCCCATGATAATTGAATTGACTTACCCGGCAAAACTGTCGTATTTAAACCTGTAGGCGGAGGACCAACCACTGTTATCCTAAATGTTTCAAAATCAACTAAACTCGGACCTTCCTCAGGATCATCAGTTACTTTAAATTGTACTTCGTAAGGCCTTTCACGGACGTGTCCACAGACTGTTTGCCATGTGAAATTAGTGAAATTCGGAGGTCCACCAAATGTTGTAGGATCGAGGTTAGCTTTACCAAACAAGCTTTCAAAAGGGCCTCCAAATGCTTCTATTTTCACTCGATCACCATCAGGGTCATCAGCAGTGATAATTTCATCAATAAAAGCTCCTGCCTCAACACAAATATCCTCTGGAATAACCATCGTCGGTCTTTCATTGTCTGTTATTTCAACAATGATTTGCATATCTCTGGTTATCTCACTTATTTTCAAATATTCGCCAGCAAGTAATCTCCACTCTTCTATCACAAAGGCAACATTATACTCTCGAACGTCATCTCGTCCATCTGTCACGAAATCATCTCCTGGGGCATCCCAAACCAAATCTCCGGTTATCGCATCGAGCGTTAAAGAAGGTGGCCCAAGGGATTCACTTCCTGAAGCAAAATTAGAATAAAACCCAGGATTGTTAAGAACCCTGTAGTTGGTCACATCCATATTTTGACTCATTTTTGGCGTGGTAAAACGGTATGAAATACTGTCTCCTTCCGCATCTTGTGCTCCTGGATTATGTTCAAATCTCACACCAACTGCGCCAAAATCAATTGGTGGTACGGTCATGGTCGGTGTATTGTTGAGTCCTACAAAGGGGTCAATAAGTATTTTTGATTCCACGTAAAATGCAGTTCCAACTGAATTATTCATGTTAATAATGTCATCGTTCCGATAGTCCTCTTCATAACTCACCACATATCTCGCAGGGGAGTTATACCTGTGTGTAAGTACGATAACAACTTTTTCAATTCCATTCCCAGCAGGCTCTTTCACCGTCGATAAATTACTTACCGTCGTACCATCACCGAAACTAAAGGTTCCTGAACCAAACTCAATATTAGACCCAGTATCCCTAAAACCTGTAAATGTAAATTCGTATTCTAAACTAAAATCGTTGATTCTTCTGGCGGTAATCTCACCAGCCCTGATGTGCGTGCTGTAAGCGGAATAACAGCCCAATATGAGTCCACAAAGGAATGTAACATGCTTATTAAAAATTATATGCTTTATAAAACGAAGACCCATTAATATCATTGAACGACTTTCAACTTACTTTCCCCTATCAAACGAAGATTTTCATTAAATAATTGCACCAAATATAAGCCACTTTCTAACGAAGGAAGTAGTATTTCTTCAGAGAATAAACCAACATTAAGATGATATATTTCTTTTCCGGTTAGATCAATTAGTCTAACACTCGTCACTTTCCCACCGTACCTTAAGGATATTTTATCAGTCGCTGGATTTGGAAAAATAGATATCGTTTCAATGTTGCTACGAATTGGCGTACTTAAAATGACTAAGTTTTCAAATAATTCGCAATCCTCATTTAATGCTACTGAAGCCGACAGCAGTGGTCGCTGATCAATCAATATTACAACTCTCAAAAGCCGATAAGAGGTTTCCTCCAAGCCTTTAAGTTCAATCTCTAAGCTCTGAGAACCATTATATTGCTGATTTAAGAAGAGTACTGGATCTGTGCCATTAATTGACTCGAGGTAATCTAGTGACATATCAAGTTGATAATCCCCTTGGTAATCAACATTCAGCGTGATATCATTCCCACAGCTAGATTCTGAAACCTGAAGGAATACGAGCCGCTCGTCCGCGTTTGGTTTCACATCAAGCACCAAATCAATCAATTGACTGCTCAGTATGACATAATTCCCATCAATTAATCTTTTTTCCTTGACCTCAAAGTTTAACAGATACAACCCCGGTACATCGGGAGCTAACCATTCCAATGAACCGTTCAACTTATTAAAGCTGATAAAGCCATCGAAACCATTATAAAAGCTTGGATCATCTGGCATTTGATAATTCATCGCATAGGCATTTCCCGAAATGGATGGAAGAGATAAACTAAACTCCATTATATCGCCCTCATTATCGTTTATACAAAAGGAATTTTGAAATATTTGACCTGATATTACCTGAACGCTTTCAAATTCACTCAGAATAAACGGTTGATTCACCACTATTGGGTCTATTAATAATGCTGATTCAATATAAAAAATTGAACCTGCAGGGTCCGCAAGGTTGACTAAGTCATCAGACCGAAAATCCTCGGAATAACTAATAGTATATCGAGAAGGAGATAAATAAGTATGTCTCACAGTAAAAAATACAAGGTGTTGTTCACCAAGATTCTTTTCTTCAAACCCTTCGAACTGATTTATATTCGTACCGTCTCCGAAATCTAAAACGCCGCTACCAAAAGCAATATTTGACCCATGATCACGATAACCGATAATAGTAATGTCATAAGTCATGCCTGAAACATGCGCTAGTTGAATTCGACCTCCCAAGATGTGCGTGGCTTGTAATTCAAGACCTAAAAGCAACAAAATAAAAAATATTTTAAACGCTCTACTCATTTTCTAAATCAATAAAAGTGTCATTAAGAAGTATCTGCAATATTAATACCAAAGGACTTCCGAAGAAGATTTATAATTTTCATAACAATTCAAAAACACAAAATGTCTATTTAGTGTAGAAAAAATATTTATTTAGAACGATTCAAAATAATATTCCGAATTGTTTACCAAGTTTCCAGCAACTAACTTTGGTACAAATGTTTAAATAATAGAATACTAAAACACATGAGTTGGATGTCTAATACATTTTCGAGTTCCATAGGTAAGAAGGTTGCCATGGCACTTTCAGGCCTTTTTCTTGTAATATTTTTATTAAATCATATAGCTATAAACATGATTTCCGTGTTTAGCGCATCTGCGTTTAATGAGGCTTCCCATTTTATGGGTACCAATCCATTGGTGCAGTTTGGATTACAGCCTGTCCTTATGTTTGGTGTAATATTTCATTTTGTAATGGGTTTTGTCCTAGAAGCAAAGAATAGAGCCTCGCGACCTGTAGGCTACATGATGAAAAATGGTGCAGCTAATTCCACATGGATGTCAAGAAACATGATTTATTCAGGGTTGGTTGTTTTGGCCTTTTTAGGGCTGCATTTCATTGATTTTTGGATTCCAGAGATGGATTACAAATATGTTTCACAATTACCCGCTGTTCCTGATAGATATTTTGAAGAACTCGTACATAAGTTTCAAAATCCATTAAGAGTTGGTGCTTACGTTATTTCGTTCGTCTTGTTATCACTCCATTTATTGCATGGTTTCCAATCTTCATTCCAATCCATGGGGGTCAACAATAAATTCACTCCAGGCATTCAAAAATTTGCTAAAGCCTATGCCGTTGTAATTCCTGCCGGATTTATATTTATCGCGCTTTATCATTTCATAAACCACTAAGAAAAGACATGAAAATAGGATCAAATTTCCCATCGTTTATCCCAGAAGGTCCAATTTCTGAAAAGTGGACCAATTACAAAAACAGTATTAATCTGGTTAACCCTGCCAACAAAAGACTTATAGATGTCATTGTTGTTGGAACCGGATTGGCCGGCGGCTCAGCTGCTGCTACTCTTGCAGAGCTGGGGTATAATGTAAAAGCATTTTGCTTTCAAGATTCCCCAAGAAGAGCACATTCAATTGCAGCGCAAGGAGGTATTAATGCCTCCAAGAATTATCAAGGTGATGGAGATTCTAACCATCGCTTATTTTATGATACAGTAAAAGGGGGCGACTACAGATCCCGTGAAGCAAATGTCTACCGACTCGCTGAAGTCTCAGGAAACATCATTGATCAATGCGTAGCTCAAGGAGTACCTTTCGCAAGAGATTACGGTGGGTTACTAGATAATAGATCTTTTGGTGGCGTTCTCGTTTCAAGAACATTTTATGCCAAAGGACAGACTGGTCAGCAACTGTTACTTGGTGCCTATTCAGCAATGAATAGACAAATTGGTCGTGGTAAATTAAAAATGTATAACCGCCATGAAATGATGGATTTGGTTATTGTCGATGGAAAGGCACGTGGGATTATTGCTCGCGATTTAGTAAGTGGCAAACTAGAAAGGCATTCAGCACACGCAGTTGTTATCGCTTCTGGTGGATATGGAAATGTTTTTTACTTATCTACAAACGCCATGGGGAGCAATGTTTCAGCAGCATGGAAGATACATAAACGAGGTGCTTGGTTTGCTAATCCTTGCTTTACACAAATTCACCCTACTTGCATTCCTGTCTCTGGGGATCATCAGTCTAAGTTGACCTTGATGTCAGAGTCTCTAAGAAATGATGGTAGAATTTGGGTACCAAGAAAGGCAGAAGATGCTATCGCCATCAAAGAAGAAAAATTGAAGCCTACAGCACTGAAGGAAGAGGATAGAGACTATTTCTTAGAACGAAGATACCCCGCATTTGGAAACCTTGTCCCTCGAGATGTTGCCTCAAGAGCAGCCAAAGAAAGATGTGATGCCGGTTTTGGTGTGAATAAAACGGGAGAAGCTGTTTACTTAGATTTTGCAGCTGCAATTGTACGTTATGGCAAAGAACAAGCCCATGTCAAAGGTTTAGATGAAAGCAACGAGCAATTGGTAGAGGAGTTGGGTAAAGCTGTTATCAAAGCTAAATATGGAAACCTCTTCCAGATGTATGAAAAAATTGTTGACGAAAATCCTTACGAGACGCCAATGATGATCTATCCAGCTGTTCATTATACAATGGGAGGTACTTGGGTAGATTATAACTTGATGACAACTATTCCTGGATGTTTTAGTGTTGGAGAGTCAAATTTTTCTGATCATGGAGCCAACAGACTTGGTGCATCGGCATTGATGCAAGGACTAGCTGATGGTTATTTCGTATTGCCTTACACCATCGGTAATTATTTATCTGATGACATTAGAACTGGAAAAATCCCTACAGACACGCCAGAGTTTGAGGCAGTAGAAAAAGAAGTTGAAGCCAAACTCAATAAGTTCATAAATAATAACGGAACAAAACCTGTTGATCATTTTCATAAACGACTTGGTAAAGTCATGTGGAATAAAGTAGGAATGGCTAGAAATGCAGAGGGATTGAAAGCTGCGATTAAGGAAATAAAAGAAATACGTGAAGAGTTTTATAAAGACGTTAGGGTTCCGGGCAAAGCAGACGATTTTAACGAAGAGCTGGCGAAAGCAGGTCGCGTAGCAGATTTTCTAGAATTAGGTGAGCTATTTGCCAAGGATGCGCTTGATAGAGAAGAATCTTGCGGTGGCCATTTTAGAGAAGAACACCAGACACCTGAAGGAGAAGCAAAGCGAAGAAATGAATATCAATATGTAGCTGCTTGGGAATATAAAGGTGAGCCTAGTGAAGCAAATCTTCACAAGGAAGATTTGAAATATGATAATATTGAAGTAAAAGAAAGAAGTTATAAATAAGGAATTAATCCTTTGAGCTATAAATTATAAGACATGAATCTTAAGTTAAAAATTTGGAGACAAAACAGCGCATCAGATAAAGGAAAAGCGGTTGATTATGATATAGCCGGTATATCAGACGATATGTCTTTTCTTGAGATGCTTGATATATTAAACACAGGGCTCATTGAAAAAGGAGATGTCCCTGTAGCCTTTGATCATGACTGTAGAGAAGGTATTTGTGGAAGCTGTTCGTTGCAAATCAACGGAAGACCTCATGGTCCAGACTCAGGAATAACCACTTGCCAACTCCACATGAGAAAGTTTAAAGATGGCGAAACAATTCATATTGAACCTTTTAGAGCAAAAGGATTTCCTGTAATTAAAGATTTAATAGTAGATAGAAGCGCCTTTGATCGTATCCAACATTCAGGAGGTTTTGTCTCGATAAATACCTCAGGAAATACGCAAGACGCCAATTCTATTCCTATCAACAAGAAAGACGCAGATCATGCTTTCGATGCGGCATCTTGTATTGGTTGTGGTGCTTGTGTTGCTGCTTGTAAAAATGCATCAGCTATGTTGTTCGTTGCAGCGAAAGTTTCTCAATACTCACTTTTGCCACAAGGACAAGTGGAAAGAAGTCAAAGGGCTCAAAGTATGGTCGCTCAAATGGATGCTGAAGGATTTGGAGCGTGTACAAATACAGGAGCATGTGAAGCTGAGTGCCCTAAAGGTATAAGTATCTCAAACATTGCCAGATTGAATAGAGAATATCTCAGTTCCACTATGAGCTAAGAGCAAATTAATTAAATTAAAAAACCCCGTGCTCTTCAGTTCGGGGTTTTTTAATTTAAAATCACTTTATCAATCTTCGTGTTTGGATCGTTTCGCTTATCTTATCCTTTGATATAAATTCTCATTTCAATTGAAAAAATTCCTGATTGGCTTATCCGTAGTTTTACTCCTTGGCTCAGGGTATTTTACCTATCAGCGATGGAATAATAATGAGAGCTTATCTGTATGGTCATTCGTACCTGTAAACACGCTTGCAGTGTATGAATCTGAAAATCCACTTATCGCTTTTGATGAACTTACCCAAACGGAATTATGGGAGAACCTCCGAGTCATAGAGCGTCTTAAAAGAACGCAACAAACCCTACAATCATTCGACACCCTATCAGGCGAAAATAGTTTTTCAAGCCACTTTAAAGACAATCATTTTTTGGCCTCTGTAAACAAGATCAGCAGTGATAACTTTGACGTACTCTTCGTCCTTGAAGTGAATAGCCTATCGCAACATACCTACATTAGCAAAGCCTTAGCAGAGTTGAAATCAAAAAACTTCCAGCTTAAAACACGCAATTATCTAGCCTTTACGATTACAGATATCTCAAACGCTGACTCTGATAAAATATTCACCTATATATACTATCAAAATTATTTTGTTTGCAGCTTTACTGCATTTCTCGTGGAAGATGCCATAAGAACTGTTGCTGGAGAGGATAAGAAAAATTTTAAACAACAAAACCCTGAACTTAACCAACTTACTAAACTGAAATTTGATCAAGGAAACTTGTATGTGAATATGTCACAAACTCAGGCTTTCCTCAACACGTTTTCAAAAACCAGAAACAATATATCATTAGGAAAGTCAAGCTATTTGGATGTTAAGGTAGATCCCAAGAATATAAGTTTGAGTGGTTTTACAATATCAGAGGACCCCTCCGATTGGCTTTCCGTATTTAAAAATATACCAGCTGGGAGTTTTCTTATGTCTGAAATAATACCTAATGAATCAGCATATGTTAATCATATCAGTGTGAGCGACCCATCACTTTTTTCAAAGAACCTTGATACGTATTTCCAAATATCACAGCCCAAAGTATTAGAAAAGCGACTCGAAATATTAACCTCCTTTGATCTCGACGTTACCTACGCCTACCAGTTGATTGACAATGAAATCGGCATCATCACCCTAGAAGAAACTCGAAAAAATCAATTGGACAAACTATTAATTCTACAGGTCCGCGATATGGGTGAAACACTAAAATACTTCAACTCAGTGGACGAAAGAAGAAGTCGCTCAGCAAAGGATTCAGTCTTTATAGAGCAGTATGGGACTCACGAAATCAGACGGCTACCAGCCCCTGACTTTGGTTATGCCTTAATTGGAGAACTCGGTAGTGGTTTTGATCAGAGTTATTACCTGACATACAGAAACTACGTCATACTCTCTAATAATCTCCAACGCCTAAAGGCATTTACGCTATCAATTGAAGATGAAAGTACTTGGAATAAATCATTAGTTACAAACAATTTTCTTACCTCTATAGATCAAGGAGCCAATTTTAGTTTCATAGTTAATACTCCCCGCAGTTGGACCAGCATGATCAGATCACTGAAATCCTCATGGTCAGATCACCTAGAAAAATACGCATACACTTATAAGAATTTAGAATATTTAGCCTTCCAGTTTAGTTGGATCGACAATAAATTTTATACGAGGTATTCCTTTAATCAACCTGAACTTCCGGTAAGCAAACTTCCAACAGAAATAAATATCGTTCAGTCATTGACCTTAGGTGATTATGCGAATCTCAAACCGTATTTAGTCACCAATCATGATACAAAGGCTAGAGAAATTATCATTCAGGATTCCTCTAGCTCCATATATTTACTCTCTGAAAACTTTAAATTTATCTGGTCCAAAAAACTAGATGATAATATCAAATCTAAGATTCACCAAATAGACTACTACAAAAACAATAAGCTCCAATATTTATTCTCCACTGAAAGATACATTCATCTTATTGACCGCAACGGCGATTACATCCCTGGTTTTCCTAAAAACCTTAAAGGAAATGAGCGAATTAAATTTTTTACACTTGTAGACTATAAAAATACGCAAGATTATCGCTTTGCTATTGGAGACTACAATGGAAATTTATTCTTGACCAACAAAGACTTTAAGGAATTGAATAATTGGAATCCGAAAACGTTCAATGGTAAATTTCAAACGGCATTTAGACATGAAAGAATTGGCAATACTGATTTCATGATCACGCTTCTTGAAGAGGGTAAACTGTATGTACAAAATAGAAAAGGCAATAATATAGATGGATTTCCATTGGATTTTGGCATTGGTTTATCTGGATATTTTATTAAGACATCAAACGGCATATCACAGTCTTCCATCATCCTAATAACAAAAATTGGTGAGTTGATTGAAATAGCTATGGACTCTAGGTTAGTCAGTCGAGAGCAGATTTATAAGCCAGCAACTCAAACGACATTCGAAATAATTCCCGACATAGAAGATAAAACATTTGTTATTTTAAGAAAGACTGAAAATAAATATGAGTTCCTCAATGAATCAGGAGAATTACTTTTTTCTAAAGACTACTTTGCTCAGAAACCAATATCTGTACAGTATTACCGACTTGGCGGTGACAACAACTATATCGTGATCGTAGATCCAAATGGCTCCTACTTATACATTTACAACATGCTTGGAAACCTGATCACGGGTCGCCCTCTAGCCGCTACACAACCAATTAGCCTTATGAAGGTTGGAAAAGAGCTGCGCATATATCGCGCGCTTGATAGAAACGTAGAACTCGTGTCTATTAAATTTTAAACTTTAGTTTGCTTCCACTTGCCTCTGCGAAAAAGCAAAAGGATCACCACTGCTTGTAAGGAATGGCACAATGCGATACTAATAAATACACCTGTAGCTTGCCAATCCATCTCTACACTCAAAATATAGGCTAATGGGATTTGAATAATCCAAAAAACAAAAAAGTTTACAATCAAAGGAGTTTTGGTATCTCCTGCTCCATTAAATGCTTGGCTAATCACCATTCCAAAAGCGAAGAATACATATCCCAGACAAACAATATGTAAGCCTTCAACACCAATTTCCAATACAGTGCTAACGTCGGTAAACAAGCCCAAAATTGGTTCTGCGGCCAAATAAAAAACCACCGATACTACACCCAAAAAAATCATGTTGTACAAAGCCGTATTCCAAACAGATTTTTCAGCTCTGTCTGGCTTGTTCGCTCCAAGGTTTTGGCCTACCAAAGTTGCCGCCGCGTTTGACAAACCCCATGAAGGTAAAATAGTAAATACTATAACTCTAAAAGCGATAGTATAGCCCGCAAGTGCCTCACTGCCAAACTGCGACATAACTCTTACTAAAAATATCCAGCTAGCAGATTCGATCAAAAACTGGCCCATTCCTCCTATGGAGATTTTCACTAATTCTACAATAGTATTAAACCTAAAAACGACATTTTCTAAAGTAATCTTGATCAAAGATTTTCCATTAATCAAATGAATAACTTGATATAAAACACCTATGGATCGGCCAGTTGTCGTAGCAATTGCGGCTCCTTCAATACCCATTTCAGGTATCGGCCCTAAACCAAATATCAAAATAGGATCTAAAATTATATTTAGCCCATTAGCAATCCATAATGCTCGCATCGCAATGGAGGCATCTCCTGCTCCTCGAAAAATAGCATTGATCAAAAAAAGCAGGATAATACTAATATTGCCAGCAAACATAATTTTGGTGTATCCAACCCCTTCTGCGACCAAGTCTTGCTCGCCACCCATCAGAACTAGAATATTTTCAGCGTTGAAAAAGCCGATAAACCCCAAAACCAAAGCGATCATTGAAGCGAATAAAATAGATTGAAAGCCTGCATTTGCCGCCTTTTTTAGATCTTTTTCACCTATTCTTCGAGCAACAATCGCTGTTATCGCCATACTTAGACCTATAGCCACCGAATAAATGATCATCAAAATAGATTCCGTGAGCCCTACAGTAGCGACTGCATTCATAGAGATTTTTGAAACAAAAAAGACATCTGCAATCGCGAATAAGGATTCCATGACCATTTCGGCAATCATCGGTACTGACAATAGAAAGATTGCCTTGTTAATACTTCCTGTAGTAAACTCTTTTTCACTCCCTTTAAGGGCGTGAACAATTAGCTTGTAAAATGATTTGATTTTATCTGAACGCATGGTGTGAAATGTGGCAATTAAAAATTATTAGACTAGCACCGCATAGAAAAGTGTGAAAAATCAGACCATCGCTTCGTTCAAATACATTCGTGTAAATAAAAGGAGTTGGAGGCAGCATCCTAGCCATTTTGAAAAAATCAGTGCTTTAGGAAACACCAATCAAAGGCTAAACCCTAGTATTTTTCCTCTCTTGAAAATTTGAAAAGTTAAATAATCACTCAAACTCCGCATTAAATTTATAATTTAGCCAAATCAATTTATTTGGTGTGAATCACCGCTTAGAATGAATAGAAATTATAAATTATTATTAGAAAATTTACTTGCTCGGCGCTATGATGAGGCCTTGCGTGAATCGGTAGTGTCCGATGCTTTTAATGAGCACGACTACTCTGACGTATTACTATATGCTCTTGAGTCAATGTGTGAAGTAGAGCCCTCTTATGCTTACAAGGCTTTTCATATAGGTAAAAGAATACAGGAGAAACTTTCTAAAGAATTAAAAAACAGAAAGTATAATGTTGATTTTAGATATCAAGGCCCGATTCAGACCGAAACTCATATTGTTCTTTATGGAGATATAGAACTGATGGTTATTGCAGAAAGCGTCTATTCTGAACCATGGAAAGTAGTTAAAAACATCACCATGGAGATGATGGATATTTTAACTCAAGGAAGTGTTTATCAACGTGTAGACAATAGTGACAAACTAAAAATTCGTGTACAAACACTTAAGCCATCCTGTGAGATCAACATTTTGCCAGCTGTTTGGTTAGAAAACAAAGAATATAAGGAGACGAAGCGTGAAATAGACCGTGGAGTCACAGAGTTTAATATGTTAAGGAAAACCCGCCGGAGATATCTTCCTTTCAAACATATTGCCAGAATCAACGGTAAAGATGCCAAGACGAACGGAGGCTTGAAAAGGGTTATTAGACTGTTGAGAACATTGGCTCGAGATACGGAAACAACTATAGATTTGACACCTCAGGAGATTGAAAGTATCATGTATGCCATTCCTGAAAAGCAACTCATGTATGAAGCAAAAAAACCTTTGGCCTTACTCAATATAGCCTTTGCACAGCTCAGTAGACTTTCCCAAGACTTGACTTATCTTCAAAAACTCGTGTCTCCGAGTGAACGAGAACTAGTCTTCGGCCGAAAAGCATACAAACAAGCCGAAATCAATAGATTGAAAGACAATCTAAACGAATTAATCTCGGCATTAAGCGAAGAGCTAAAAGAGGACGACAAGAATCTGTACAGCGAGATTCGTTATTAATCTTCCTCTCTTATCCCCTTTTGGCTGCTTGTTTATGATGATAAACCAGCTCTCCTGAGCAATGCTTCTGAACTTGGTTCTTTACCTCGAAACTTCACATATAAGTCCATTGGGTGCTCCGTCCCTCCTTTGCTCAATACGTTTTCTTTAAAAGCGGAGGCTACCTCTTTGTTAAAAACGCCCTTTTCTTGGAATAACGCAAAAGCATCTGCATCCAATACCTCCGCCCATTTATAACTGTAATAACCCGCAGCATACCCACCAGCGAAGATATGTCCGAACTGAACGCTCATACATGTATTGTCTACACCGGGAAAAAGATCAGTTTTGTCAAAAGCCTGTTTCTCAATTTTTTTAACGTCCTTCATTTCCTCGATTTGCGATGCTGTAGCGTGATGCCAAGTCATGTCTAACAAACTAAAACTAATTTGTCTTACTGTCGCATATGCTTCATGGTAAGTGGAGCTCGCCTTTATTGCGTCAATATATTTTTGAGGAATTAGCTCATTCGTTTTATAATGTCTTGCAAATAAATCCAGACACTCTTTCTCATAGCACCAGTTTTCTAATATCTGCGATGGCAATTCCACAAAATCCCAGAAAACGCTGGTCCCCGATAAGCTAGGATATTTTGTATCTGCTAAAATGCCATGTAATGCATGACCAAACTCGTGAAATAACGTCGTTACCTCCTCAAATTTCAATAAGGAAGGTGTTTTGGCTGTAGATGGCGTAAAATTACAGACAATACTTACCAATGGAATAACATGCTCGTCACCCATATTTTTTTGTTCCCTGTAAGAAGTCATCCAAGCACCTCCCCTTTTACCCTTTCTTGGGAAAAAATCAGCGTAAAAGATCGCTTTAAGATTGCCCTCAGCATTTAAGACTTCATATACCTGCACATCCTTATGATAGACAGGAAGGTCATTATTTCTTTTAAATGAAATATCGTAGAGCTTTTCTGCCGTCGTGAAGACTCCTTCAATAACATTTTCTAGTTTAAAATAGGGCTTGGTGAGTTCATCATCTAGGTCGTATTTCTTTTTCCTAAGTTTTTCTGAGTAATAAGCCCAATCCCATCTTTGCAAATCGTGATCGGCACCTAACTCCACCATGAAAGCTTTTAACTCCTCCACTTCGCTTATCGCCTTAGGCATTGCTCGTTGCATTAAGTCTTCTAAAAATTCAAAGACTTGCTCGGGCTGCTGAGCCATACGCTCCTCTAGCACATACTTAGCATAAGTATCATATCCCAGCAATCTGGCCGTTTCAGCTCTAAGGCTGACTATTTTTTTAAGTAATTCTTGATTGTCATACTTATCCCCTTTCAAGCACTTAGACATATAGGCTTTATACAATAGCTCTCTAAGTGATCTATTCTCAGCATATTCCATAAAAGGCATATAGCTGGGTGCTTGTAAAGTAAATACCCACACATCCTCTTTACCACGCTCCTTCGCCGCTTCGACTGCTTGATCCTTCACCCCTTCTGGCAGGCCTTTGAGGTCAGCTTCATTATCGATGACCAACTCAAATTCATTTGTTTCAAACAAAATATTTTCACCAAAAGCTAAAGTTAATTTAGCGAGTTCCATAGACACATCCTTGTATCTATCCTTTGACTCACCTTCAAGATCAGCACCGCTTCTCACAAACCCTTTGTAGGCTTTTTGTAATAACACCGCATCCTCACCTGATAGCTTTTCAGTTTCATAAACCTCCTTAATACGTTTCCAAAGCTTTTGGTTTTGCTTTACTTCATTATCAAAAGCGCTTAATAATGGAGAGGCATCTCTTGTGATCGCTTGCAGTTCATCGCTTGTCTCGGCAGAGTTTAAGTTAAACAGTACTGAAGTAACTCTTCCTAGTAGTTCACCAGACTTTTCGAGGGCTATTATTGTGTTGGAAAAACTAGGTTTTTCTTGATTTTCAGCTATTTCAATTACCTCCTTTTTTGCTTCTTCTATACCCTTTTCGATGGCGGGCATATAATGTTCATGCTTTATTTCATCAAATGGAGGTACTTCAAATGGGGTGATATAATTAATTAAAAATGGATTAGACATATTGAATTTTGTTGAGCTGCAAATTTAGTTTTATAAGCGCTAAATTTGGGCCAAAAATGTCATTATGCGCCTCATTATCTTTTCAGTAAGTCTATTTTTTATACTCCCGATACTGAAGTCACAAGATTCGCTAAGCGTTAACTTAAGTAGCCCTTACGACGCAGTGCTTACACATCTCCATTTCTTACAAGAAAGCAGTTATGATGTTGAAAAAGCCGCCGCACCGTTTAGGATTTTCGCCAAAACCAAAGAAGAGGCTGAAGAAAAAGCCATTCAACTAAAACAAGTGCTTGATGGAGAAGGATATTTCATCAACATGGAAGAAATTCCTAAAAGCGCCAACTATTACGACAGCACGTTACATAAAAAAAAATTCATATTAATATCGAACTACCCTAACATTTATCTTGTAAAATCAGGTGATCAGTGGGTGTATTCGAGAAATAGTCTTAGAAATATCCAACAGGTTCACGACACTGTTTTCCCTTTTGGTATTGATAAATTGCTTATTCTCGTCCCAAAAATGGGTACTAGAGAGATTATGGGACTCTACATGTATCAGTATTTAGGGGTATTGATACTCATATTTATTAGTATCCTCATCCATCGCATTTTCACCTTTTTGTTTGAGAGAATTCTTCTTAATGCCTTACTCAAAACCGGCTATGCTAAACTGGCAGATCGATTTTTATTACCAGTAGCCAAGCCAATAAGTTTATTTTTTGTTACGCTATTACTTGTCGTATTTATTCCTGTATTACAATTACCACCAAGTATCAGCCAATATTTCATGCTTTTCTTACGGGCTATCTTACCATTATTTGGAACGATCGTTTTTTATAGAATTGTCGATGTTATCAGCATGTATTTGCATCAGCTCGCGCTCAAAACTACAAGCACACTCGACGACCAACTAGTCCCCCTTGTCAGGAAAACGCTCAAAACCTTTGTTGTAGTGGTTGGAACGCTCTTCATTTTAGCTAATTTGAACATTCCCATTATCCCACTGCTGACTGGTTTATCTATAGGAGGTTTGGCTTTTGCTCTTGCGGCACAGGATACGATCAAGAACTTTTTTGGGTCATTGATGATTTTTATTGATAAGCCGTTTCAAATAGGTGATTGGGTCACTTCAGGAGAAATAGATGGATCAGTGGAAGAGGTTGGATTTAGATCATCGAGAATTAGAACTTTTCGAAACTCACTGATGTATGTGCCTAATGGAAAGCTTGCTGATAGCACTATCGACAACCATGGAATGCGCCAATACCGAAGGTTTTACACGCAGATAGCTGTGACATATGATACCCCTCCTGAACTAATTAACACATTTGTTGAAGGTCTTAGGAAAATTGTCGAAAATCATCCTAATACAAGAAAAGATTACTACAATATCTATTTTAATGATATGGCTAGTTTTTCACTGAATATTATGTTTTACATCTTCTTTGAAGTGCCAACTTGGTCTGAAGAATTAAAAGCAAGGCATGAAGTTCTGATTGAAATTATGAAATTGGGTAAGGAACTAGGCGTCAACTTTGCCTTTCCTACACAAACATTGCATATGGAAAATTTTCCAGGAAAAGAGTCGCTTTCACCTAGCTATGAGAGTCCGGATGCCTTAAATAATAAACTAAACCAATTCTTCGAAAAGAAATGAGAGATATAGCATTGATAAAATTTGGGAAAGCTGAACATGCTTTTGAGCTTCGCGAAAAACAAACTCCTGAGCCCAAGTCAGATGAAGTATTGATCAAATCTGAAGGGTTCGGTTTGAACTTTGCAGATGTAATGGCGCGGTTAGGACTATACCCAGCGTGTCCTCCTCTTCCGGCTGTCGTAGGATATGAAAACGTCGGGATTATTGTAAAAGTTGGTGCTGAAATATCATCAGTAAAAGTTGGAGATCGAGTTTTGGCATTCACAAGATTTGGGGGCTATGCAGACCACATTATTTCTAAAGAAAATGCGCTCGTAAAAATATCTTCTCAATTGTCGATCGGTGAAGCGACCGCTTTAGCGACGCAATATATTACTGCATGGTACGCTGTAAATGAGAGTGCAGTACTACATGAAGGCGATAATGTATTGGTGCACGCTGCAGCTGGTGGTGTAGGAACAGCGTTGGTACAACTTTTAAAAATGAAAAAATGTGTGGTCTTTGGGACCGCCAGCAAACCAGAAAAATTGGAGTACCTCTCCTCTCTAGGAGTAGATTACCCGATTAACTATAAGTCAAATGATTATGTCGAGGAAATCAAAAAACTTGGTTTCAATAAGAAAATCGATTTAGCGCTCAATCCTGTTGGCGCTGATTATGTAAAAAAAGATATCGGCCTATTAAGGTCTGGAGGTCGCGAGATCCTGTTTGGCGCATCAAAATTTACCGATGCGAAAAATATATTTCAAAAAATCTCCGTGCTCTTGTCTTTTGGGAAAGTTAAACCAATGGACTTATTGGGGCAATCTAAGTCTTTGATAGGATTAAACATGCTTGAAATCGCCGACCACAAGCCCGCAGTATTTCAAAGAGGCTTGATGGAGGTTATTGCCATGGCTGACAAAGGGCTTATTAAACCTACGGTTGCAAAGGAATTTGATCACACAGAAATCGCACAGGCCCACGAATATCTTGGTTCAAGGGATTCTATAGGTAAAGTGGCCGTCAAATGGTAAAACAAGCAAATAATGCTCAAATCTTACTTTTAGCGCGTTCCCACTTTCCATTATTGATCGCCATTTGAAGCATTTTTTTCGAAGAATACATCTTATGAACTAATTTTTTAGTTCTCCAGTTTGCTTTTATCAACTAATAGTTTAGTTTTGACTTCAGAACTAAACTATTAGTTGATAGTATGAAAGAGCTCACCCGTGCTGAAGATGAAATAATGCAAGTCCTTTGGGACTTAAAGAATGGTTTTGTGAAAGAAGTAATAGACAAACTTCCAGAGCCAAAACCTGCTTACAATACTGTTTCCACCATTATCCGTATTTTGGAACAGAAAGGCTTTGTAGGGCATGAAGCAAAAGGTAAATCACACCGCTACTTCCCAGTAATCACGAAGGAGGTTTACACTCAAACCTTCATGAAGAATTTTGTATCCAAATACTTCAGCGGATCTTATCAACAGATGGTCTCCTTTTTTACCAAAAAAGAGGACTTATCACTCAACGAATTGGAAGAATTACTTGAGCAACTCAAAAATGATAGGCCATGATAGATTACATCATTGAGATCTTTTTCATCCACACAGTATTAATCGGTATCTATTGGATTGGTTTAAGAAAAGAGAACGATTACGCTTTTATGCGTATTTATCTCATCGGAGCTACAATTATTTCGATCATTACACCGCTCATTCAAAGCTCTGAAGAGTTTTTGTTCGATATAGCTAACACTGCCTCTAATGAGATAAAGGCTATCGTTCTCGCTCCAGTCTATGCCAATTATCTACACTCTTCCCAATACGACCCGAGCACTATATTCACCTATAGTTACTGGGCGATTACCTCAATATTGATGCTCTCGTTCTTCATTTCACTAATTCAAGTAACGAGGCTCATTATTAAAAGTAAGCCATTCACCTACAAAAGCATTTCCCTTCGCACGACTCATGCTATTGACAAAAGTTTTACTTTCATGCAATGGATTTTGGTTGAGGATACATTCAAAAATGACAACCAATCATTAGACGCTATCGTTGCGCATGAGCGTGCACATGTCGTATTAGGACATACCTATGATATTCTTTTCTTACAACTATTCAAAACAATCTTTTGGTGGATGCCTACCTCCTGGCTTGTATTAAAAGAAATAAAAAATATTCATGAATACCAGGCTGATGCACAGGCTTTAAAATCTATTGACAATCAACTGTATTCCAACTTACTGATCAGTAGTACCCTAAAAAGTCACGGTTTGAGTCTGGCCAACTCATTCTACGACGGATCCATTTTCAAACGATTAAAAACAATGAAACAAAAAGCAAAAAAACTCTCAAAAGCAAAAGTTTTGACTTTGTCTAGCATGGTCATGTTTATCACTATTTTCTTCGCATGTAATGATCAGCTTGATCAAGATTTGAAGGATATAGCAACCAAAAGCTATGAAACAACTGCGCGCTCGGAAAAAGCCAATGACTTATTAAAAGATGCCCAACTCAAAAACCCAGACCAAAAATTTAGGTATCTGGAATATGTGGTAGAAGAAGGCAAAGACATAGCCTCTCTGAAAGAAAAAATCGCAGATCTCGATAGTAAACTGATTGAAAGCGTCAATGTAAATAAGGAAGAAGGTATTATCGGCATTGTAATGCGCGAGGGGCAAGTCAATGATTATCTCACCACCAGTGACGGTAGTGAGGATGAAATCTTTACTATGGTAGAAGAAATCCCGACTTATACCGGAGGAATGGAATCTTTTCACAATGACCTATCGACTCAAATAAAATCAATAATGGGTGACGAGATACACTCGTCAGAAGGAAAGGTCTACATTGAATTTATCGTAGAAAAAGATGGTTCTTTAAGCGGATTAAAATCCTTGAAAGCAAGTGATGATAAGTTAATCAAACCATCAATTCTTGCTTTATCGA
The DNA here is from genome assembly GCA_047635055.1 of Cyclobacteriaceae bacterium. Classification (GTDB taxonomy): domain Bacteria; phylum Bacteroidota; class Bacteroidia; order Cytophagales; family Cyclobacteriaceae; genus JAVJRN01. The sequence goes on along the minus strand of JBLIIJ010000010.1, from coordinate 4,823 downwards.
GAGTCAAAAATTGGGAACCCGGTCAACAACATGGCAAAAAAGTTCGTGTAAGGATGGTGATGCCAATCATCTATAGCCTTGAGGAATGAGGGCATTTCGCATTCGATGCTGCCACATACAGCATGGAATGCCTATTGCTAAAAGTCCCATGACCAATTATCATAACTCAATTCATTAGGACAAAAAGGTCGCTCGTTGAGCGACCTTTGATTTTGACTAGCCAAGTTTACTTGTGAGTCCAAACCAAGTAGCAATGGAGATAATATAGATTATCAAGCCATACATAGTCGTAATCATAGAGACCTTAAGACCACTGGCAAGCAAAGCTGGTGCTACACCTCCTGCTTGCTCTATTGACCCAAAGGCCGAAAAAATACCAATAAACTGTCCTAAAACTCCAAAGATTAGCGCAAACAATCCTACACTTTTCAAGTAGCCTAACTTTATACTTATCTGCTCGGGAGTAAAGTCACTTTTCCCGATTTTCATAACAAGATAGATTGCCAATGCAATGTTCGCGAAGAAGATTAAGGTAAGGATGCTCATAAACAATGTCCCCCCCATGTAAAATAGATTCATCATAAGTTTTTCGTTTTGTTTTCAATAACCCAAAAGTAGGTGCAGATTACCGCTCATTACAAGGTAGAAAACAATGGTAAACCTGCAGTTCGTCGACAAAAACCATTTGAAATTGATTTTTTGAGCATTTTCACCACTAAAAATTACAGAAATGGTCCGACATGTTATTTATTGGTTAGCTATTATGATCGCACTCGTTTTCTACTTTGCCTATGAAAGTGAATGGCAATACGCTATTTATTTTGTTAGTTTTCTAACACCGATTGCCCTCGGTACCACTTACCTTTTCAATTATCATCTTGTTCCTGAATATCTGTTGAAAGGAAAGCTTTTCAAATTCGGGTTATACTTCATTTATACCTTGATCATTTCTTTTTATTTAGAAATGGTCGTTATGATTCTGTCTCTTGTAGCCTTGGCCAATTTCCAAATTGAAGGAATGAGCCCTCGATCTGGAAACATTGTACATTTAAGTATCATTATTTATTTAATCGTCTTTGTGACTGCCTTTCTTAAGCTGATAAAACAAATGCAGGAGCATAATCTATCCATCAACAGCCTAAAAGCAGATAATAATAAGTTGCAAAAAGCTTTTATCAATATTCGAGTAGATAGAAAAGACTATAACCTTTCTTTAGATGAAACGGTATACATAGAAAGCCTCGCTGATTTCGTAAAAATTCATCTTATCGATCAAAGTATCGTTTCGAAGCAAAAAATTTCCGTTTTAAATGAGCTTTTACCTTCCCATTTTATTCGATTGCATCGATCCTTTATTGTCAATAGAAACTTCGTCTCCGCATTCAATAAAGAAAAGGTCGAAATAGCTAAGCTCAAGAAGGCCTTACCCATTAGTAGGACCTACAAAAAAGACGCTCTTGAAAAGTTATCTTCACATGCAGTATCGCTATAAAAAGCAAATCATTTTTTTGAAGTAATAATTCAGGTTTTAATCGTTGAAGGACTAAGCCTGACCTACATGAAACGAATATTTATTTGTCTAACGATAGTTTTTTCAAGCTGCTCTAAACCTTTATTGGTCTCTCATCTCCATGCAGACGAATATTGGGAGGTAAAAAAAGACAGAAAACAGTTTCGAAAAATAGGCTCTTATGGAGCTAACAAACACGGCATTTTATCACCGGTAATCTGTTGGAATGGTTTGTGTATATCTAACCGAGAAAGAACAAAAAGCCTTGGCCCCAAATTCAACGGTTATAAATCTGGTGGCCTTCCCTTAAAACTTTATGCCCCTGAAGATACCACTAACCAATTCGAGGAAGTAGTGGTACGCTTTGAGGAAGAAGTAGCACTAGTTGAGGAGATAGAATTTTTTGAAAACGAAGAAAACTCTATTACGGAAATTAATTCTTTGGGTCCATTCAGTACAGATATTATCTATCGCTTTACTGATTTAAAGTTTGGGTTGAACCTGTCCTCAATTCCAGAGGAATCCAAAGAAGAACTTGCATCCGTTATTACTTTCCTCACTAACAATCCTAGTTTAAGAATCAATATATCAGGACACACCGATGATAGTGGAAATAAAGATCAAAATCTTATCCTCTCTGAAGAAAGAGCTAAATCCATTAAAAATTATATTGTTTCAAAGGGAATTGCTGCGGGACGCATAGACAACCATGGCTGGGGAAGTCAGATTCCAATCGCCCCCAATAATACTGAAGCTGGTAGGAAAAAAAACAGAAGGGTTGAATTCAATTTTTATAAATAGTTATTCTAAAATTCGCCTTATTTCTCGTGCATCATCCAAAAAGGATTTGATACCTTCCTCATTTTCGTCCATAATTAAAGATTTGAGCTGGCGGACTTTTTCAACATAACTATCAATTCCTTCCAAAATCATTTCTTTATTCTCAATAAATATAGGCGACCACATTTCTGGGGAGCTTTTGGCAAGTCTTACTGTCGATGCAAAACCGGATCCTGAAAGTTCTAATATAACCTCTCCATTACGCTCTTTCTCCAGCACGGTACTGCTGAGCGCATAGGAAGTGATATGACTTAAATGAGAGATATAGGCTAAATGTCTATCGTGCTCTTCGGCACCCATTTTAGTTATTTCAAATCCAATTTGACGGCAGATGTCCATAAACTTTTTAAAATCGATCGATTTTGATTTTTCCTCCTCGCAAACGATTAACCTTTTACCCTTATACAAGCCTGCGAATGCTGCTGATGGACCCGAGTATTCCGTTCCTGCAATAGGATGAGCTGCAATAAACTGATCTCTCCTGAGGTGGTTTTCCACTGATCTGCAGATCGCCGATTTTGTGGAGCCAAAGTCTACCACAATTTGGTGATCCTTTATTTTATCGAGAATACCTGGCAACATCTTTTTGATAGCATCCACTGGGATAGACAAAATAATCCAATCCGCCCAACTTAAGCCATCATCCAAATTTTCAAATTTCTTCGTAATGATTCCTAGTTTTTCTGCTTCATCCAAGGTTTGGTAAGACCGACTCGTCCCGCCAAATTCAAATTCACTATCCTTTAAAGCCAAGGCAAACGAGCCTCCAATCAAACCTACTCCTACCAGTAATACTTTCATATCAAATATTTTTTCAATCTTTGGATCGCTTCTTTTAGTCGCTCTTGTGTGACACAAAGAGAAATTCTTATAAAATGCTTCCCTTGATCACCAAAAATGAAGCCTGGTGTTAAAAAAACACCTGTCTCCTTCAATAAGCTATCCGAGAAAACTGCACCGGTCTCTTTTATTCTCCCCCAGACGAACATTCCTGATTGCTCAGCCTCAAAATTCGCCTTACAAAGTTCCAGTATTTGAAAAGCCAGTTTCTGTCGAAAAGCGTACTCTAGGTTGTTTTCATCCAACCATGAATTAGACGCATTCAAAGCTGCTATTGCCCCATACTGAATAGGCTTAAACATGCCAGAGTCCATATTACTTTTCACCTTGAGTATATTACTAATCACGTCAGCACTACCACTCACCCACCCTACTCTCCAGCCAGCCATATTAAAGGTCTTAGACAGGGAGTTGAGCTCAATTGCCACTTCTTTTGCACCATCAATATTGAATATGCTTAAAGGGTTTTGATTCAAAACGAAACTATATGGATTATCATGGCAAACAAGTACTTCATTTTTTTTTGCCAATTGAACAAACTTTTCGAATATTTCTCTGGTGCCTTTCGCACCGGTTGGCATATGTGGATAATTCAACCAGATTAACTTAATACGCCTCCAGTCAAGGCTTTCAAAAAATTGCCAGTCGGGTTCCCAATTTTTATCTTCTTGCAGTGGGTAAAATATAGGGTCACATTCTAGCAACTTAGTCACTGAGGTGTAGGTTGGATAGCCAAGAGCTGGAATCAGTACTTGATCAGCTTTATTCAAATAAGTCATCGAAATGTGCATAATGGCTTCTTTGGACCCCATCATCGGCAGTATCTGGTTTGAAGGATCGAGCGCTACCTGATAATTTCGCTTATAGAAAGAAGAGATCGCTTGCCTTAATTCTGGCAAGCCTGTGTAAGACTGATAGCCATGACTATCTTCTTGCTTACTGCATAACTGCACCGCGTCGATCACCACTTTTGGAGGCATCATATCAGGACTTCCTACGCCCAAGTTTATCACATCAATCCCTTGCTGCCTTAGCGCTTGTATTTCTCTTAGTTTTTGAGAAAAGAAATACTCACCTACATGCTCTAATCTGTCGGCCGACTTAATCATTTGTGCAAATTATAAACCTTAGGCCCATATTATATTAAGTTTATCATAAAATAAGTGTCGCCCATTGTTATCTAATATCAGCGTAATTCTTTTAATGGTTTTTTGTTCATTATCCTTTCTCTTTTTTTCTTAGAAAATTGAAAAGGGAATAATTGATCTCCGAGGGTTAGCTTAAAGCGAATTCGACTGTATTCTCGATGGTGAGTGGTATTACTGTTAGTCTTCATTTTCAAAAACCTAGACATATAGACTTCAATAATGTTAAATTCGTTGACTCTTCTAGCTTGTGGATTGACTCCATTAGCGATAATATTGGTCACGGTTATGCCACTTACCAACTTCAAGTCATAATGGAGCCTGCCGAAAAACTTACTAAATACACTTGCAGTATATAACGTCTATCGATTTTATATTAATGATGAACTAGTAAGTGAAAATAGGATCTTTGGCGAAAAAAAAGAAACCATACCCAAATAGCTGCAACATCGCGTTCCTTTAGAGCAAGCAACATTGAAAGACACAAA
>JBLIIJ010000009.1:0-63897 GCA_047635055.1 Cyclobacteriaceae bacterium | reverse complement strand
TTATTGCTATAAGGAGTGTCTCTTTAATATGGACTTGTGAGGGCCTAAGCTAAGCCAAGATGAGAAATTATTAGACCCGACAGATCTAATCCAATAACTAAAAAACCATACCTTCAAAACGATAAACCACTATCAAAAAATGTCCTTGACCAACCGACATTGAAAATAGCCTTGTTAAATGATTGAAAGGGAGGTTGAGTATGGTCATTTGTTTCAATAGCTTTGCACTTTTTAATAATTTGGCAGCCGATTTGATGGAATTGATTAGAGCGTTTATTACCGAATATGCAGACCTTGCAGTTATTTCAAAAGGGGAGGCAGTACATGCTCAACAACGAGTATTCAAACTGGTAGATAAGTCTAACAACCTTACTGTTTCATTTAATGCCCGAGTGCAAGGAAACGGAGGGGTATACGAGTGTCGACTAGAACTCAGAAAAGGTGACCATGTTGATTATTATTGTAGCTGCCCTTATAACTGGGGAGGTCCGTGTAAACACATTGTAGCTGCAGCTCTTACTTTTGAAACTCAACACGATAAGCCTCAACAAAAGGAGATAGATAAAACCGAAATAAAACCGAAAGCTAGCCCTATTCAAGTCGATGTAACCAATGGTATTGAACTCAGTACTTTCGGAAATTTACCTTTCTACCACAGTGCCATGCAGTCATGGAGCTCGTTGTGCCAACTCTATGGTTGGAGGGAGGATGCTGTAGAAGTTAAAGTATTTGACAATCACAGTAGGCACCTGCCTCTATTGGTTACTTTTAGGTTAAGTCAAGACTTTAAAACCTTAGAAATTACCTCTAAACCATCTTCTACAGAGACAAAAGAAATGAGGTTGGAGGAATTCAAAGCGCTCGTATTTATTGTTAAGAGTGGCCACTTCAATTTTTTGCTTTTCAAAAACCCTGAACATCGCGAAAACGCAATCACTACATATGCTCAAAAGTTTGGTGTGGAGGATTTTAAATTGAGTCGTGAAATTTTTCACTATGATGAAGAAGACTTCAATCATCCAATTAAAATAAACCCGCAATACGGGGGCATGTTGCCCATCTCAGAAAAGGGGTTAGACCTGTCTGCCTTAGTCGTACCCAAGCCTGCTAGCGAAAAGGAGGAAAGCCTATTGGCTATTCAAAAAAAGGAGGCTAAAGACGATCGTCAGTTACTTTTTTGTTTGGAGAAGCAACCATACGGTAATGATTTAGGGGTATTATCTATCACCCCATTTGTTTCACGGCTGAAAAGCAATGGTGACTTTTACAAAACAGGTTTCAAAGAATATCAGGACCTGTCTAAAAACGATGAATTTGATGCTACTAAAGAGCAGTCCAATATCATCGAGCTATGTCTCAAAACTCATCCCTTTCAGTTTTCGACGCAATATAACGGACGGATCCGAAAGATAGCCTCTAAGGATGCCAGTGAACACTTTGTATTGCAAGAAAACCTAAAGCAACTGGAGGAAGTACTTGCTGAAATACAGCAGATTTCAGGTAGGCTATATTATATAGATCATCAGCTTGAAAGGGCCCAGTTTCAACCCGAAGATCTGATTAAAGTAGACTCGCTTTACTTGAAGTCAGAGATGTATTTGGAAGTGACCTGTGAGGATCAAATGATATGTCTGGCGCCACATATTAAATCTATTGAAGACTCAGTAGATGTACCACTTGCTGCGCTCCAATCGCTTCATCCACTCCTTTATGTGATTGAGGGAGCAACTTATCTCCTCAAAAAGATAAGTGACGCGGAGCTACTACAACAGACCTTTAGTCAACATGGTCAATTAATGGTGCACGAGTCCCAGTTTAATCCATTTTTTGATCAAGTCATACAACCTATTGCGAACCAATACTCCGTGACGATAGATGAACTACCTAAAGAAGTAGGCATGAAAAAACATGATCTCCAATTCATGAGTAAAAGCATTTATCTCAAGGAACTTGACAACTTCATTTTATTGATTCCTAGAGTGGAGTATGATGAACTGGATGTTGATATTTTAGATAGTCATACCAACCCGATGGTGAAGATCGGGAATGATATCAATACCTATATAAGAGACTTTGAAGCTGAAAAGAACTTCATGGAAGAAGTAAAAGGTCTCCATAAAAAATTTGCTCATGGAACGAACCAGAGTTTCCTAAGCTTAAGTTTCGATGAGTTCATTCAGGATTACTGGTTTTTAAAATTGACGGAAAAAGCCAAAGCGCTGAACATAGAAGTTTATGGCTTTGACGAATTCAAAAAGTTTCAATACGCTCCTCAAGTCCCCAATATACAAGTCACAGGATCGAGCGAGCAGGATTGGTTTGACTTGGAGATACTAATCACGGTGGGAGACGAGAAGGTCTCTCTCAAAGAAGTGAAGAGAGCGATTCTTGCCAAGGAGAAGTTCGTAAAACTGGGTAATGGTAAACTAGCTGTTTTGCCCGAGGAATGGTTGACAAGACTAGAGAAATACCTGAGAGTTGGGAAAGTAGACAAAGACAATATTCAAATCAGCAAGCTTCGGTTCAATGTACTCGATGAGTTGTTTGAGGAAATCAACGCGCCAGAACTGGTTCTGGAGATTGCCGAAAAAAAACAAAAACTTTTACAATATAAAAGTATTCAAGATAAGGTTTTGCCGGAAGTGAATGCGGATTTGAGAGACTATCAGGTAGATGGCTATAATTGGCTACATTTCCTACATGAATTTGGATGGGGCGGCATACTGGCTGATGATATGGGGCTAGGAAAAACCATTCAGATGATCACTTTTCTGAAATCTTTGGTGGATATGGGCATATCCAATCACCTCGTAGTGGTCCCTACAAGTTTGTTGTTCAACTGGGAGCACGAGATCAACAAGTTTTGTCCATCCCTGAAATACCATATCTATTATGGATCCGACCGTGAAAAAAATCCGGATTGGAGCGACTATGATTTGATTATTACGACTTACGGACTCATGGTGTCAGAAGCCAGTCAGCTTAGTCAAAGGGAGTTTGGATATATCATACTGGATGAATCTCAGGCCATCAAAAACCCGACTTCTAAGCGGTATAAGGCTGCCATGATCCTAAAAGCGAAAAACCGCATTGTGATGACCGGTACTCCGATAGAAAACAACACGTTTGACTTATATGCGCAGATGTCTTTTGTGAATCCGGGACTTTTTATCAATGCTGAAAGCTTTAAGAAAAACTATTCCCTACCTATTGATAAATATGGAAACCATCAAGTTGCTAGTGAGCTAAGTAAAATGATAAGTCCTTTCATGTTGCGCCGCACCAAAGAGCACGTAGCTAAGGAGTTGCCTGAAAAAACGGAAGATGTGATCTACTGCGAAATGGACAAAGCCCAACGAAAAGTCTATGATAGCTATCGCAACGAGTACAGAAACGAGATACTTGGGCTTATTGAGAACAATGGCATGCAGCCTTCGAGCCTACATGTACTACAAGCACTGATGAAATTGCGACAAATATGCAATTCTCCGGCGCTCCTCAACGAGGAAGAAAGTAAGGGCAATGATTCCGTGAAAATCAAAGAACTCATCCGCCATATTGAAGAAAAAACAGGCAATCACAAAATGTTGATTTTTTCTCAATTCGTAGGGATGCTTGGTCTCATTCGAAAAGAACTCGACAAACTTGAGATCACTCATAGCTATCTGGATGGAAAAACCAGTCAGAAAAAGCGTAAGGAAGCCGTGGATCAGTTCCAGAACGATGAGGAAACGCGAGTTTTCCTTATTAGTCTCAAAGCTGGTGGAACAGGACTCAACCTTACCGCTGCGGACTATGTATATATTGTGGATCCTTGGTGGAATCCTGCAGTGGAAAATCAAGCCATTGACCGTTGTTATCGTATTGGTCAGGATAAGAAGGTAATCGCTTATCGCATGATCTGCGTCGACACTTTAGAGGAAAAAATCATGAAGCTAAAAGAACGAAAGCAAACGGTAGCGGACTCCATTATTCATACCGATGAAAATATTTCCAAGCAAATTAGCAAGGATGATCTGATGTACTTACTTTCTTAATGTGAAGGGTAAGTGAAATTACATTCAAGCGAATTATTTATATTAAGTTGCTTTTTTTAACGTGTTTATTTCATGGATTCCATGTGATTTCTTTTAAAGACTGAGATCCGAATGATACAGACTATTTCTTTAAAACCAAAATTCCTGCGCAGGCAGGAATCCAATCAAAAAAGACTTTAAGATTTCGTTTCCGACCCTAGAAGCTAAGAGTATGGGTGGAGTCCAGCAAAGTCATTTAAAGTTTTGGGCGCCTCGGCGAGCTCTACACTATATCTTTTTTGCCTAAAAAGGCAAAAAAGGATGCCGTTGCGATCTCGGGCGCTCGCACTCCGAAGACAATTCTGTGGGGTTTCTGACATGGCAGTTAAACGCCCCAGGCTTGTTGATTAGACGCCCTAAAATCCCTTTAAAAATCAAGGAATATCACTCTGAACCTGTCGCAGAGTAGATATTCCCAGGAGCTCTCTATCTTCAAAGTAAGTTAAATACTGTATACATTCTGAAATGTGCTGATTTTTCTAATTATAATGGTGTGACTAATGATATTGACCGTAGGCTTTGGCAATATCAGACAGGCTATAACTCCGAAGCACCTACACAATAGAAGACCTCTGAAGGTGGTTTTCGTGGAGCATTTTCAGAATGTGAATCGCGCTAATTCTTTTGAAAAGTGGGTGAAGGGATGGAGAAGGGAGAGAAATTAGGCGTGGATCAATGGTCGCTGGGATTTGCTATCAGACCTATCAAGGAATTATTATAGCAAAGATAGCATGCGATAGTGTCATCCTGAGCTTGACGATGGATAGACTATATTCTGTCGCGAAACTTCGCGCTGTTACTAAATGATGATAATTAATTGAGACTAACACGGGATCAAAGTATAAAAAACGCCAAGGTTCCTTTCTTCAGGTTTAAAGACCTTGGAGGTTTCCAGTGTTGTAAGATAATTTTAATCCTAATTCACAATATCATCTATGAAAATATCACATCGACCGAGGCACGAAGGAAAAATTCCCTAGAGACATATTTTCCTGCGACAAGGAGTGACTTTTTAACATGAGTTTATGAGGACACCAGCCAAAATTTATGATACACAGGTCTTTATATCAAAATAAGAGGGGAGGGAAAACCTAAATATTCAAATCAATTAGTTATGGATAAATGCTGTGTTTTTAAAGTTTATAAAGCGTTTTTAGAAGACCCTACTTAAGGAATTATTGGATCTTCCTTATACCCGATGCATTGTTATGGTATTCTTAAATTGTATTCTGTTTATTAAAAAGTCGAAACACAGAGTGACAAGGTATTGGCGGCAGGGTGCTTTTGTAGCGATTACATCATTTCCAAACATCCGATTATGGTAGTAAGGCCAATTACGATCCCTTTCATTATAACGGATTTTAGTTTCATCTCTTTTTGTGCACGTTGATGTTTGATTGTCAATAGTTCATTGTACAACGCCAATGACGTCTGGTAATTCCACTTAGGCGGATTGATGAATTTATTCTCCTCCATTACCTGAAGTGGGTGTTTACGAGTATTCAGTTGAAAACTCTGATTCCCGTGTCTGGTTGTACCTATTCCTTCTGACATGCGCTTTCGGTTTTATTAGCTTAAGAGCTTACGAATTTTAGCACAAATAGATGCTGAAATTTGACCATGCGCCATGATTTACAGTCCTTGGTTCTACCGAAAAAAAGCCTTTTAGGTTTAGATCCTTGCATAGACTTTGGCAGCAGTAAAAAATCCAAACCTAAAAAAATCTATGAATAACGTCTTTTCGGAGGAGGAACAAGGAAAAATTACCTTGAATAATATATTGCTTTTTCGTAGGACTTTTCACTTAACTACGGTCTGTGCATCCCGTAAGCTTCTTCTATCCCAAGTAAAACATTTTCTTGAAATAATACAATTATCAAAACCTAACGAAATTTAATAACGTGATATATAAAATTCAGTTGATTATTGTTTTTAGAACGTGATCTATAGAAAATTACGCATATAATTATATATAACGTTTATACGCTTAGAAATAGAATTTTTTTTTACAAGGTGATTACTTGTCTTTTTTTAGTCGGGTTCTACGTGCCTCGCGCAGAGAGGTCTTGGGTTTTATCAAACAATCTTTTAGAGCCGGCAGGTTTGGTCATGAAGGCTTTCATGTAAATGAGGCCAGCGTCATTCCAGTACAGGCAGGAAACTCATGAAGAAAGCGTCGATTGCCTATTTAGTTGAGACTACAAATCCCCACAAATCCAAGAAAATATTCTAGATCTCCCACAGTATCCCACCATTTTAACTAATCGACAAATTTTCATAAAATCTATCCTTTAAACACTCGAATACTAACCCCTAGGAATGAACGACTTACATCATTAATGGGAGTTTATTACTTATAAAACGCTGTTTAGTATCGATTAAAGGCTTTTTTTATTCTTTTGGGAAATTGTGTGGGAAAGTGGGAGCTTGTGGTTGTGATTGTCATTCTTTTTCCTACATTTGTACCAGTGGTTTATATTTTTCATTGCTCAAATGACATTTTTCACAAGCGAGTATGAGTGTAAGCTGGATACCAAAGGCAGATTAGTTTTACCTGCAAAGATTAAGTCTAATCTACCAGAGGTCTCCACTACAGAATTCGTTATCCGTAAGGGTTTCGAGTCGTCCTTAACCCTGTATCCAATGTTAGAATACAAAAAGATACATGCTGGGATAAGTGCGCTCAGTGATTTCGATGAGGAGCAACGAAGATTAAAGCGCATTTTTTTCATGAGTATCGCGCAGGTAGAGTTGGATAGTGCAGGACGAATATTATTACCTAAAGCCATGCTGGCTCATGCTAAGCTAGAAAAGGACGTAATTATGGTAGGTATGGGTAATTATATTGAAATGTGGAATCCTGAGATGTTCGAAAAACAACAAATTGAAGATTCTTCGGAATACTCCAAATTGGCTCAGAAGTATCTGGTAGATTAATGAGTGTTTATCATACGCCTGTACTCTTTGATCAGTGCATTGAAGCATTAGACATAAAGCCGGATGGAATCTACATAGATGTCACGTTCGGAGGAGGTGGACACTCCAGAGGAATATTAGAAAAACTTAACACAGGAAATTTATATGCATTTGATCAAGATTTAGATGCTGGTGAAAATGCGCAATCATTAAGCAAAGAAATTGATGATCAGCGTTCTTTTACATTTATTGATTCCAACTTCAAAAATCTGAAAAGATTTATGAAGTTTTATGGTGTTACGCAAGTGGACGGCATACTTGCCGACCTAGGCGTTTCATCTCATCAGTTTGATCAGGGAAGTCGTGGTTTTTCTACACGATTCGACGGGAATCTGGACATGCGGATGGATCAAAAATCAAAGATTAGTGCAGTGGATATAGTCAATGATTATGAGGAGGCCGACTTAGTACACATACTAAGCGCTTATGGTGAAGTGAAAAACGCACGCACGTTGGCGCGATCTATTGTGCTCGCAAGGCAGCATAAGATTAAAACCAACAAAGACCTCAAAGACATTGCGATGAAACATGCGCCACGAGGAAGAGAATACAAATATCTCGCGCAGGTTTTTCAGGCTATCCGTATAGAAGTGAACGACGAAATGACTGCTCTGCACGAGTTTCTGGCACAAACGGAAGAGGTGTTGAAGCCGGGAGGTAAATTGGTCGTTATGAGTTATCACTCATTAGAGGATCGTCCGGTAAAAAACTACTTAAACACTGGTAATATAAAAGGCCGAATGGAAAAGGATTTTTTCGGACATGAGATAAGACCTTTTAAGCCTTTGACAAGAAAGCCAATTACACCTAGTGAGGAAGAAGTAACTGAAAATAAAAGAGCACGAAGTGCAAAATTGAGAATAGGAGAAAGATTAAAAGACAAATAGAGAGTGGCAATTAATACGTACAAAATACCGGGTAAAACAAATTCAGAAGGATTCTTTTCTCTTCTTGAAAAATTCTTGCGTATTGATCAGTCATTGTCACAGGTCATTCACGTGCGGTTTTTACCACAGATAATGTTCGTTTGTGCCATGTCGGTATTATATATAGGTAATAGGCATTGGGCAGATAAAAAGATCCGCACTATCCACCAGCTGGAAGTTCAAGTTCAAGATCTACGCGCTGATTATACCACATTAAGAGCCGATTATAAATTTTCAAGTAAACAATCCGAGGTAGCCAAGCAGGCAGAGCAACTCGGGCTCTACGAAAGCGATGTTCCACCCTATAAAATCATTGCCATAGAATGAGTATCAAGCGGGACATATTATTTAGAGTTAGAATTGCTTTTTTAATAGTATTCTTGTTCACGGCAGGAATACTATTTCGCATTGTAACCATACAGTTTAAGGAAGGTGATAAATGGCGTGGTTTAGCAGACTCTATGGGGCTTCAGATCATGAAAGTCAATGCTACACGTGGCAATATTTATGCTGATGATGGAAGCCTGTTGGCTACTTCATTGCCGTTTTATCAAGTGGCTTTTGATCCATATCTAGCCTCTGATGAATTGTATTACACGAATATTGATTCGCTGAGCTGGTTGTTGTCCGATTTTTACGGTGATCTAAGTCCCGTTCGGTATCGTAAGAAGCTCGATAATGCTAGAAACTCAAGAAAGCGATATATGATCATCAATCGACGGGAGATTGGGTATCAAGAGAAAAAGAAAATTGAAAATTGGCCGATCTTCCGTACTGGTAGATTGACTGGTGGAGTGATTTTCGAAAAAGTAGAGAAAAGATTTCATCCGTTTTCTAAGTTAGGCTACCGTACCATCGGATCGGTCAATGCTGATAATCGAGGTGTTGTTGGGTTGGAGTACAGTTTTAATCGTCAGCTAGCTGGCCGAAATGGAGAGGCATTATATCAAAAAATGTCTGGCGGTGGATGGAAGCCTGTGTTTGATGGTTCAGAGATTCAGCCAAAAAATGGGTATGATATCCAAACTACGATCAATGTCAACCTGCAAGATGTGACAGAAACTGCGCTTTTGAAGCATTTGAAAAAGCATAGGGCTGATTATGGATCAGTAATACTTATGGAAGTAGCGACTGGCGAAATCAAGGCAATTTCTAATCTAAGTAGAAATAATATGGGCGATTATTATGAACGCTATAACTATGCCGTAGGAAGCCAAGGAGCAAGAGAGCCAGGTTCTACTTTTAAGTTAGCAAGTATGATCGCCTTGATGGAAGAGACAGACATTAAGCTGACGGACACTGTGGATACGGGAAATGGTGAAATGGCCTTTTTTGACAGAGTAATGAAAGACCACAAGCCAGGTGGCTATGGTAAATTGACGGTACAGGAGGTTTTTGAAAAATCTTCAAACATTGGAGTAGCAAAGCTTATCACGGAAGAGTTTGGTAAAACACCCTCCAAATATATTAATTACCTAAAGCATATGGGACTTGATCGTCCATTAGGCTTTCAAATGATTGGTGAGGGACTGCCATATATCAAAAGCCCTTCAGATTCAACATGGAGTGGGATCAGCTTGCCGTGGATGTCTCATGGTTATGAACTTCAAATGACGCCATTACAGACTTTGGCCTTGTACAATGCTGTGGCCAATGACGGTAAAATGATTCAGCCACTTATTGTGAAGGAAGTGTTGAAGGACAATACCAAAATTGATAGCTATGAGTCCAAAACGCTGAACACAAGGATCTGCAGCAAAGAGACTCTACGAAAAGTAAAAGTGATGTTGGAAGGAGTCGTCGAAAGAGGAACGGCATCTAATATTAGGAACGAACGATTTAAAATTGCGGGTAAAACAGGCACGGCGAAAAAGGTAAAAAATGGCGTTTATACCAATAGATATTATACGTCATTTGCTGGATATTTTCCTGCGGATAACCCTCGGTTTAGTTGTATTGTCGTTATCGATGAGCCCAAGGGTTTTCAGATTTATGGTAGTGATGTAGCTGCTCCTGTATTCAAGGAGATTGCAGATAAAATATATGCATTGGAAATCAACATGCATCAAAACCTTCCGGAGCAAAGAGAACAATTTGTAGATGTTTTTCCAGTCATCAGATCAGGTAAAAAAGACGAGTTACAGAGGATTACGAATGATCTTGGTATTTCGAATCATTCGAAGACCGACGAAGAATGGGTACAAACGAAAGTGGTCAATCATTCTGTATTTTGGAAAGAAAACCCAATGAAAGATGCAAGAGTGCCTGATGTAAGAGGTATGACCCTACGTGATGCCATTTTTCTCTTGGAAAATGCTGGACTAAAAGTAGTAGTGGAAGGACAAGGGAGAATATCTACTCAATCCATGTATCCAGGTACAAAATTTCAAATCGGCGAAAAAATTAAATTGGAACTAAGCTAATGGCAGCTCTTAAAGACTTATTGTATGGAGTGACTTTAATGTCTATTCACGGTGACCGTGAAATGGATGTGAAGACCGTGGCTTTTGATTCAAGAAAAGTTGAGGAAGATACCTTGTTCATTGCCATTAAAGGTTTGCATAGCGATGGGCATGATTATATAAGTAATGCGATTGGCTTAGGAGCAACAGCCATACTTTGTGAGCGGCTGCCGGAACATATCGTACCAAATATTACCTATATAGAAGCAGAAAATAGCATGAGAGCGCTGGGAAAAGTAGCGTCAAACTTCTTTAATAATGCAAATAATGAAATTGCTGTAATAGGTATCACTGGAACGAATGGAAAGACTACAACGGCAACATTGTTGTATCAGCTATATACACAGCTAGGTTACAAAACTGGTTTGATATCGACCGTAGAAATCATTATCGGGAGTGATGTTTTTCCTGCGCAGTATACCACACCAGATGCTTTGTCGCTTCAACAGTTATTGTCACAAATGGAAAAGTCTGGCTGCACCCATTGTTTTATGGAAGTGAGTTCCCATGCCCTAGTACAGCATCGTACTTCTGGGCTCAGTTTCAAAGGTGCGGTGTTTACGAATATTTCTCATGATCATTTGGATTACCACGATACTTTTGATGAATATATCAAAGCCAAGAAACTATTATTTGATGGGTTAAATCCCGAGGCATTTGCATTGACCAATATTGACGATAAACGCGGGCGCGTCGTGCTCCAAAATACAAAAGCTGAGAAGGTTACTTATGCAGTGAAAACCATGGCTGATTTCAAAGCCAAGACTATTCACAATACTATTGAAGGTTTGGAATTGGAAATTGACGGAATCAATGCTTGGTTTAAAATGGTGGGTGATTTCAATGTTTACAATTTATTAGCGGTCTACAGCTGTGCTTCTTTGTTGGGACAGGAAAAGGAAGAGATTTTAACTGCTTTGTCACAATTAGACGGTGCTAGAGGCCGATTTGAAATTATTAGTAATCCTATGCAAGTGTTGGCTATTGTGGATTATGCGCACACGCCGGATGCTTTAGACAATGTGCTTTCAACGATTGACAAGCTTAGAACACAACAAGAAACGTTGGTTACGGTGGTGGGATGCGGTGGAGATCGTGACAAGACCAAGCGTCCTGAAATGGCGAATATCGCAGCGAGGTATAGTAATAAAGTAATTCTTACTTCGGATAATCCTAGAACCGAGGATCCGAATGAAATCTTAAAAGATATGATGGCTGGTGTATCCACAATCCACCAGCGAAAAACAATGGTAATTGCCGATAGAAAAGAAGCAATTCGGACCGCATGCAATCTTGTGAATAAGGGGGATATCGTTTTAGTTGCAGGAAAGGGTCATGAGACTTATCAAGAAATAAACG
The DNA here is from genome assembly GCA_047635055.1 of Cyclobacteriaceae bacterium. Classification (GTDB taxonomy): domain Bacteria; phylum Bacteroidota; class Bacteroidia; order Cytophagales; family Cyclobacteriaceae; genus JAVJRN01. Next base: position 52,098 of record JBLIIJ010000009.1, on the reverse strand, counting down.
GGATAAGACATCATTTTGATGATAAGGAAATATTGAGTGAAATGTTAACCATAAATCAGAGATAAGGATGCTATACTACCTATTTGAATTTTTGGATAAACAATTTGATTTGGCCGGCGCAGGTGTGTTCAAGTATATTTCATTTCGCGCTGGTATGGCTACTGCCGTATCTCTTTTGATTACTATCGTTTTCGGAAAATTTCTTATCAACAAGTTGAGGCAATTTCAAATGGGCGAATCTATTCGTGACTTGGGGTTAAAAGGTCAGATGGAAAAGTCAGGGACACCTACGATGGGAGGGATCATTATCATTGCAGGTATTGTTATACCTACCTTGCTTTTTGCAAAGCTTGAAAATATTTACGTACAGTTACTTTTGTTCACAGCCATTAGCACTGGGCTTATTGGATTTTTAGATGATTATTTAAAAATTAAAAAGAAGAATAAAGAAGGCTTGTCCGGACATTTTAAAATTATTGGTCAGATAGCCATTGGAATGATTGTAGGACTGGTCATGGTCATGAATCCTGATGTGACTATTCCTTCCTATGGAGAGGCTTCCGGTATAATCGATGGTCAAACCATCAATACGACGCTTCCATTTATAAAGGATAATGTATTCAAATATCAGTGGTTTCTACCTGATTTCTTGCTCGAATTTACATGGGTAATATATGTAGCAGTTGTCATTTTTATTATCACAGCTGTATCGAACGGGGCAAATATTACAGATGGCTTAGATGGCTTGGCTGCCGGGACATCTGCTATTATTGGCTTGACCCTGGCTGTTTTGGCTTATCTGACAGGAAATATTGTGTTTTCAGAATACTTGAATATCGCATATATACCAAATGCAGGTGAGTTAGTGATTTTTAGTGCTGCTTTTGTAGGTGCCTGTATTGGCTTTCTTTGGTATAACTCTTATCCTGCTCAAGTATTTATGGGAGATACAGGCAGTCTTGCAATAGGAGCCATTATCGCGGTTTTGGCTTTAGTCATTAGAAAAGAATTATTGATTCCCATTTTGTGCGGAATTTTTGTGATAGAGAATCTTTCTGTAATGATTCAGGTCGCTTGGTTCAAATACACAAGAAAAAGGTTTGGAGAAGGTAGAAGAGTCTTTTTAATGTCTCCACTTCATCATCATTATCAGAAAAAAGGTTGGCATGAAGCCAAAATAGTTACACGTTTTTGGACATCAGGAGTGCTGTTGGCCATACTTACTTTAGCAACGCTTAAACTTAGATAAATACATGACACTTGACCAAATACATCGCCTAAACGGTAAGTTTCAGCACAAGACTGCTCAAATATCGGAATTGATGCCTAGTGGCAATTTGGTGGAATTTGCTGCTGTCCTCATTCGTAATTCTAGGCGAATGGATGCCGTATTTAAGAAAATGCTCGCCGTTCAGACGCAAAGTGGTCTTGGACGGGCTATGGCTAGAATGGAAGATGAAATGGATGAAATCATTTTCATGCTTGACCAAATGGATTTGGCTAATAGGAAAAGAAACATCAGGTTGATTACTGATTTGGTGAAAGAAGGTTATGAGATGTTATCCATTTATTCTATTTGTTGTGATCAGCTTTTAGAAAAAAGACTTAAGAAAGAGGAGAACTAATGACTCAAAAAATGGTCATATTGGGCGCAGGGGAAAGCGGATTAGGAGCTGCAAAATTGGGTGTGAAACTTGGTTTTGAAGTATTTCTTTCAGATGCTGGAAACCTGACAGAGCAAGCCAAAAGTTTGCTTAATGATATGGCTGTGCCTTATGAAGAAGACGGGCATACTGAATCTAAAATATTCGGAGCAGATCTGATTGTTAAAAGTCCAGGCATTCCAGATACAGTGGATTTGATTGTCAGATTGAAGGAAGCGGATATTCCTGTGATTTCTGAAATTGAATTGGCTTTTCGATATAAAGAACCAAATGCCAAGGTTATTGCAATTACTGGGACCAATGGCAAAACAACCACAACGTTATTGATTCATCATCTGCTGAAGACGGCAGGCTTCAATGTTGCGCTTGGAGGAAATATTGGTATTTCATTTGCGAAATTAGTCGCAGAGGGTGACTTTGATTATTATGTCATTGAGGTCAGCAGCTTTCAGCTCGATGGTATTGAACAATTTAGGCCTGATGTTGCAATTCTTCTCAACATTACACCAGATCATCTCGACCGTTATAATGATGATTTTCAATTATATGTATCATCCAAATTTAGGATTACTGAGAATCTAACTTCTGATGAATGCTTTATTTATTGCGCTGACTGTGAGCCAGTCACAGAAGAACTGACCAAGCGGAAAATCGAAGCTTGTCTTTTTGCAATTTCTGCTTCTAATAAAATGAGCTCTTCAGCTTATCTGGATGAAGGACATTTGATTTTTAATTATAAGTTCAAGAACCAAGGGCAACATCACAAAATCCCCTTAACTGAGATATCTCTTATAGGTAAGCATAACATGATAAATGCTATGGCTGCAGTTTTGGCAGTATTGTCCATGGATGAATCAATATCAGATATACTAAAGGGACTAAAGACATTTAGAAACGCACCCCACAGGCTGGAGTTGGTGGCAGAACTAAATGGTGTTAAGTTCATAAATGACTCAAAAGCGACAAATGTAGATGCAGTCTATTACGCGCTTGAGGGTATTGATCAGCCCATAATATGGGTTGCGGGAGGTGTAGATAAGGGCAATGATTATACCGTTTTAAAAGCGCTGGTCAAGGCGAAAGTCAAACTACTTCTTTGCTTAGGCAAGGATAATGAAGCGCTCATTCAATCGTTTGGATCTGATGTCGATATATACGAGACGCAGGAAGTAGATGAGCTTGTAGCAATGGCTATTCAAAAAAGCAAGGCTGGAGACGTTGTGCTGCTTTCTCCTGCATGCGCAAGTTTTGATCTGTTTAAGAATTATGAAGATAGAGGCGATCAGTTTAAGAAAGCCATTAGAAATAAAATGTCCACATTAAAAGTACAGGCATGAACGAATTCAAGAATTGGGCATATCGTAATTTGAAGGGCGATCCAGTCATCTGGTTTATTGTATTCGTGCTGTCCATGTTTAGTATAATGGTCGTGTATAGCGCGACTGGTAGTCTTGCGTATAAACACATGGGTGGCGATACGGAGTTTTACCTTTTTAAGCATTCCGCACTTGTATTTTTGAGCCTGGTTGCCATGTGGCTTGCGCATAAAGTTGATTTTAAATACTACGCCAAAATTTCAAGACTTTTGCTTTGGGTGTCAGTTCCTTTACTCCTTTTCACATGGTTGTATGGAATGAATATCAATGAGGCTTCAAGGTGGATTACTATTCCATTTATTAATCAAGCTTTTCAGCCGTCGGATTTAGCTAAACTCGCTTTGCTTGTAACTTTGGCAAGTATGCTTTCTAAAAGACAAAACTCCATAGAGGACTTTCAAAGAGCAATTATTCCAATGCTATTGTGGATTGGCCTCATCTGTAGCCTGATAGCCATGACAAACATATCTTCAGCGATCCTATTATTTCTTACGTGTATGCTGATTTTGTTTATTGGTCGTGTTCCTGTAAAATATTTGGCTATGCTGCTTTTGATTGGAGGAATTAGCGGTGGTATATCTATGTCTTTTGGTCAAAGGGGTGAAACGGCATGGAGCAGGGTGGAGAGATTCTTAGATAGTGAAGATGATCCATTTCAGGCGCAGCAGTCTTATATCGCAATTGCTACTGGTGGTATTGTTGGTAAAGGACCAGGTCAGAGTGATCAAAGAAACTATTTGCCCCATTCTTACTCTGATTTTGTGTATGCTATTGTCATTGAGGAGTACGGTCTAATTGGAGGTGTCATTGTAATATTTCTTTATCTGGCCCTTTTATATAGAGGTATGAAAGCTGCCGCTCAAAGCGATCGAGCATATGGAGGATTGCTCTCCGCTGGATTGTCCTTTGCGCTTGTCACACAAGCATTTATCAATATGGGCGTAGCGGTTGGTCTCGGACCAATCACAGGGCTGACTTTGCCATTAATAAGTATGGGAGGTACCTCGCAGTTGTTTACTGGTTTGGCCCTTGGGATCATTCTTAGTGTAAGTCGTGGAGAACCAGAAGAGAAAGGCGCAGCAGTTAATCAAATACGAACAAAACTTAATCAAGCAGCCTAATCAAAAAGACACAACCATATCGTAAATCACCATTCCGAATCATGATAAGTGGAGGAGGTACCGGAGGTCATATCTATCCAGCGATTTCTATTGCGCAATCGCTAAAGTTGATGTTGACTGATGTGGAGATTTTGTTTGTTGGTGCCGAGGGCAAAATGGAAATGCGAAAAGTGCCCGAGGCAGGGTTCGAGATTGTTGGCTTGTGGATAAGTGGTATTCAAAGAAGTTTGTCGTTTCAAAACTTGATCTTCCCATTTAAACTTATTTCTAGCCTTTGGAAATCATTCAAACTTGTAAAATCATTTAAGCCAGATGCTGTCGTAGGAGTGGGTGGATATGCAAGTGGACCATTATTATTTGTCGCTTCTCTCCAAAAGATTCCTTGCTTAATTCAGGAACAAAATTCTTATGCTGGGTTGACAAACAAGCTCTTGGCATCAAGGGTCCAAAAAATATGTGTGGCTCATGAAGGGATGGAAAAATATTTCCCTAAGGAAAAACTAGTGGTTACGGGTAATCCTGTTCGAAGTACCATTCAAGCTAATCAAGAACTTAAGCAGGAATCGTTCAAATATTTTGGTCTGAATTTCGATAAGAAAACAGTGCTTGTAGTTGGCGGAAGTCTAGGGGCAAGGTCTGTCAATGAAATGATATTAGCAGGCCTTTCAAGAATTACGCAAAAGAATGTTCAAGTGATATGGCAGACTGGAGGCTACTATTATCAAGAAATGCTTTCAAGAGTCGGGGAAATAGATCAATCAGTAAAAATATTTGATTTCATCTCTGAAATGAAGCTTGCTTATGCTGCTGCGGATGTGGTGATTTCAAGAGCTGGCGCCTTATCGATTGCAGAATTAATGCTTACGGGAAAGCCCTCAATTTTGGTTCCATCGCCCAACGTGGCAGAAGACCATCAAACGATCAATGCGCAGGCTTTGGTCGATAGAGATGCGGCAATTATGGTCAAAGACCAGGAGGGTATGGAGCATTTGATTGATGTCACAATCCAATTGCTTGATGAAAATGACAGGTGCAAACAACTTGCGGAAAACATTAAACAAATGGCGCATCCTAACGCCTCAAAAGATATTGCTAACGAGGTTATAAAACTGATATCATCATGAGGCTAGAAGAGATTAAAAGCGTTTATTTTATTGGTATAGGTGGGATTGGGATGAGTGCGCTTGCACGATGGTTTAAAGAAAGAAATATTGCAGTTGCAGGATATGATAAAACCAAAACAATTCTTTGTCATCAGTTAGAGGCAGAAGGTATTCCAATTCATTTTGAGGAAGACCTTGATCAGATCGATGCTGATTTTCAAAATCAAGAAAATACCTTGGTTGTTTACACTCCGGCAGTTCCGGAAAATCATCTTGAATTAAGATTTTTTCAAAAAGAAAATTTTACCGTGATGAAGCGCTCCGAGGTGCTTGGTATGATATCCAAGGGTCACTATACTGTTGCGATAGCAGGTACACATGGAAAAACGACGACTTCCTCTATGGTCGCGCATATTCTCAACCAGACAGATAAAGGGTGTTCGGCTTTTGTTGGTGGCATTATGACCAACTATAACACGAACATGATTTATGGCGCTGCGGATGCTCCAGTTGTGGTAGAAGCCGATGAGTTTGACAGGTCTTTTCATAGGCTGTCGCCAAATTACTCGGTGGTTACTTCTGTAGATCTAGACCATCTTGATATATATGGTAGCGAGGAAGAAATTCAAAAATCCTTTGGCGAGTTTGTGCAAAAAACAGCAGAGGATGGGCATTTATTGATTCAATATAAGTCAGCAGAAAAAATCTCAAACTATCTAGACAATCTCTACTATACTTATGGAATTGATGCTGGTGATTATCAGGCGAAAGCCTTACGCGCTGCAGATGGAATTTTTTATTTCAACTATCACGGTAAAGAGGTTATTAAGGATTTAAAGCTAATGGTACCGGGATTTCATAATGTGGAAAATGCAGTCGCAGCGATTAGTGTAGCCTTAGATCTTGGTATTGACCCTGTGACAGTGAAGGATGCTATTGCTTCTTATAAAGGCGTAAAGAGAAGGTTTGAATATGTTATTAAGGATAAGAAAATGGTGTACATCGACGATTACGCACATCATCCAACGGAAATAACTAGTTTTCTTAGATCGGTTCGTAGCTTATATCCATTAAAAAAAATAACTGCAGTATTTCAACCTCATCTTTTTTCAAGAACCAACGATTTCTATCGAGAGTTTGCGAAAAGCTTAGAGTTGGCAGATGACATTATTTTATTGGATATATATCCAGCACGAGAGGAGCCGATGAAAGGAGTTACTTCAGAGATAATTTTAGAACGTATTGAAAAGAAAAATAAGGCTATTGTTCCTAGGGAGCAATTGATTTCGAAGTTAGAAGAGAAATCTGTAGAAGTGTTGGTGACTATGGGTGCTGGCGATATTGACAAAGAGGTAGTAAGATTGAAAAATCATTTTATTGATAAGCATGAGATTGAAGCGTAAAGTAAAAAAGATCATATATGTTAGTTTATCTGCCATGGCTATGTTGGTGCTTATTGCATTTACAGGAAAGCGTATAGCAGAGAAGCCTGTTCATAATGTGAAGGTTCATATTGATCGTCATGGAGATGAAGCCTTTACTGATCAGATTGAGATATTGAATCTGCTTAATGCGGAAGCAACAGACTATGTGCTGGGGTTATCCATGGAACAACTTGATCTAAAGGTGCTGGAAGAAAGGGTAGAAAATCATCCTTTTGTGAAGGACGCTCAAGTATATAAGGATATTAAAGGGAACCTATTGATCTCAGTAGACCAAGCAAGGCCAATAGCGAGAATTTTTGACCCGTCTGGTCCAGACTTTTATATTGATATTGATGGGTATGTATTACCCACCTCTTCAAGATATACGGCTAGAGTTCCTATCATTCAGATTGAAAAGTTTGAGCTTGATAAGGTCAATATTAATTATACGGAGTATGGTGGGAGCTTAATGGAGCTGCTTGGTTTTATACAAAATGACCCTTTTTGGAAAGCTCAAATTGCTCAGTTAAATATAGCTGATAATGGAGAAGTTACCATGTTGCCTCAAGTAACAAAGCAGGACATAGCTTTTGGACAACCAGAAAATATCACATCAAAATTTAAAAAACTATCGCTTTTTTATAAAAAAATATTACCGAACAAAGGGTGGAATACTTATAGTTCGGTTAACCTAAAGTTTAAGAATCAAATAATCTGTCAATAAAAATATAGGATATAGCCGTATACAGTACTCATCTTTGCTGGGGATGAAAATAAGGGCTATTCACTGTAAATAAAACGAACATGCAAGAAGATAAAATCATTGTCGGTCTGGATATTGGAACAACCAAAATTTGCGCAATTGTGGGGCGCAAAAATGAATACGGAAAGCTCGAAATTCTTGGAATGGGTAAAGCTGTTTCTGATGGAGTAATTCGTGGCATTGTAACCAATATTGACAAAACTGTCCACGCAATTGAGAAAGCCGTTAACGAAGCAAGCGAACAATCTGGAATTGATATTCGTGTCGTGAATGTTGGGATAGCTGGGCAACATATTAAAAGTGCGGTTCATCATGGTTCTATCACAAGAGATACTGATGATGAAATTACAGTAGAAGATATTAATCGTCTGACCAATGATATGTATCGTATAGTCATTCCCCCTGGCAGTGAAATTATTCATGTGATGCCCCAAGATTACATTGTGGATTATGAAGATGGAATTAAGGATCCTGTTGGCATGTCAGGCGTCAAGTTAGAAGCCGATTTTCATATCATTACAGCACAGACGAACGCCATTAATAATATTAATAAGTGTATAAGACGAGCGGGTCTTGAAATTGAGAACTTAATACTTGAACCTCTTGCATCAAGTTTATCAGTACTCAGCGACGAAGAAAAAGAGGCCGGTGTATGTTTAGTCGATATCGGTGGTGGTACCACCGATATCGCCATTTTTTATGATAATATCATTAGACACACAGCGGTAATTCCTTTTGGAGGAAATATCATCACCTCGGATATCAAACAGGGTTGTATGGTGATGGAGCATCAAGCCGAGCTACTTAAAACCAAGTTTGGTAAAGCTATTGCGGAAGAAGCGAGTGAAAACGAAATAGTATCAATTCCTGGTTTAAGAAATCGTGCACCAAAAGAGATTTCACTAAAAAACTTGGCTCATGTAATAGAGTCGAGAATGGAAGAGATTATTGAAATGGTACATACAGAGGTGATTACATCGGGCTATCATAAGAAGTTAGCCGCGGGTATAGTTGTCACTGGTGGAGGCTCGCAATTAGTCAACGTACAGCAGTTGTTTGAGTATATGGTTGGCTTAGACTCAAGGATAGGCTATCCAAATGAGCATTTAGGTAAGAGCAAAGTAGATGAGGCCAAGAGCCCGATGTATGCTACTTCTGTAGGTTTGGTTTTGTCAGGATTTAGAGCATTAGATTTCAGGGAAGATCACTACATGAGTAGAAAAACCAAGCGAGTCAATAAATCTAAAGACGTCAAACAAGGAGCCAGATTTTTCCAGAATATTTTGGAGAAAACAAAAGGTCTTTTAAGCGATGACTTTGATGACGAGAAAGATTATTAACACCTTCTTTGTAGAGAATAGCTACTAAGAAATTATTTAGAAGTCCGTGGGCTTTTTAAACACACACAAATCATGGCAGAAAATATGTATCAATTTGACTTACCTTCTCACCATAAGTCGATTATTAAAGTAATCGGAGTTGGTGGGGGAGGCGGAAACGCGGTAAACCACATGTTTGGTCAAGGAATCAAAGACGTGGATTTTGTAGTATGTAACACAGATATCCAAGCATTGGAGAGCAGTCCTGTTCCCAATAAAATTCAGCTAGGCGTATCGCTAACAGGCGGGCTGGGGGCCGGGGCAAATCCAGAGAAAGGTAGGAATGCGGCTTTGGAATCCAAGGACGAGATAAGAGAAATGCTGGCAGAAGACACGAAGATGATTTTCATAACAGCTGGAATGGGTGGTGGAACAGGGACGGGTGCAGCACCTGTTATTGCTCAGATTGCTAGAGAAATGGATATCCTGACAGTGGGTATTGTTACAGCTCCTTTTGCTTTTGAAGGCAAAAAGAAAATGAATCAGGCAAATGAAGGCATAAAGGCTTTAAAGGAGAACTGTGATACTGTACTTGTTATATTGAATGATAAGCTTCGAGAGATCTTTGGCAACTTAGCCATAAGAGAAGCTTTTGGTCAAGCGGACAATGTCTTGACAATCGCGGCAAAAGGAATTGCCGAAATAATCACAGTTCCAGGCTATGTTAACGTCGATTTTGAAGATGTTAAAACAGTAATGCGTGAAGCAGGAGGAGCCGTGATGGGTTCTGCAATAGCATCTGGTGAGGGACGGGCAAAAAGAGCGGCAGAGGAAGCATTAAACTCACCATTATTGAATAATCAAAATATTCATGGAGCGCAGAAAATACTTCTATCTATCATGTCTGGTGAAGAAGCAGAGCTTCAAATGGATGAGTTGACTGAAGTCACTGATTACATGCAAGAATTCTGTGGAGATGATGCGGAAGTGATTTTCGGACATGGCGTGGACGTAGAGCTTGGCGAAAATATCAAGGTGACAGTTATTGCCACAGGGTTTGATAACTCTATGATCGATGAGCCAGTTTTGAAGAGGAAATTGATAAACACTCAAAATGAATCAAAGAAAGTGGAAATCGATGAGCGCAATGAGCCACTTGATAATGATCGAAGAGTTTTCGATTTAGAGTCAAACAAGCAAATTACGCTGTTCAATTCCGATGAAGAGGAATTTGACTTTAAGCCTAAAGGATCCAAAAAATCAATTGATGAAGAGGAGGATGAATTCGAAGAAAAAGCGAGCCCATCTTTCGAGTTCGATTTCTTGAAAAAGGAAATTAAAGATGAAGTTGAGAAAGAAGATGAATTCGATTTCGACAATGATTTCGAATTTGAATTAGACAATGATTTTGATGATCCAAAGGAAGAGCAAAGGCAGGATCCAATAGATATAACTAGGCTCACAACACCGACCATTCATTCAAGAAAAGTCGAATTAATGGAGCAAAGACGAAAAAGAGAGCAGTTGTTAGAAGGAGTAGAGAGAGAGCATATTAGTACGCAGAACTTCAAAGATAAATTTGATGTCCCTGCATATGAACGAAAAAAGGTGTCCTTGAAAAAAGTGCCTCACTCTTCTGAAAGAAATATTTCGAAGTTTAACTTAACAGATGATAATCAGATTGTAGGTAATAATAAATACTTGCATGATAATGTAGACTAATGAGCAATCAGCCATGATTGAAGAGCCCCCTAATCACTTAGGGGGCTCTTTTGATTCAATAGTGAACGTCACATTAAAGAAAGCTAAAACATGTTTTTTTTATAGAATTGTTATAATGATTCTATAAAAATTTCAATTACCAATTCATTTTATTAAAATTGGCGTTGGAAAGTATTAAACCCTAAGAAATGAAAAAAGCCTGGCTCAATTTCCTTACCTTTTTTAAAAGTATATTTTCAGGAATAGCTTCAATGATAGCTTCGATAATTCGCGGTTTTGTTACTTTGCTGAGAGGTATATATTCAGTAATAGTTTCGATAGCTCGTGGTTTCGTATCTCTGCTGAAAGGTATATATTCAGTAATAGTTTCGATAGCTCGCGGTTTCGTTAGTTTGTTGAAAAGTATATATTCAGTAATAGTTTCGATAATTCGCGGTTTCTTTGCTTTGCTAAAAAGTATATATTATGCGATAATTTCAATGTATCGCAGTTTCGTTACTTTTTTTAAGCCTAAATATTCAGTGATAGTATTGATGTATCACGTTATTCCAGGCCGTCCAATACAAAAATTTGAACACAAGAATGTATTTGGAAAGGGTGATTTGGAATCGGCGCGTATATTTTATAATTCGGTGATAAAAAAACACATGGAGAGTAATTTTCCTAACACTGAGATATTATTAATAAAAGGTAAGAAGCGCGTAGTGCATACGAAACACTTTGGACCAGTGACTATGGTTAAGTCAATGAATGTTGCATAGAATACCGTAAAGAATAAGAACTTTTTAAAGCCCGCAGTTGCGGGCTTTTTGTTTATGAAGTCGAAACATATACCTGCATAGTTGAGAGTGTTGGAGCTTTACTACCACCTATTGGTTCGATTGTTACAGCAAAGGCGTCCGCTGATGCGATATTTTTCATACTTTGAAATTTACCAGATTGCGCATCAAAGACACCAGCATCTATAGGCTTACCGTCGAGCAAAGCCCAAAGCTGATATTGTTGATTTTCATTAAGTTTTGATAAACTCGCGGAATTAATCAAAACTGCTTCTTGCTCTTTATTCCAATAGATGACTGCCTCCACATTTGGAGCATTGTCAGTACCTTTTAATATCAAGCGACTAAACGCCGGATTGACTAAGACGGCAATATCACTTCTTACATCATCAAGTTGCTGATTGGTTTGTTTGAAATTATTAGCCAATATTGTTTTTTCGGCCAATAAGGTCGTAATTTCCTGATTCGAGTCTTGCCATTGATTCCAGAAGTATATAGATAAAATCATAGATCCAACAGTCACAATAGAAGCGGCTATAGATAGCCAGGAGAAACTCGACACTTGCGGGTTATCATCAGGCAAGTGAGCATTCATGATCGTTGGGTTTTCCATCAATCTTTGTTTGACCTGGGTATTGGGCTCAATGCTATACCTAAACGCTAAAAGTTCAATTTTCTTTTCTATAGTATAATAGGCAGACCTAAGCTCAATATCCACAGCAAGTCGCTCTTCTATTTCTTGTTTGGTACTATCATCCAAATCGCCAGTTAGTAACGCTTCTAGGTAACCTCCCTCTATTATTTCTCTAGTATCCAAAATCCTTATTTAATCCTACTTTTAAATTTTTCAAACACCTTCTAATCTTGGTCTTTAAAGAACCTAAGGCCATATCCTCTTTTTTACTTATTTCAGCATGTGAGTACCCCATGAAAAAATTCAGTTGAATAAACTTTTTGCATTCTTCACCTAAAATGGCAATAGCTTCTGTAAGCCCTATGTAATCCGTTTTGTCTGTCGAATTATCTTCGAACATATCTACGTAGTTGTCTATATCATTGGATTTTTGAGAGGTCTTATAATCCTTAGACCGAGTTTTGTCAATGGCTTGATTTCTAGCAATTTTGTACATCCATGTAAATAATGTGCCTTTTTCTTGGTCGTATTGATCAATCTGATTCCAGATCTTCATAAAGACTTCAACTAAGGTGTCTTCTGCCATTTCTCGATGATTCACGATACGACTAATTATTCCAAATAATGATGCGGAATAGTTGTCATAGAGGTAATCCATAGCAGTAGCATCTTGATTTTTAAGTCTTTTAGCTAACACTGCGTTTATTTCAATCGTTGAATCCACGTGGTAATTGTTGGTTTAACGTATCTTCAAATATGCTTTTTTTAGTTCACTACTCTATTCTTTCATGCTAAGAATATTAACACTTTTTTTCCCCGTTCTCTTATTCCTGTTTTTTCTGTTCAATTCAAAGAATAAAAAGCAACAGATTAATGGGGTAAACCTAGTTTCTCCTGCGCAAAAAGTGGATTCTTTGGATTTCAGCAAATTGCAAAGGATTAATACTGCATGGGTTGGGGTTGTCCCATACGGTTTCAGTCGACAAGGGGAACCAAAGGTTTCATTTGATCATTCTCGTCAATGGTGGGGAGAGCGTAGCGAAGGCACCAGAGAGTTAATCAAGTTGGCTCAATGTAATGGTTATAAAGTGATGCTGAAGCCTCACATTTGGATGATGGGCGGGTGGATCGGAGACTTTGATCTGTTGTCAGAGGAAGACTGGATAAAATGGGAACTTGATTATGAAAAATATATTCTCAACTATGCTAGAGTAGCCGCCGAGGCGGGAGTAGACATGCTTTGTATAGGTACGGAATATAAAATTGCGACAGTTAAAAGGCCGCAATATTGGTACGCATTGATCTTAAAGATCAAAGAAGTTTATCATGGCCCTTTGACCTATGCGGCGAATTGGGATAACTATGAAAATATTTCATTTTGGGATCAATTGGATTATATCGGCGTGGACGCCTATTTTCCTTTAGTGCAAGGTGAGCACCCAACCATCGAGTCAATGGAAAATGCATGGATTGAGAATACTGCTGATTTGAAACGAGTTTCAGATAAATTCAGCAAGCCTATTTTATTTACAGAATATGGATATCAGAGTGTTAATGGAGCGGCCGGAGAGCATTGGACCGTAAAAAAAGAGCGTAAATATTTGAATATGTCACTACAAAGCGAGGCTTACCAATGCTTGTACAATACTATATGGAAGGAAGACTGGATGGCTGGTGGGTTTCTTTGGAAATGGCATTTGCATGATGACAGAGGAGGGCTGCAGAATCCAGATTGGACACCTCAAAATAAGCCAGTAGAATCTGTGATTTACGAAAACTACGGAAGGTAAACTACGGATTGATTAGCCTTTTGAAATTACGGATTGATCCAATGGTCAAAGGTCCGGCATAAATACCTGCATTGCCGCCTATATCTCTTACTCTAACGGAGATTACATTTTTTCCATCTCGCCTTAGTACGGAGTTTGGAATCACATAAATACGATACCGCTCGAAACTATTCGAATGGCCAAATGGCTCACCATCATTGGTATAGCCAATGAGTTGTCCATTGAGATAAGTCTTGTCAAAATCATCAATAAGGCCCATGACTAAGACTAATTCCTCTTCAGATTTTAAATTATCAGTGAGTTCAAAATCTTTACGATACCAAGCGATGTGCTCTTGCATTTTTAGATGCTTTTGATTGCCCCAATAGCTAGGCACCATTGTTTTTGACCAGTCTTTGTCAGAATAATCGTATTCTTTCCAAGACCAGTCATCTCCTTCTTTGAACCTCCATACGCCCTCAAGTTTGAGCTGCGTTACCTGATCATATTTTGGGGCGTAAAGGCCAATATCTCCTTTAACAATTCCCCCTTCGCGTACTGTATCATAGACTCTAATTGCAATGATATTTTTGCCATTAGGATTAAGAATATTCGGGGATATATAATATTTGCGAAAACTTTGATAGGCAGTATAAAAATTAGGAGGGAACCCACCTGTAAACCCTATTAACTCACCATTAATGTACACTTCGTCTACATCATCTATGTACCCTAATATCAGATATAGATTTTCAATGTTGACGTTGCTTAAATCGACATTTATTCTATACCAAGCATATCCATCAAAACCATTAAAACCTTCTTCTTCCCAAGTGGAGGGGACATAGATTTCGTCCCAGGTGTAATCATTGAAATTAGGTTCTGACCATCTGGGGTTATCACCAATGGAAAACTTCCAATAGCCCTTTAGGTCTACTACTTTTCTTAGATCATCTCTTCCATAAACCTGTACGAGGCTGCAAATTAGAATTATGGTTATTAGGTATCTCATCTTTTTTGATTTCTTTATTCAATATTACGTTGATTGATTTTTTAAGGCGTCATATGATGGTAAATGAATGTCAAAAGTTGTCAGAAAAACAAAAACCCTTCCAAGATGAAAGGGCCTTTTGTAATAGTATAAAGAAGTATAAAAAGTTTAAATATTTATTTTACTGCTAGTTCTTGAGAGGATTCTACACCATTAAGTTCAAAAACGAAAGAATCTGAGTCAAACTTAGATAAGTCATAAATTCTTGAGAATCCATTTGAATTTTCATGATTCTCTTGATGTACAAGAGCGCCCGATTTATCAAAAATTGAAATGCTGAGTGCTGTTTTTCTTACTGATTCAACAGTCAATTGATATCTTTTGTTTTCGAGATGTTTTACAGCTATGCTTTTCGAACTTGTTATTTCAATTTCTTTAGAGACTGTTCCAAGTTTATCCGTAATCTCTATAATGTACTTTCCATTATCCATTGAAGACATATTGTACGGGACGAGAAACCCACCTTCGCTTTTTACTCTGTCTGTTCGGATAAGCGTTCCTTTTTCATCTCTGATTCGGATCTTTACCACGCCTGACTCCTCGGCACTATATATTACTTTATAAACCTGATCTTTACCAGGTAATACATCTGCTCTTACTGATTTTGAACCGTTTCCGGAAGCAATTGCCGCGCTCATAACTATTACAAACATTGCGAATGTCATTGTGAATTTTTTCATTAGTCCTTGAGTTTTAACCTTTAGTTTTGTTTTCGTTTACAATACAAGTTTACGTACGGTTGCAAAAGAGTTTGTCACCTGTCAGTAAACGAATGTCACAAAATGTCACTGTTTTGTAGTTAAATGTTCAGCGAACTATTGGTTTCTTTAGGAAATGAATCAATGAAATGCATTATCGGATATGAGAGAAGTGTTTTTGTGGACTATTTAGTGTGAAATTAGCACTAGGCACTTCAATATTCTTTTTAAGTTATAAGCTCATTGAGATGCTATGTTATAAAATCGAGCCATTTTTTTCACAAATAACAGATATAGGAGGTTCTTGGAAAAGCTGTATGATACACTGCAGACCACCTACCTACCGGAATTAAATTCAAAATTATATATTAAGGCTAAAGGCTATCTTGGAATAGACTCAACCATTCCGCACGCTATTTTGGTATTAACGTGCGAATGAACGTGACCGTGTGATGGGTCGCATTCTTCTATGAAATCTTCATAATCATCGTGTATTACTACGACTTTCCCAAGGACATCTCTATCGTCACCACTGCCAATACGCCAGAGGTCTGTCTTTAAGGTGAATGTGCCAAAACCTTCTTGACCAACACTCACATTTCCTACATCGCCTGCTAAAGGCTTGGACCAAGGAATTCCTAAGCTTCTTGTGTTACAAAATGTTTCCTTGTGAGGAACGCCGAGATTCCAATGTAAGCCCGGCTCTTCACAAGTTCCTTCATGGATATGTACCGCATGAACGCTATTTGGTGTAAAACCTTCAAGGTTGATGGTAATAGTGACAATCGAATCAGATTGCGTAAAAATGATCTCTCCCTTCTTCTCAGGAGAAATGGTATAAACGCCACCACCAAAAAGGCTTACTCCATTAAGAGATACTTTTGCCTCTTTTAATTTATCAAGAGTTTCGTCATCCGAGCAGCTGATAAGAGACGTTAATAATAGAAGCGCCACGGTGCGTGTTAGAAATGTTTTAGTTTTCGTCCTCTTCATTTGTGTCGCTTTCTGAATCGTCGGCAAGATAGTCTGCCATGTGATCCATATCTCCATATTTATCCTCATAATCGTCTTTTACACTTTCTTTTAAGTTTCCATCTCCGTCAAAGTCTTCGTCATCCTCTATGATGGCCTGTGCTTGGGCTTTTGTCATTCGCACCATATAATACCTATCATCTGTTTCAAAAGGCAAAGCGGAAATTTTATATCCATCTTTATCAAAAAAATGGATCAATGAGCCCTCAAAACCATAGGGGTATGCTAGCTTAATTTGCTCTTGAATTACTGCATCGATTTTGTCAAAATCCTTAATTACTCTTGATTTAGATGAGTGCATGAACGTATATCTTTTCCAAGTGTAAATAAAGACAGCTATTCCTTAAATGCGTCAATAAGAATTAATATTTTTAGGATTTCTTGGAAACTTTATTCGTTGGTGATTATGGAACGAGTTTATAACCGGCACCATGAACTGTGAGGATATATTTTGGGTCATTGGGGTTTATTTCTATTTTTTGTCTCAACTTAAGGATAAAATTATCTACTGTTCGAGTAGTAGGCTGAGCATCGTATCCCCAAACATCCTCTAATAACTTATACCGACTAACCACTTGGTTTTTATGTTTTAAAAGATATGCCAACACTTCAAATTCTTTATGTGACATCTTAATAATTCCGTCAGACTGGTGTAAGGCTTCATAATGAGTAAAATCAACTTTAAGATTCCCAATATATACTTGCGACAAAGGTTCGGCTTCATCTTTTTCATCAGCGGACCTTCGCAAAACAGCTTTGACTCTGGCGATGAGCTCTCTAATAGAAAAAGGTTTTGTGATATAATCATCAGCGCCTAACTCTAGACCGAGCACTTTATCTATTTCCTCGCCCTTTGCAGTCAAAAATATAATGGGGGTTGTTATTCCTTGTTTACGGGCAGATTTACAAACGTCAAAGCCAGAAATTTTAGGCATCATTACGTCAAGGATGATGAGGTCATAAGTGTTCTTAAGGATTTTTTCCAAACCGATCTCTCCGTCCTTAGCTAGTTCTACTTCAAATTGCTCAAACTCAAGGTTATCCTTGAGTCCCATCTGCATATTTGGTTCGTCTTCAACTATAAGTATTCTGGTCATCTATTATATTTTTAAATACTAATCTAAATGTACTTCCATAATCTTTAGTACTTTCAACTTCAATATCACCCTTGTGAGCATCCATGATATGATGTACCAGTGAGAGTCCTAAGCCGGCACCTTTTCTCGTATGGACATCACCATCCGTTACACGGTAAAATTTATCAAAGATTTGTTTTACTTCATTTGGCGAAATTCCTATACCTTGATCGCTTATTTCCACGAAAACGCCGGACTCATTCATTCCTGTATTAATATTGATATGACGCGTGTCATCGCTGTATTTCATGGCATTATCAAGGAGATTTACCAAGGCTTCATAGATGGCTTCTTTGTCTGCCAATATAGGCAAAGTTGTTTCTAAGTATTTGATTTCATGGGTAAAACCATTTCTTTCTAAATGAAACTCATAGTCATGCGTAATCTCATAGACTAGATCATTAAGGTCAAATTTGGAAAAACTATACCTGCGATTACCGGCTTCTATTTGTGAGAAATTAAGAATTTTATTGACAATATTCGTGAGGCGGTGAGTTTCCTTGAATATAATTTTCTCATATTCTTTACGCTTTTCAGCATTGGGCACACGATCCAACATCAAGGTCTCTGCAAACATGCTAATTAAGGCAAGCGGTGTTCTTATTTCATGTGAAACGTTCGAAACAAAATCGGATTTAGTTTGTGCCAAGTGAATTTCTCGTCTTAAATTCCGCAAGACTAGAGAGAACCCAAAGATTAGAAGAAGAATTAAAATAAATGCTGCTAGGAGGTTGAACCTAGTGCGTTCAGCAACCAATTCTTTGACAGATTTATTTTGTGAACTGATTCCCATAAACATGTTAGGAAAGAGCCACATAGGCTTTGATAATGAGATCTCATTAGTAAGACTGTCAGTGCAAAAGATGAGTTCATTACTATTTGCAGAACTAAGGGAAATCACTAAGTCCTCTCCCGCAATCTGTTGAAGTTTAGGAGAAAGAACGTCTTCTGCAAAGCCAAGAACATCAATAAATCCGATCAGAATAACCTTTTCTCCTTTAGATAATTCAAGGATTGCGAAAATGACCTGTACTTCTTTGCCATGGATAGAAGTTGTCACCTGTGGCTCAATTTTTCTATAGCCAGCTTCTTTGTATCTCAGTATTTGATCAATGATTAATTGATTTTTGTCAAGAAATTCTTCGGCAATTGATTTCCAGTCTACAGCCGCTACCGTGCTATCAATAGTAAGTACCGATTGATAACTGGAGTCTGCTCTTATCAAATAAGCGGATAAAATGTTGCTGTATTGAAGAAATGAGTTGTTCTGACCAATCAACGCTAAATTGGTACTTAGTCTTGATTCAAACTTATCTAATACGCCATTAATAGCATCGTCAGAGTACTGATTAGCCGAAAATAGAATGGCGTCCAGTTGATCCTTGTATATACGCTCCATCACTTCTTCGTCTTCTTTAATTGAAGTGATTTCATAAATAGAGTATATCACTAAAGGGAGCAAAATCGTGCCAATTACGGTAACAACGAGTCTAGTAGTTGCTGATGATTTAATCAATGTTGATCTTTTTATACAATATACGTGGTAATCCTTTTTTGTATTGGATTAAAGATGTTCTTTCACTAATTTTCTGTATTAATTGACAAAGTTTTACAATGGATACTAAAGGACAAGTGGAAAATATACTATCTGAGTTGGGTAAAAAAATAGATGTTTTAATATCTGAGACCAAAGAATCTACTGGGGAGGTAAGGGAAGAAGTTGAGAAAAAAATTAAAGAACTTAAAGAACGTAAAGAAAAGCTTGACAATGATTTTGATCAATATAAAGACAACAACGAAGGAAAGTGGGATGATGCTAAAAATCATGCGACAACAGCTCTTTCAGAGTTGAAAAAGGCTGTTGAAGTTCTTTTTAAAGAGAAAAAAAAGCGTTAAATATTCTCTAATACTTTTTCTACTAGGCTATCAATTATTTTATTTGGGTCACTGGAAAATTCATTTTTTGTTCTGCTGGCCAATATTGCATTGAGGCTGATCATTTCATGACCAAGGAGTCTTGCTAATGCATAATACCCAGCCGTTTCCATTTCTAAATTCGTTAACCAAAAATTTTCGTGATGAAATGTATTCAGTTGATCTACCAGTTTTGGGTATTTGATTGGTAAACGCACGGTTCGTCCTTGCGATCCGTAAAACCCAGGGCAGGTTACAGTATTTCCATACGTAAAATTCAAATCTGCAAATCTTTCCATTAATTTTTCAGAACCCTTAACGCAGTATGGTGCGTATGGCAATGCTAATTCATTCTGTAGTTTGTTCGAAATCAATGTTTCAAAGTCAGAAAACTTATTTTCATAAAAATGGATCATTGGGTCTAATCCGATAGCAAATTCACTCATTAAGTGATCACCAACACCAATGTCTTCTTGGATGCTACCAGATGTACCGACCCTGACTATTTGTAATTTTCTTTTTACTTCTTTTACCTCGCGTGTTTTGAAATCTACATTTACTAAGGCATCTAATTCAGTCATGAATATTTCCACATTATCAGTACCCATTCCTGTGCTAATAACCATGAGTCTTTGGCCTTTGTAGGTGCCAATGTGCGTGATGAATTCGCGTTTATTCATT
Source organism: Cyclobacteriaceae bacterium (assembly GCA_047635055.1). Classification (GTDB taxonomy): domain Bacteria; phylum Bacteroidota; class Bacteroidia; order Cytophagales; family Cyclobacteriaceae; genus JAVJRN01. The sequence goes on along the minus strand of JBLIIJ010000009.1, from coordinate 31,912 downwards.
TCAAAATCTACTTCATCAAAATACTTGGAGATCCTATGGACACGACTGGGATCACCAACTGTGATGATTTTATCCGTGATGTGTTCCGGCTTCAAGTTTAAATGATATATGCTACCATCTGGATTAATAATCAAATCGGTTGCTGATATCATGAGTTTTGTTTTAGACTTTCTTCAATTCTTTGAGATCCTCTGTATGGATTATATCCATTCATGTTTGTAGGATAGTAGCCAGTGCCGTTATAATGGCGAATATCTGGATTTTCGGCACAGGCCTCTGAGCAACAGCCATTATATAAGTTAGCACCTTCTTCACTCAAAGGAATATGTCTATTGCAATGAGGGTTAGCACAATTAATCATACGAGCGCTTGGTGAGCCAGTGACATAACATTTTGATATGACGGTCGGGTTTATCTTATTTAAGTCTTTGGTGATTCTTTCATCGAAGACGTAACATTTACCTTCAAAATCTTCACCGTCTGCCTCCAAGCCATATTTAATTATTCCTCCGTGAAGTTGATGAACGTTTTCGAAACCTTGTTCTAATAAATAAGCACTTGCTTTCTCACATTTAATGCCGCCAGTGCAGTAGGTGATTATTTTTTTGTCTTTTAAGTTAGCTAACTCTTTTACTTTCTCAGGGAAGTCTCTAAAGTTGTCTATATCGAGTGTGATGGCATTTTTAAATTTACCAATATTATGTTCGTAGTTAGATCGAACATCCAAGATGACTGTATCTTCTGATTCGGCTCGTAATATTTCTCTAAATTCTTTAGGCTCAATATATCCACCTGTTTTTACTTTAGGGTCAATATGCTTCAGCGTAGACTTTACAATTTCTTCTTTTACCCGTACGTGAAGTTTAGCGAAAGTGTGTTTTTCTACCGTCTCTATTTTGAATTCGACGTGAGAGAACCTGGGGTCTGATTTTACCTCAGACATATATTGGATACAGTTCTCTTGTATTCCAGAAACGGTACCATTTAAACCTTCTTCAGCGATAATAATTCTTCCAAGAAGTTGGAGCTCAATACATTTTAAATGATGCTCCTCTCTAAAGGTTTCTGGATCTTCAATATGGGTGTAGCAATAGTAGAGTAAGTTTAGGTATTCTTCTTCCATAACTATATTCCCGTTTCAGCGGGGTGTTTTGAATGAACGTTTAATTTAAAACTTAATGTTTTCTTATTTTTTTATTTCTATAGCAGGGTTGCCAAATACGGTTTTATTCTCATCAACACTTGCTATGACGACAGAGCCTGCACCGATTCGTGCGTTCTTACCGATTTTAATACCGCTTATAATTGTAACGCCTGAACCGATAAAAGCTCCTTCTTCAATCTCTACACCAGCATTAATCGTAGTGCCTGCACCAATTTGCACAAAATCTCCGATGATAGATTCATGATCTATGGTCACTCCGGTATTGAGTATGCAATGCTGCCCTAGCTTAACTTCCGCTCCAAGAAAAACTTTTGCATTAAGGAAGTTTCCATGTCCGATTTCTGCAGATTCTGAAATGTGAACATCGGCGTGTATCGCATTAATCGGCATGGTTTTCCTATTGTCATTCAATATTTTGACCAAGGACTGACGGACTTTGTTTTCATCAACAGCGATGAAAGCCTCACATTTTTGTCCTATGAGTTTTAAGAATCCGTGATCATCCATGTTGCCAAGAACTGTGACATCATCTATCGCACTGCCATGAACAGACTTGTCATCATCTAAAAATCCATAGACAATGATTTTATTGCTCTTAAATATTTCGTAGGCTGCTTTTGCAATACCTTTTGATCCTAGAATAATTACCGGTTTGTCCATGTTATTTTTGAATGAACCGCAAATTTAGCCAATTCTTTGCCTAAAGGAAACAAAGTCGTTCAATGGAATTATTGAGATCATAAATAGGAATAAAGGCCAGTAAATAACGCGATAGCGGGCAAGAGTTCCAAAGTTTCCTGTAGCAAAGGGCAGGAATAAGGCTAATGTAAGTATAAAGGCAAGGGCAGCTAAAATGACATAGGAGAACCTCCATCTTTTCCAATAACAAAAAGAGTAGCAGGTAAAACAAATAGCAACCGTTGACTCTATCCAATAAAGGATGTTAAATATCGACCCTTCAGAGAGGAAAGGTCTGAAAAGCCCAGTAATCAAGCTTAAAGGGCTGTATACGACTATGCTTTCCCATGTGGGGTCAAAGGATAATATAAATGTATTCTTTGAAAAAGAATTATAAATAATTGTTTGGTAGTTGTCATGTAGGCTCTGGGGAATGATGGAAAGGTCGAGGTGATGTTGTAGTAATGATGAAAATAACATAGTCGCCAAAATACCCATTACGCTAAGGCCGAACTCCATGTACCGAGTCAAATTTATTCTCCTTTTAATTACGCCTAAAAATAAAATTATGAGCCCAAAAAGGAGAGGAGGGAGAACGTAATATTTGATGTTAAAAATAAAAAAACAATAAACTATTATGAGTGCGATAGGAATCAGCTTCATTTTGGATGATGATAAATAAAGCAGGCTTACGATAATTAGATATATAAAACTGACTAGAATGGATTCTTTGATAATTCCGCTGGTCCATATTTGAACGGAAGGCAACAAGAAAACTGAAACAAGCAATTGGACTTTTAAATCGGAATATTTTTCAAGTAGCTTTTTAAATAATAGTAGCCCCGCAAGAAAATTCAGGAGAGAGAGGTAAATATTGGTTAGCCAAAAGTTCCCTTGTGTAAATATTATGGGGACACTCAGGATTTTTCCAAAGAAGAGATTTCTTGATTCTGATTTAAACGAAGGGAATTGTGATTGGAAGATAAACTCTAAGTAGGTCCCGAGACCGTCGTTCAATTGATTAGCAACCATTTGGCCTTGATTAAAAAGGAATAATGTGTCACTTCCTTCCCTAAGCTCTACAAAGAGATAGCCAATAGTTATGCCAATGATTATTTTGGAAGTAGCGAAACACCAGAAATAGGGCGTAGGCAAAATGGTCTGCTTCTTTGAAATAATAAGAAGAATAGAGACAATAAAAATAATATGAATGAAAACTAATATCAACAGCGCTGAAGTATGTTCACACCAATATTACATTGAAGGCATTTCTTTTTTAAACAATACGTTCGATATTGGTGAATTAAGGCTTGAGAATCTAAAGCATTCTCTATTTTCAGATTGATTTCTGACCATTTCCGTGTTATTCTATTGTCCTCTGGCTTGATGAATGATAGAAAAGCAACTGCTTTGTCAAGCAAAGCTTGGTCTTTGATGTGGTGTGAATATGCACTTAAAAGAGGAATACTTGTATTGATGATGATATTCTGCCAAGAGCTAAGCCCAAAACTATTGGTGCCATTTTTCAACTGCTTCCCAAAATCATAATGCTTATCCCAATATGTTGATGGTTGAACTAAAGGAAGTAACCTAATGTCGACCTTTTCTAATTGCGTAAGCCAACTGAATAGATTATGGTTTTGGGCAATAAATGCTGCCAGTTGGGATAACCTAATAGTAGGAAAGTTTGCTGGTCTCAATCTTAAAAACATCCATTGGGTCCTGTGCATTGCAGGGGTGAGCTGATATTTTGTTTTCAGAAATTCAAACTCTAGGTTTAACTTTTTCTGATAATCGTCCTGCGGGTTATCTAAAAAGCCAGATTGTCCAAAAATTAAAGCCTCTATTTGGAATGCTGAGTTGGTGTGTTTTTTTAATACTTTATGTGGAAGTATTTCTGATAACTTGATAAAAGCTTCCTTATTGACTGAAAAACCCATATTCCTACATAGAAGGTGATAGGCAGTTTCTTCCCAATCGCTTCCAAGGCTTTTGCTCAACTTATTTACTTCATTAGATTTTAACTCAAGTCGCTGCGCAATGGCATGATCTTTCATTTGAAGCCAAAACAAAGGATTTAGGTCATAACCGCCACATAGTATTTCGTCTGTCTGATTGATGTATTGTCTGTAATACTCCGTTAAATTTTGGTCTACAAAATCCTTCAATATTAACGTTGGAACGGTTTCTGAGTCAGCGTATTCAATAGGCTTATCGTCAATCCACACGACATGTAAAATGACCGAATCATAGCGTTTGTCTGACGCATGTCCATGTGCAAACCAATCTGACGAACGGTAATGAATTTCGACTGGGCCATTCCAAGTGATATCACCAATTTTGATTTTGGCTTCTTCAAAATCCGGACCTGCATGGTCGTGAGAGTAACCTGTGTTGAAAATGGAAAGCTGCTGACCGCTCGCTATTAGCAGTGGCCGACGATTAAATTTTTGAAATTTCCAGAGAAAATGTAAAAAATACTCATCCATAGGGGTAGTTGAAATACCGAATATAGATGCATTTGGTGAGAATTAAAACTTAAAGATGATTTTGAAGAATATTGGACATTTCTAATTGTAGCTTTTTTGCGGCTGCAGCTGCTTGTTCTGCGAAATTCTCATCTTTTCCAGCGTAGATAATACCGCGAGAAGAATTGACGAGGATTCCACATTGCTTGTTCATGCCATATTTGCAGACTGCTTTCAAGTCACCACCTTGCGCGCCCACGCCAGGAATCAGTAAAAAATGGTCTGGAATCAACGTTCGTACTTTGAGCAATACTTCTGGCCTTGTAGCACCAATGACGTACATGGTATTATTTGTATTGCCCCAAGTTGCGGATTTTCTAATGACTGCTTCAAATAATTTCTCTGAAGAATGTTCCAACATCAAATCTTGAAAATCCAGTCCTCCTGAATTAGATGTTGCGGCTAGGATAATAACCCACTTTCTCTTAAAACCATAAAATGGGGTAACACTATCTTCACCCATGTAAGGGGAAACGGTCATCGAGTCAAAAGGCATATTTTCAAAAAATGCCTTTGCATACATACTAGCAGTATTTCCGATATCACCTCTTTTTGCATCGGCAATTGTGAAGATATCTTTAGGAATGTATTCGACAGTTTTTGATAAGCTATCCCATCCTTTGGAGCCCAGAGCTTCATAGAAAGCGATGTTTGGCTTATAGGCTACCGCATATTCTTTGGTGGCATCTATGATCTGCTTATTGAACTCAAAAATAGGATCTTCAAAATCGAGTAAGTGTGGTGGGATTTTTGAAACGTCTGTGTCAAGTCCTACGCACAGGAAAGATTCTTTTTTCTTTATTTGTTCAAAAAGCTGCTGTCGCGTCATAATGTGATGGGATTAGGTTTGATGTTTTTTGACGCTGGTGTATAATAATTATCTAAAGTCTACAACTTCGACGTTTGGAAAGTCACCCACATTGAATGCGAAAGTCTCTGCCGAAACGTCTTTCATTGTCTTAAAATCTTCAATGATGTATTTGTAGGTATTTCCAGATCGCTCTAAGACAGAGAAGTTTTTCAACATATCGTTTTTGTCGATGACCATTTTAATCTTGTAATAGCTTTTGTCCTTGGTTATCGGATCAAGTTCGATCATACGCTCACCTCTTTGGTTTTGGCCCATGAGAATATACTTGAAGCCATCTTTATAAAGGTCAAAAATATTATTCATGCTAATTTCCTGCTCCTCAGGCTCGTTGATAGTGACCGTTACTTCTGCCATTTCCTCGTCATATCTCCACATTTCATTACCGTCATTGTATATTTTCTGCCCAGCAATATCTAAAACATATTGATTGTCTTTCACAATGATCTCCCCACTCATAGATTCATCTATTCCAGCATTCTCATTGGTAAACTCTTGCTTAAAACCTGCGGCGAAAGCTTCAAAGCTTTTATATTTCTCGCTCATTGCGTCGAGGACAGCTCTTGCATCTGGGTCATATTGGGCATATGATAATTGAGTGCTCAATAGGAATGCGAACGCGATAAATAGTTTTTTCATCTTCTAATTTATTAATTCTTATTTAGAGGCTTGACAATAATTGTTCCAAAGAGTGTTCATCTTGGATTAAAACTTCTCTGGCTTTACTTCCTTCAAAATGGCCAACTATTCCGGCAGCCTCTAATTGATCTATGATTCTACCTGCTCTGTTATAGCCAAGTTTCATTTTCCTTTGAATAAGTGAGGTGCTTCCTTGCTGATGCATCACAATTAATCTTGCAGCATCATCGAATAACACATCTCTTTCTGCTAGGTTAACTTCACCGACAGTGCTGCCGCTTTCATCTTCGCCAACAAATTCAGGAAGCATATACGCACTTTCATAGCCTCTTTGACTTCCTACAAAGTCGACAATTCTATCCACTTCGGGTGTGTCTACAAACGCACATTGAAGCCTGAGCATTTCATTGCCCAAAGATAACAGCATATCTCCCTGACCAATTAACTGGTCAGCTCCACTGGCATCAAGTATTGTTCTAGAATCTACTTTTGAGGTTACTCTAAATGATAATCGCGCTGGGAAATTAGCTTTAATTATACCGGTGATAACATTTACGGAGGGTCTCTGTGTTGCAACAATTAGGTGAATTCCAATTGCCCTAGCCAGCTGAGCCAATCGAGCTATTGGCGCTTCAACTTCTTTACCAGCGGTCATCATTAAATCCGCTAATTCATCTATCACTAATACAATGTAGGGAAGATACTTATGCCCTTTTTGTGGGTTCAATCGTCGATTGACGAATTTCTTGTTGTACTCTTTTAGGTTTCGACAACCAGCATCTTTTAATAAATCATACCGTTGATCCATTTCAATACATAATGAATTGAGCGTATTAATTACCTTTTTTGTATCGGTGATAATGGCTTCTTCACTATCGGGCAACTTCGCAAGGAAATGTCGCTCAAGTTTGTTAAATAATGTAAGCTCCACTTTCTTAGGATCTACCATGACAAACTTCAATTGCGAAGGATGCTTTTTGTAAATCAAAGATGTTATTATCATGTTAAGGCCTACGGACTTACCTTGACCGGTGGCACCAGCCATCAACAAGTGCGGCATTTTTGCTAAGTCCGTAACATATACTTCATTCGAAATAGTCTTTCCAAGGACAATAGGAAGATCCATAGAGCTCTTCATGAATCTTTCTGTCATAATAACAGATTTCACGTCGACCATTTCCTTATTCTTGTTAGGAACCTCGATTCCAATAGTTCCCTTTCCTGGTATTGGGGCAATAATCCTTATTCCTAAAGCAGCTAAGCTAAGCGCAATGTCGTCTTCTAGATTCTTGATTTTAGAGATTTTTACTCCTGCTTCAGGAACAATTTCATAGAGTGTTACTGTAGGTCCAATCGTCGCTTTGATACTCGAGATACCAATTTTGAAATTTATAAGCGTTTCAACAATTTTGTCTTTATTCTGCTCTAACTCATCCTTAGAGACTTGTACATCTCGCGTAGGATAGTCAATTAAAAGGCTTGCATTAGGATATTGATAATGTGGGAGATCTAATGTAGGATCGTAATTTTCCATTTGATCTACACGAATTTCCGCATCAGTTGGCGCTTCTACATCAAAATCGAGACTCGATAAGTCATCTTCATAACTATTAGTTTTAGGCTCGATTTCGACATCAAAACTTGAAGGGATATTAAATTCTGGAAGCTTATCATCTACAACAGAATCTTCTATATCCAATTCTAACTCATCGATAGGTATGGGTTTTCGACGAGTTGGTTTTTTTTCTATTTCCCAGCTTGTGGCATCTTCAATTTCTTCCTCGGGTTCGTCTTCTAAAATTAATTTTAAGTTCTTTTTCGGCTTTTTTTCTGGTGGGGGATCTGCCACCTCTCCTTTATCCTCTAGCTCTACTTCCTCTTTTACTTGCTTCAAAATAAAGTCGAGCGAGTCATCTAATTCAGATTTTGATATTTCGTCATCGTCATCGTCATCAAAACCCTCCTCGATATTCCCCTCCTTCTCTTCGACCTTTTCATTAGCATCAACTTCAGAGCTTTCTTTATTTTTAAAACGAGACTTCAGGTTTATAAACTTTCCATTCCCAAATTTCAGTTGGGTTACATCAAAGAAATACATGTTGAAAGTGATAAACAGGAATAGAAGGAAGAGCGCCGTGCCCCAACCCATAAGGCTATCAAGAATTATTGCTAGTTCAAAACCAATGCCTCCACTTAAGAATCCCCATTCCGATACCTCATCCGAACTAATCAAAAAATAGCCAATAAACATGCTGAGCCAAAGAAGATAGAACAGTGTAAATCCAAAAGTTTTGGATACGGAGACGAGCTCTTTTCTCCACACGATTTTTTGGCCGACGATAAAGAAAAATGGGGGAATTAATAGCGCTGCAATACCAAACCACAAAAAGATAAAATAATGTGCAGTGATTGCGCCCATCAAGCCAAACCAATTTAGCACTTCAGCACCTGAAGCGTTAATATGTATATTGGTTACGGCTTCAACCACACTTTGATCAGCTTTTCCTGTCGATAAATAAGAAATAAACGCGATAGCCAAAAAAGCAGCTGTCAACAGGCTTGCAAAACCGAGGGTTAATTGAAACTTGCGCTCGTTGAAAAAATCTAGATTAAAATCGATAGATTTTGATGCTTTTTCAGTAACAGGAGTTTTATAAGTGTTTTTCGCCATTCGGATTTTTCAGTGTGTAAAAGTAATGGACATTTGAAGGAGGGCAAAAAATAGACAAAGATTAAAGTATTTATTCACCTTATTAATTTTGCTTGTCAATATTATCAATGGCACAATTTAATATTATCAGTTAAATCTTTTAAGAAGGCTAAAAGGGTCATCCGTATTCAATGAGCTGTTGATCAGTATCGAAATCAATGAGTTTACAACACTAAAGTTTGATAGCTGGAGGTATGCTCGCTTGAAACGATACTTTAAATATCGGAATTTCAGATGCCAATACAAGAAGCTAACGAATCAGAGAAAAAGCATTTAAAGGCCTAGGAGCGTTAACGAGCGCTGAATCCGGCGTGGGTCTTTATATTTTTTTACCTAAGAAGGCAAAAAATGGTCCCGTAGGGATCTCGGTCGCTCGCACGCCAATGGCGAGTACTTTGGCAATTTCGAGGGCACACTTAATTCATGCGTTTGTCATGGATAAACAATACTAAACCAATGATTTACAAATCTCCTTGATCAGCCCAGGTCCACGATAAACTAACCCAGAATATACCTGAACCAAATTTGCACCAGCTGCTATTTTTTTACGAGCATCTTCTCCGCTCATAATTCCACCAACTGCAATAATAGGAATAGTTGGGTTATTGTCGCGGATATATTTCACCACGGCTGTAGACCTTTCAAAAACAGGCTTACCACTGAGTCCACCCGCTCCTATAGCCGCTAGTTCGTTTTCTGGAGTTTTAAGGTCGTCGCGGGTTATCGTGGTATTTGTTGCAATTAATCCATCCAGGTTAGTTTCTGTCGCCATATCGAGTATATCATCCAGTTGGCTATTTGTTAAATCTGGAGCTATTTTTAGTAATATGGGTTTTTCTGTTGGCTTTTCTCTATTCGCTTTTTGTACAGCTTTTATGAGTGCCGTTAATGGTTCCTTGTCTTGTAATTCTCTTAAGCCAGGCGTATTTGGTGAACTCACGTTGATAACAAAGTAGTCTACATAATCATATAAAGCGTCAAAGCATTTTAAATAATCATCTATGGCCTGTTCATTTGGAGTTGCTTTATTTTTACCAATATTTCCACCAACAATTAATCCTTGAGGGCGATTTTTAAGATTTTCAACAGCGGCATCCATTCCATTGTTGTTGAACCCCAATCTATTAATTAATGCCTCATCTCTTTTAAGTCGAAATAAGCGTGGTTGAGGATTCCCTGGCTGCCCTAAAGGCGTGACCGTGCCGATTTCAATAAAGCCAAAACCCATGGCTTCAAATTCATTAATATAGTCTGCATTCTTATCAAATCCAGCGGCTAACCCAACGGGGTTTTTAAATTTCAATCCAAAAAGCTCTTGTTCCAGCTCTTTTCTTTCATAAGAGTAAAGAGCACTAAAAATGCTTTTGGCCCAAGGGATTTTGAATAATGATTTAAGTAAACCAGTGGTGAAATAATGTGCCTTTTCTGCTGGCAATTGAAAGAGTAATGCTTTTGCTAATTGATACACGAGTCGGAAATGCTAAAGTTATTTTATATGAATGTTAACTTCTTGGATGAAAATCTTTTATAACCTGCGCAAGATACGCGCTATCTAGATGAGTATAAATTTCTGTGGTAGTTATTGATTCATGACCTAGCATTTCTTGAACAGCTCTTAGATCGGCACCTCCTTCAATGAGATGTGTGGCGAAAGAATGTCTAAAGGTATGTGGACTAACTGTTTTGTTGAGTTGCGCTTTTAACGCCAAGTCTTTAATGATTAAAAAAATCATTTGTCGAGATAGTTGTGCGCCTCGTTTGTTGAGAAAAAGAATGTCTTCGCTACCTTTTTTGATATTAGCATGAACTCTCACCTGTTCTGAGTAAATTTTGATATGTTTCAATGCCTCTCTCCCAATTGGCACAAGTCTTTCTTTATTGCCCTTTCCAATGACACGAAGAAAGCCTATGTCCTCATAGATGTTACTGATTTTCAATTGTATCAACTCAGTGACACGTAAGCCGGAACTGTACAAAACCTCGATAATAGCGCGATTTCTTGTTCCTTCTTGTTTCGACATATCTATTTGAGAAAGAACATTTTCTATCTCATTGTAATCCAGCGTGTCGGGTAGTTTACGGCCTAATCTTGGGGCCTCAAGCAGTTCGCTTGGGTCTTTGTCGACCAGTTGTTCATAATTTAAAAATTTGTAGAATGCCTTTATGCCAGAGAGGATTCTCGCTTGAGAATAGGGTGAAAGGCCCAATTCATTGACATACTCTATAAAATTAACAATATCAGATTGCGCAACTTTCAAAGGACTCAAGTCAGTATTTTTCATCTCAGAAAACTGTCTTAGTTTGGTAATATCACCAATATATGCATCCACCGAATTTTTGGCTAAAGATCTCTCTAGATTAAGATAATTTTTAAATTGTTTGATATAAATTTCCCAGCTCACTGACTTAAAATTAGTGATAATCGCCTTTTAAGACGACTTTTACTGTTAAGTATTAAAATTGTAGTACGATGATTAATCTAAAGCTTGCCATTATTAATGGACCAAACCTCAATTTGTTGGGGAGACGAGAGCCAGATATATATGGGAATCAGTCCTTTGAAGAATATTTGGAAGAACTGAAGTTGTTATTTCCAGAGGTGTCGATTAGTTATTTTCAATCAAATAGTGAGGGTGCCTTAATAGATAAAATACACGAAACAGGATTCGAATATGATGGAATTATCGTGAATCTTGCAGGATATACGCATACATCCGTAGCATTGGCGGATGCAATTTCAGCAGTTACAACGCCAGTCGTTGAGGTACATATTTCTAATATTCATGCACGAGAAGATTTCCGTAAGCACTCATATACTGGGGCAAAAGCACAGGGAATCATTTCAGGATTAGGATTGAAAGGTTATGAATTGGCGATAAGGTATTTTAAAGAGTAATGCGCGAAAATAATTTCTATCCCGGTCCATCCAAAGTTTATACCAGTATTTCTGAGGTGATTTATGAGGCTTACATGAAGGGAATCATGTCTATAAATCATCGAAGTGATGTTTTTATGGATTTGATGGATAAGACCAAACAGGCTTTGAGATCAAGCCTAAACATCCCTAAAGGTTACGAGATAGCCTTTCTGTCATCAGCCACAGAATCCTGGGAGGTGATCTCCCAATCGTTGGTGAAAAAAAAGTCACAGCATTTTTATAATGGCGCTTTTGGTAAAAAATGGTTCGATTATGCTTCAATGGTCAAAGAGGCAGAAGGTGTGCCTTTTGGTATTGAGGAAGCATTGCCTTTACAAAAATTGGATCCAGCAGCAGATGTGATTTGTATTACTCAAAATGAAACGTCGAATGCTACCCAAGTGCATACAAGTATTCTTAAGAAATTAAGAAAATCAACCAATGCAATTATTGCTTTAGATGTAACCTCGTCCTTGGCAGGTATTAATCTTGATTTATCCCAAGGCGATATTTGGTATGCTTCCGTGCAAAAATGTTTCGGTTTGCCGGCTGGATTGGGAATAATAATAATGTCTCCAAGAGCGCAGAAAAGAGCAGAAAAAGTCAATGACCAAATCCATTACAATAGCTTACTAAACGTACTTATAAATAGCCGAAAAAACCAAACGCATTACACGCCGAATGTATTGAACATTTATCTTTTGTATAAAACCCAAAAGAGGATGAAGGCAATTGATATCGTAAGTGCTAAAACGCAAAAAAGAGCGGATTTTTATTATCAGACTTTTGAAAAAAGTATTGATTTTGACTTTTTAATTAAAAACAAAAAAGTAAGATCTGATACCGTAATTGCATTGCAACATAAAGACCCTAGCTCAGTAATAGAAAAGGCATTCGAAAAACGTATTATTTTAGGTAAGGGGTACGGTGAATGGAAAGATCACTCTTTGAGAATAGCTAATTTTCCCGCTATAAAGACGATTGAGATTGAAAAGTTAATAGGCTTTTTTGAGAAAGAGTACAAATAATTATCTACGCTTAAGAACAACCGTTTCGTTAATCCAGCACGTTAGGACTATTGACTGTTTCTCTTCCTTTCCCTCACTAAAGATCTCTTGGATCGAAGGAAACTGACTTTGTGAAGCCTCCATTTGTGAGATATTGCCGCTTTTCGCGTACATGTTATGAGCAGCAATAAATACGGCTCTATCCAAAACCTTGCTTTCTCCTTTTTTACATTCTTCGTAACTCGAGTAATACAAATTGCCAATAAGATTATAAGCATCCTTTGCATCTGGCTTTTCACTTAGCGCTTGTCTAGCATAAGAGCGAGCTAATGGTTTGTTGCCCAGCTTTGATTGCGACAATGCTTGTCCATAATGCCCCTGATAACGTTCAGTGTCGGTTTCGGCATATTTCAAGGCCTTTTCATAATACTCGTATGCTTCCTTATATTCGCTGCTGCTGTATTTTTTATCGGCGAGCGCCTTGGCTAATGAGAATGTTGGTTTGTTTTGGAAGAGAACAGCACCTGCTTGTACAAAATACGGCTGATCGGTACATTTAGCTTTCAATGAATAAGAGAATATTTTTTTTGCAGTATTCAGGTCGTTGGGGTCCGACTCGAGCCTTGGGACTAATCTTTCACTAATAAATTCGCAATTTAATATTTCGCTAAGAGAACTGAGAAAAGCATCGATCTTATCCTGTTCTTTCAGATATGCAGTCAAATTTTCACCAGCGTTGATTTTACCTTCAATTACATTGGTGATTTGCTCATGTATATCTAATACTTTCTCTGCTGGCATTTCCTTAGGATCGGCTTTGTAATAATAGGTAGCCAGCGTCATGTAAGGGGTAATGTTGAATTTCGATATTTCTACTAAAGGTAGTGCATACAGGTCTTCATAATAATCCAAGAGATCACCATATTTCGAAGCAGTTTTATAGTAGAGTTTAAACGCTGTATAGGCTTTGCGATCAGTGGCATTGGCCTTATCTTCGGGAAAATACTTGATACGCATATCGTAGGCCCATAACAATGAATCCTCTAAAATAGCTAGGCGTTCGGCTTCAAGTCCTTCCTCCAAAATATGCTCTAAAATCTTCGCAGCATCCTTATATATTGAGGGGTGCAAGTCGGGGTTGTTTTTGAAAAGCCAATACTGCTCATGGAATGCTTCGTCATATTTTTCTTGAGCCATCAACACTTTATAAAAGGCTTGTTTTTCCTTGGCCATTTTATCTATTGCAGGATCTGACGGCCAATTCCACTCGGATTGAGCATGACTATTTGTGGAAATCAGAGCAAAGAGAAATAGTAAAAGGTAACGAGAAGCGATTTGAATTTTCTTAGTCATATTATTTGAGTAAACTCTTCATATTTCGAGTAAATAGAATGCTAGCTTTGTGACTCGATGGCCATGAATAGTTGATGTGTGTCGATCAATTTTTATTTTTTAATCGCTTATTTTGATGTTTGATTTCAAAGAAATTTTGTCGGTGACATTGATACTTTTCTCAGTCATTGATATTATCGGTAGTATTCCAATAATTATAGACTTACGAAAAAAAGTCGGACATGTTCAGTCTGAGAAGGCAACAATTGTTTCAGCCATCATTATGTTCGTATTTCTTTTTTTAGGAGAAAGCCTTTTAAGGCTATTTGGCATTGATATTGGATCTTTTGCTATTGCAGGTGCTATTATAATGTTTTTGTTAGGAATGGAAATGGTACTGGGGATTCAGCTTTTCAAATCAGAGGAAGGCGACCTGAGCTCATCAAGTATTGTGCCTATTGCATTTCCCCTAATAGCAGGAGCAGGCACCATGACAACCTTGCTCTCCTTGGCATCCATTTACCAAACTGCAAATATACTTGTGGGTATTACGGTCAATCTGGTTTTCGTCTATATAGTGTTGAAGACGAGTGGTTGGTTAGAGAGAAAAATTGGTCAAAATGGGTTCAATATCTTGCGAAAAGTTTTTGGAATTATACTCCTGGCCATCGCAATCAAAATATTTAAAACTTCCTGGACATTATAATGATTAGAATATATACAGACGGAGCGGCAAAAGGAAATCCTGGTAATGGCGGCTATGGCACCATTCTCGATTATCAAGGCAAGAGAAAGGAGCTTTCTGAGGGATTTCGGATGACGACTAATAATCGAATGGAGTTGCTGGCCGTCATTCGAGGACTGGAAGAAATAAAAAAACCCGGATGGGAGGTATTGGTGATTTCTGATTCAAAATATGTAGTGGATTCCGTTGAAAAAGGATGGTTACAAGGATGGGTCAAGAAGAATTTTAAGGATAAAAAGAATCCAGACTTATGGAAACGCTACCTCGAAGCAGCAAAAGATCATAAAGTGAAATTTAAATGGGTCAAAGGGCACGCTGGTCATGCTGAAAACGAACGCTGCGATGAATTAGCAGTGATGGCTGCTACAGGAGACGAATTGAAAGTAGATGCTTTTTTTGAATCGACTAGAGTATGAATTGAACGATTAGAAAAGTCTGAATAGACTCATTCTAATAGCTGGAATTATACCTGGAACGACATCATTGAAATCTTCTTGCGTCCTCCTCAATATTCTATTATGTGTCATCAATAATAAACTAGCCCCAATATCGAAATTAACTCCCGTAACTATTTGCTTCTTTTTAGTATTCAAATAAAGGAAACGACCAATCGAAGGAGTTAGCAATAGATGCTTGGTTATAAAATTAGAATTGTTGATTCTTAAAACAATCGCCCTGTTAGAAATGTACCATTTTTTCAAAGTGAAATGCTTACTGTTTCCAATGATGAATTTATGACCTATTGACAGTTGGATCGCCCCAAACCCATATCCCAATGATGCACCGATTATTGAGTTTTCTTTTAAAAAAACCCCGTACTCCAAATGATGTAACTGAGGAAACCCAACACCAACTTCGAGGACATGTTGACCTAAACATTTATTGATTCCAATCAACAGAAAAGAAGTAGTTAATAGCGTAAAGATGTATTTCGTAATCAATAGGTGCTTTTTTAGCTAAAACAGTTTATCAAACCGATTCGAGTGGTTAAAAAAATCGTTGGACCCTCTGCTGTCTCGAACTCACCTTGTAGAAATGAGGTGTAAAATTGTGAGTACACAAAACTTACTCCTGAGCGTACAAATACGCCTGTGACCAGTACTTCCTTTTTAAGGTTGCTATGAATCAAATAGCCCAAAGAAGGTGTGATTATGAATTTATTTAGATTGTTGTTTTCAATAAGTTCACGTCGATAGGAAAGTTCGGTCTCATAAAAAAAAGATTGTACTGTTTTGGTTTCTGATTTTCCAAGAAATACTTGTAAGCCAAGAGAGACCTGTCGTTTATTTCCCCCGATACTCGTTGATAGCTCATAAGCTTTATTTTCTTTTCCATAATAGGAGTAAGAAGTATCTGCCATGTTACCGGTAGAATAGCCTACATTAACTCGTTGTTGGCCAAAGGAATGCAGGTTTAGTATAATGGCGAAGAAAGTGTATAAAATATATTGCCGTTTTGTGAGATGTAATATAGTATTTATATACACATTGTCGAAATGAATCTCAAATAGCTTAAATTTCTAATCTCAATAAGAGAATACTGTAGGTTTATATTTTTGAATTTTTATTATGAATACTATCTCTAAGCTTAAAGAAATTAAAGAATTGGCAGAAGTGCCAGAGACTCAACTACAATGGATCATCGACCGAAGCGCATGCATTTCCTTCGAAAAAGGTGATCATTTGTTTAGCCCAGGTGTTGCGATTGATAAGCTTTTTATTATTCTCGAAGGGGAGTTTATTCTTAAGGCTAAGAGAAATAATCAATTTCAGGTTCTTGGTAAGTTTCCTCAAAATACCATTACGGGTTTGTTACCATATTCGCGCGCTAGTAAAGCAACTGGCTATGCTGAAGCCACCAAGCCAGCTCAAGTACTCGTCTTAAATGGTACCGAATTCAAAGTAATGATTCAAGAATGCCACGAGCTGACAACAGCTTTGGTACACATCATGAGTAGTAGAATCCGACAATTTACTAAGCGAGAACAGCAAGATGATAAAATGATGTCTTTAGGCAAGCTCTCTGCTGGTTTAGCACATGAGCTCAATAATCCCTCATCGGCGGTCGTGCGCAGTGCGCAAGAGCTTTCCAGAAATTTGAAATACCTACCCGAAAATTTTAAAAATGTCATAAAGATTAGGATGTCAGATAAGGAAGTGGATGATGTCAACGAAATATTATTTGATAAAGTCAAAAAGGGATTGAAAAGTTGGTCGCTTATAGAAAAATCAGGAAGAGAAGATGAGCTGATGGATTGGCTTGATGATGAAGAAGTGGCAGACAGTGATGAAATAGCTACAAATTTCACTGACTTTGA
This sequence comes from Cyclobacteriaceae bacterium, assembly GCA_047635055.1. GTDB lineage: Bacteria > Bacteroidota > Bacteroidia > Cytophagales > Cyclobacteriaceae > JAVJRN01. Next base: position 15,006 of record JBLIIJ010000009.1, on the reverse strand, counting down.
CATTGAAGTAGATGACCTTGATTTGATAAAAGAAAAAACTGGAACAGACTATTTAGCATCTGTGATCGGCTGGTTGAATCAAGTCATAACTACCGAAAAGCTAGTAGGTGAAATAGAGGACGCGTCACAAAGGATCAATGATTTGGTCCAGTCGATTAAGAGTTATACGCATATGGATCAATCGCCAGAAAAGCATGCGGTTGATATACACATTGGGCTTGACAATACTATAACAATGCTCAACCATAAGATAAAAAGTGGGAAGATTGAAATAATCAAACACTACGATAGGTTATTACCTCCAATACCTTTGCTTCAAGGTCTCATTAATCAGGTTTGGACCAATCTTATTGACAATGCCATTGACGCTATGAATGATACGGAAAATAAGCAGCTGACTATTGAAACGCTCAAGGACGGAAACTTCGTTAATATTGCAATTACTGACTCAGGTATGGGTATTCCTGAAGATATTCAAGGTAAAATATTTGACCCTTTTTTTACCACTAAGTCCATTGGTCAAGGGACTGGACTGGGGCTAGAGTTTGTTCAGGAAATTGTTCGGTTACAACATAACGGAGCAGTTTATTTAAAGTCTGTACCTGGCAACACGACCTTTACAATATGTTTACCATTAGAAGGGTCTGTTTAATATTTAATAATTCTTTCGATTAAGTCAAAAGCGTATAATGAAAAAGCCAATCATATTTTTATTGGATGATGATCCTGCGGTGTTGCAAGCTATTGCAAGAGATGTCAGAGCGATGTATCGAAAAGAGTATAGAATCATGTCGACGCAGTATGCCGGCGAGGCATTAGACGCATTGAAACAATTAAAAAACAAAGGAGATACGGTAGCACTTTTTCTTTCAGACCAGCGAATGCCTGAAATGCTGGGGGTAGATTTTTTGAAAAAGGCCAAAGTCATTTTTCCAGAAGCAAAGCGTATTTTATTGACGGCTTATTCTGATACCGATGCAGCTATACGTGCAATCAATCAAGTGCAGCTAGACTACTATTTGTTAAAACCTTGGGATCCTCCGTCCGAAAAATTGTACCCTATTCTTAACGATCAACTCGATGAATGGCGAAGCAACTTCATTCCTGATTTTCAAGGAATCAAAATTGTGGGTTATCAATGGTCTCCGAAATCTCATGAGATCAAAGATTTTCTCTCAGGTAATTTGGTGCCATATCAATGGTTAGATTTTATTAATGACCCAAAAGCCAAGGAGATATTAACCTTGAATGATCTGAACGAGCGTGAATTGCCTGTGGTTTTTTTTGAAGATGGCGAGTATATGACACAACCATCTTTGTCAGCTTTGGGAGCCAAAGCGGGAATGAGTGTAGAGGTAAAACAGAAAATGTATGATGTCGCCATTATTGGCGCTGGACCAGCCGGATTAGCCTCAGGTGTTTATGGTGGTTCGGAAGGATTAAATACTATTTTAATTGAAAAAAGAGCCCCTGGAGGACAAGCAGGTACAAGTTCCCGAATAGAGAATTACTTGGGCTTCCCCAATGGCTTAAGTGGAGCAGAGTTGTCCAGAAGAGCAATTACCCAGGCGACTCGTTTTGGAATTGAGTTTTTATCTCCTCAAGAGGTGATGAAAATTGAGGCCAATGAGAACTATAAACTATTGACCTTAAAAGATGGTGGACAAGTAAACGCAAAGACCATTATCATTACTACTGGTGTGGATTATAGGAAACATCCTGCGGTAGGCATAGACAAGTTTACAGGTGCCGGAGTATATTATGGGGCGGCTACAACAGAAGCCAATGCCTGTTCGAATAAAGAGGTCTTTATTGTGGGTGGTGGAAATTCCGCCGGACAAGCAGCAATGTACTTATCAAAATTTGCAAAGAAAGTTCACGTCAATATTCGAAAGCCTGACTTATCGAGCAGCATGTCTCAATATCTCATTGATCAAATTACAGGCACTGACAATATTGAGGTGATGGGATTTACAGAAATCGTAGAGGTAAAAGGAGCGGATAGCTTGGCTGAAGTTGTCGTGAAAGACACAAATACCAATGAACTTATGAACTATGAAGCCGCTGCTTTATTCATTTTTATAGGCGCAAAACCGATTACAGATTGGATTTCTCTAGACTTGATCAAAGATGAAAAAGGTTATCTCGAAACAGGTCCATTATTGTTGAAGTACAAAAGCTTTAAGAAAAACTGGCCGCTAGAACGTGAGCCTTTTTTACTAGAAACATGTGTCCCGGGCGTTTTCGCTGCTGGTGATGTGCGGTCAGGAGCGATGAATAGAGTTGCTTCCGCAGTAGGAGAGGGTTCTATGGCTATTAAGTTTGTACATCAATACCTAGCAGCTCAATAAGTGCAATATGGATTTTATGTCTTTTGAGAATGACGAGATCATCAAGCTTCACTTTATGTAAACCAAGTAAGCGATATTCAAGGAAAAGGCCTCATTAATAGGCGGCTTCACTGGTTGTTTCGAAAGAGGCTGAGTACGAATGTTTGCTTATGGATTTTAAGGAGAGGTTTATATTCAGTATCTCGACCCTCTTTCTACGTCATTCAGTGTCCAATCATATTCATAATATTCAATTGGGTGATTAGCGGGAATTTTCAACAATCGATATTTATTTATAAAAGAAAGAACACTCTCCGCTTCATCCAAAAAATGATCTTGGTACCATTCAAAAACTTTAGATATAGCCACTTTGTCTTTATTTACCCTGATATACCAGTTGATACCGAGAATTTCTTCTGTTCTAGCTATTAATTGTTCTTCTAGTTCAAAAGGAAGATATGCATAATGCGCAATTGGAGGACATCCATTGGCGGCACAAACCAACATGAAATGTAAGCGTGCATCGGGGAACTCTGTAAGGAGTAAATTATTTTCTAAGCCATCTAATGTCGTGACCTCCCCAGCAACAGTAAAACCAACCATATCAAAAAATCCGGGAATTTCTTTTGGACTTGTCAAAGGATAAAAACCTAGTATTTGTTCAACAACAAGCAAATTATAGGCGTTGATCAGAAACGCTTTTTTCCTGTCTTGAGATGCTGTGTCTAAATTATAAACTTTGATTAAATCCTTTAATTCGCTAATATCAGATTCATTCTCTATGATTTTAGCATAATCCACCAAGCCTCCATTAACATAGTTCGTAAAAAATTGATCTGCTTTTTCGAAAAATATATCCTGACTAAATGATGGAAAGAATATGAGTAGGCTAATAATAAAGGTTATGTTTCTCATAAAAAATTTTCTCAGCAGTCAAGATAGCAGTGCTAAAGAATCGATGTTGACAGAATGCAGACTTTTGTATACACAAAGACAAACATCAAGAATAAGTCTCTTCACGAGTAAGGGTAAGAGGGTTTTGGATTGGAGATGAACCAATTGCTCGTAAGATTGTAACGAAAATTCATCTGATATCTATTACTAGCAGCAAACACTAAAAAATCTGTTTTTAGTGAAATTTATTTAGGAAGTTAAATAGCTTACCATGTAATCTTAAAGAGTTTCATAAGTCATGAAAGAAAGACAAATAACGGATTCCACAAGCGCACAGGCATTTCCTAATAAGAGGAATAGCTCTTCAGACGAAAAGGATGAGCAACTTGTTTGGGATAGCTTTATAAAAGGTGACGATGAAAGCTTGGTCTATATTTATAGTAATTATGCTGATATTCTGTATCGTTATGGTCGTCAGTTCACTAAGCGGCCAGAATTTATTCGAGACTGTATTCAGGAACTGTTTTTTGAGTTAATTAAGAAAAGAGAACGATTATCTCCAGCACTATCAATTAAAGCTTATTTATTTTCTGCCTTGAAGAGGAAAATATTTAGAGATATTAAAAAGGAAGAAAAATTGGTGCTTGAGGAGGAGGGCTTCAATTTAAATCTCTCGGAACCCAGTGTGTCGATTTCAAAGGTTTTGGATAAAAATGATTTGGCCATCATCCAAAGTAAACTTAATCTGCTTTCTGCAAACCAGCGAGAGGCGATATTACTTCATTTTTATGAAGGGCTTACTTATGCCGAGATAGCCGAGATAATGAATATTAAGGTGCGATCTGCGCGAGTTCTGACCTATCGGGCATTAGATTCCTTACACAAGCAATTAAAACCTTACAAAAACCAATTATATACTTTGCTGCTTATTCATTTATCCTTCAATCAGCAATAATGATCATTTTTTGATGTCTTTCTTATTGCTAAATAGATTTTAACATACCCTATTTGCCGTTGATTTTTGATAGATTATAAGTCATCAAGCTGATTTATTAAGAATATTTTAATAAAAGTGTGCACACTTGGGTTTCGAGTGTCTCTACTATTAAAATGACTGGAATCTTATTCAATGCAATCAACTAGGTCCGATATCACAGAATTATTAAAAAATGAATATTTCGTTCAATGGATAGTTCGTCCAACTGTTCAATCAGAACATTATTGGTCTAAATGGATACAATCACATCCAGAACAAAAAAAAGAGATCGAAGCGGCAAGGCAAATAATTCAATCCGCTCATTATACCATTGATGAAAAAATGCCTGAGCATTTGTATGATAATGTTCTAGAAAATATAGTGACGTATAGTCAGACCAGAAAATCTCGAACGCATCATTTACCAGCCATTAACTGGGGTGCATTCAGAGTTGCAGCCTCTATTGTGTTATTAATTTCTTTAGGTTTATTCATCGCCAATCAAAATGGATTATTTCGTGTAGGTCATTTAGAGACCGTCGCTAATGTGTCCAAGTCTACGGAATGGGGACAGAAGAAAACCGTGGTACTTCCAGATGGGTCAACGGTTAAGCTAAATGCTGGAAGTAGTTTGACTTATCCTGAAAAGTTTAACAATAGTTTTCGTGAGGTTGAATTGATGGGAGAGGCTTTCTTCATTGTGCAATCGGATAAAAATCACCCTTTTATTGTTAGAACAAAAGGTATAAAAACCACAGTATTAGGAACGGAATTTAATATCAATGCTTATTCTTATAATACAAAGGCCATTGTCACTTTAGCTGAAGGAAAGGTGCATGTGGCGCCAATCACCAGTCAAATTTCAAGTTCGAAAGATCATGTGATTTTGACTCCTGGCGAACAAGCGTCATTAGACTTTTCTACCGGGAAATTTTCGAAAAGAGAGGTAAGTGTAGCTCTTTATACATCGTGGAAAGACGGAATCTTGCTTTTTCAAGATGAGCCGTTGATGGTGGTTTTTGAAAAGTTGACAAGATGGTACGGTGTAGATTTTGATTTACCACCAGCACTGTCGAAAAGTGGCTGTTTATTGAATGGGGAATTCAAGGATGAATCTCTTGACATTGTCCTTCAAAGTATCAGCCTGGTACATGGATTTGAATATGAATTTAAAGATAAAAAAATGATAGAAATAAGGGGAGATACCTGTAAGTAAAACCAAAATGAGCCTGATCTGCGGCAACAGCATCAGGCTCTACTTTGAATGTTAATTATAAAAATTAATCACAGTAAATTTATGAATTTTTCATTAACTAAGCTAATTGTGTTAGCTACGAAGACCTCCATATACGTTTTTGTCCTCAGTGCGGTGATATTTCAATTCGCATTGGCAGAAATCTCTATGGGGCAAGAGATGAGTAAGGTTAAAATTGACCTTGCGATCAAAAACGTCGAACTAGAGGAACTCTTTAATCAAATCGAAGCGAAGACTGACTTCAGTTTTATTTATGATATCACTCAATTACCAAAATCATCACACGCTTCCTATTTTCACGAAAATGAATCGGTAGAGAATATATTGATGGCAGTAGCTAAAAAGTACGAGCTAGAATTTCACCAAATAAATAAATCTATTTCAGTTAAAAGAGTAAAGAAAAATGGGAATAAAGACCCAAAAGCGGGCACATTAGGACCGGAGGACTTAAGCATTTCAGGATATGTATATGATGAGTTTAGCGAACCCCTTCCAGGAGCAACCATCAAAATTGTTGGTTTGAATATCGGAACGGTGACAAATGTTGAAGGTTATTTTGAATTGACAGTTCCAGAAGGAGCAGATAAGATTGCTGTTTCTTTTATAGGGTTTACAACCAAACGAATTATACTGAATGGGCAAACGACCTTTTCAGTTCAGTTGGATCTAGATGTTGAATCCTTGGAAGAAGTAGTGGTTATTGGCTATGGTCAGAATACAAAGAAAGCAGTTTCCACTTCTGTATCATCTGTTTCAGCAAAGGACTTGAGGGATCAGCCTGTGATTTCTCTTGATGAAGCAATTGCTTCTAAAATGGCTGGTGTCCAAGTTTCTCAAACATCGGGTGCTCCAGGCAGTGGGTTTAATATTAATATTAGAGGTACTGGCACAATTACAGCAGGAAGCACGCCATTGTATGTGGTAGATGGTGTGCCACTTTCTGATAGAATTCAAAGTGCAGGCGGCACGCTGGAAAGCTATTCGGATGCTCCGATTAACCCATTAAATTCTATCAATATCAATGATATTGAAAGTATTTCGGTACTGAAAGATGCAGCGGCTACAGCGATATATGGTTCGAGAGGAGCCAATGGAGTGGTGATAGTCACCACCAAACAAGGTCGCAATGGGAAACCCAAAGTGAATTTTGATACTTATGTCGGCTTTCAATCGGTCAATAAGAAGGTGGATATGATGGACGCTTACGAATATGCCAAGTTGAAATATGATGGGCATAATAATACCTACCTCGATTTTTTGGCTGATAACAATATTCAAGGAAGTATTAATGATCCTAATAGCATACGTGGTGACAATGGCGCGGGATCTGGCGATTTTAAAATTCCATCAGAAATTATTCCTTACGTTAATAATGTTTCAGGCTTAACCAATACCGACTGGCAGGATGAAATCTTTCGAACAGGCGTTATTCAATCTCATTCGGTTTCGGTTTCTGGTGGTAATGGAGAGATTGGGTATTACTTGTCAGGGACATATTTGAAGCAAACAGGCGTGGTTATTTCCTCCGGGTATGAACAATATAGCGCTAGGTTGAACTTGAATGCGGAGTACGGTAAGTTCAAGTTTGGTGTCAATTTTTCTCCTTCACGAAGTATTCATGACAGAGTGAAGGCGGAAGGGCCTTATTGGGCAGATGGAGTGATTGGTACTGCATTGGTTTCGTCACCTATGTTCTCGGTTTATAATCAGGACGGAAGCTACAACTATGGACAGCAATCATGGCGTGCTGAGTCAGGCGAAAGCTGGTCAGATTCTTACATCAATCCTGTTGCGCTTGCCAATTTGATGATCAATGATATTTATCATAATAGAATTTTGGGAAATGCTTTTATGGAATATTCACCAATTAAAAATTTGACTTTCAGAACCAACATAGGAATTGATGTAAACGATTTTACACGTGAATATTTCAGGCCTAAGGCATTACCCAATAGAAATCTTGCCCTGGATGAAACTCCTGGAGAAGGGAAAAACAGAACAGAGGGGCTTGTAAATGTGGTAATTGAAGAAACAGCCAATTATAACATTAAGATAGGTGACCGAGGTGATTTGAGCTTATTGGCCGGTATTACCGGACAAAAGGAAAATCAAAACGAGAATTACATAAGTGTAAGAAATTTCCCCAATGACTTGGTTACCACGTTAAATGCTGCCTTGACGGTGGACAATGCGGGTTCTCAACGAACATCATGGGCTTTACTGTCTTACATTGGCCGAGCACAGTATAATTTCGGTTTGAAATATTTTTTAAGCGCCTCCATAAGAGCGGATGGAGCTTCTCGCTTCGGGGCGGATAGTCGATGGGGTTATTTTCCATCAGGATCTGCTGCGTGGGTCGTATCTGAAGAATCTTTTTTCGATAATAATTTCCTGACATTCTTGAAAGTGAGAGGGAGCTACGGGGAAACAGGGAATTTTAACATAGGGAATTTCCCATGGCTGACAGAGTTTGAACAAAAGAATTACGTTCTTGGGACAGGTAGTGGAGGTCAGCAGGTTGTTGGAGTTGCTCCAGCAACGTTAGGTAATGAAAACATTCGTTGGGAGAAAACTGCGACGATAGATATTGGAGCAGAAATAGGATTTTTTGAAGATTTAGTGACTTTTGAAGTGGACGCCTATCGAAGTACTACGTCGGATATGTTGCTGACCGTTCCAGTTCCAGAAATCACTGGTTTTGGTTCAGCATTACAGAATATTGGAGAAGTAAAGAACAGAGGGTTGGAGCTGACCTCAAACGTAAATATGAAAATTGGACAAGTGCAATGGACTGTTGGAGGTAATGTTTCATTCAATAGAAATGAAGTCATGAGTCTTGGAACAGAAGACGCGCCAATTATCGTTCGTGGTGGGTCTGAGGGAGCTTTGTATATCACAAGAATAGGTAATGAAATAGGCTCCTATTACACTTACGTAAGAGATGGGATTTTTACTTCTCAGGAAGAGCTGGACAGTTACCCTCATATTTCAGGAACAAGAGTGGGAGATGCTAAAGTGCTCGACCTCAATGAAGACGGTCAACTGGATGAAAATGACCGTGCGATTACCGGAAGTTATTTGCCAGACTATACTTTTGGTATCAATAGTAGAATGTCTTTCAAAGGAGTAGACCTCAGCGTACAAGTACAGGGCGTGCAGGGAAATGAAGTGATGAATCTACAAAAAAGATACATACACAATTTGGAAGGCCATCAAAATAATTTGAAAAGCGCAACCATCAGATATGAATCGCCAACAAATATTGGTAATGGGGAGACACCAAGAGCGCACAAAGGGCTCACAGGAAATGCTGGGTTGATTTCTACATGGATGATTGAAGATGGTTCATTTGTAAGAATAAGAAATATCACTTTAGGTTACTCCCTGCAACCCAAACTGTTAGAGAGAATTAATGTGTCTGCGCTAAGGCTCTACACGTCACTCCAGAATCCTTTCACTTTTACAGACTATTCGGGATATAACCCAGAAGTTAGTGGCAACTATAATGGAGGAAGTGCATTGACTCGTGGAGAAGATTATGGTACTTATCCATTGGCAAGAACGATTACGATTGGACTTAATGTAGGCTTTTAATTGAAACACTGATGAAGAAAATATACATACTAATTTTAGTTGCAATGATATTCTCAGGATGCGGGGAAAAGTTTTTAGACCTACAGCCTGAGTCCGTAGCGGATATTAAGGATATCTATCAAACGGAAGATGATTTCAATCAGGCAATGATTGGCGTTTATGACGAACTGCAGAGTTCGGGTCAATATGGTAGAAACTTTCAGTTTTTGTTTGACACACGGGCAGCAGTTGTTGGAGAATCCTCGGCAGGTTTTCAGGACGGAATATACTATGAAGTAGATAGGTTTTTAATGAGAGCCGAAAACCCTTTGGTTCAGCAAACATGGTCTAGCCTATATACCGTGATCAACCGTGCCAATCTAATGATTGAAAAACTGGACGAATCTTCCGTTTTAAGATCAGTAAAAACGGAGTTAAATGCAGAAGCAAGATTTATCCGCGCCCTTGCTTATTTTAATATAGTTCGGCTATGGGGTGATGCTCCGCTTGTTACTAAAACAATAAGCCCTGATGAAGCCCTAGAAGTAACGCGAAATGGCAGTAAGCAAGTTTTGGAATTCGTTATCAGCGAATTGTCCTTCATCGCAGAATTATTACCAGCCACGTACGATGCAAATAATGCAGGAAGAGCTACTCAATATGCAGCATACGCTTTGCTTGGCAAGAGTTATCTTGAATCAGAAAATTACGGGGAAGCTTCCAGTGCGTTTAAAAAAATTATCGATTCAGGAATGTTTGAATTGCAAGAAAATTTTGATGATATATTCACCATTCCAAATGAGATGAATACAGAGATTATTTTTGCTGTAAGGTGGAAACGACTCTTGGAAGAAACAAATTTGTTCTTTGGGCGCGCGACTTTGCCTATCACAGTGGACCAAGGTTTTCTCGATTCTTATGAGGCCGGCGATACCAGACTTAGTGCGTCATCGATAGGCAATGTTGGAAGTTACTCTGCACCTGGAAAATTTGTGGATCCAGCGGGCTCTGACGGAAAAACAGGACTGGACTTTCCAGTGTTCAGGTATGCTGGTATTTTGCTGCTTTACGCAGAAGCACTTAATGAGCAATCATTCCAGGCAACAGGCGAGGCATTTGATGCTTTAAATAGCGTGAGGACACGTGCGGGACTTGTTGAATTAGCCGGCACAAACATTTCGGATCAGCAGTCATTCCGATTAGCACTTCTTGAAGAAAGACAAAAGGAATTGGTTTTTGAGGGGCATGCTTGGTTTGATTTAATAAGGTTAGGCAATGCACAAGAAGAGATTGCCAACAGTTTAGGGGTTTCCATTTCTGAGGGGCAGTATGTTTACCCAATCCCACAAAGTGAAATTAATAGAATTGGCAGTACACAATTTCAACAAAATGAAGCGTATCAATAAATGAGAAATTTAATATTATTGTTCTTGATGATACTCTTCAGTTGTAAACGGGAGAATATATTCATCGTGAATCCACCTGCAGAAAAGGTTGTAGACAGGATTGAGGAACTGAAAGAGAAACTAGAGGATGCCAACGGAGATGACGTGATGGTTGTCGCCCATCGAGGAGTCTGGGACAATGCTCCTGAAAATTCTATTCAATCAATAGAAGATGCTATTGCCTTGGGTGTGGACATGGTGGAACTCGATATTCGGATGACGGTTGATGGTGAATTGATACTCATGCATGATGGGACCATCGATCGAATGACCGGTGGTGTCGGGACAGTTGCGGAGATGACTTTAACGGAAATTAAATCCTTTAACCTACGAAATAGAAATGGCGGGGCGCTAACAGACGATAAGGTGCCTACGCTAACGGAGACCATGTTGGCTGCCAAAGGGCAAATTCTTGTAAGAATAGATAAGGCCTATTCACTTGGAATACTTGACGAGGTTATGGCTGTGTTGGAAGAGACGGAAACGGTAGATCACGCATGTATTCTTGTTTCTCAATCTGTGCAGTCAGGTAAAGTCGCCTTTGATTGGCCCGAGATGCTTGACAAAGTATATTTCTCTCCAGGAGTTGATGCTGATGGGGCTGGAGGACCAGCCCAAGCCAATGGCTATTTGCAGTACGATAAGGTAGTTGCGCTTGAGTCGTCATTTTCTGATGATCAAAACATCACTATTGATTGGCGTCAAATAAGAGAAGGTGGAGCCAGAATTATGGTTTATACGGGGAGCAGTGGTTCCTCTGGAGGGCATGATGATGACACTTCCATTACCAATATTGATGAGGGCTTTGGTTGGTTGATTGACAGAGGGGTCAATATGATCCAAACAGACCAATCAGCACTGTTATTAAATTATCTAAGACTAAGAGGATTACATGAATAAATGTTCTTACGGGTTTTATAGCACGATACCTACATGGAATTAAAAGTAATTACCCTACTTCATACGTCGTGGACCTGCTTTTAGATTCCAAACGAAACATAATAAAGCCTTCGGCAAAAGGCTCAATAAATTTTAAACCAAACTTTGAATTGTAATGATGAAAATTAAACAAACCCTATTCATGACTTCTTTGGCCATATTGATGGTCACAATGAGTTGTGGTGATGATGACCCGACGAACCTAGCCCCAGAGGCTTTGTTTACTATTGGAGGAACTGCCCCATATTATTTGGATGTGGAGGTGCCTTTTACAGATAATTCTACCGATGACGATGGAACAGTAGCGTCATGGTTCTGGGATTTTGGAGACAACACTACGTCTACGGAGCAAAACCCAACACATGCCTATTCGTCCAAAGCGAGCTATACGGTAAGTCTTACGGTAACGGATAATGCTGGATCGTCAAGTACAACCACTAATACAATTAATATTCAAGATATTAATGATGAGAACGAAGCGCCAGTCGCTGGATTTACCGTCGCTGATACTTTGGTATTGAATGGTAGTGATGTTGTTTTTACTAGTACGTCGACAGATGCAGAGGAATCAATCACGGCTTATGATTGGTCATTTGGTGATGGTACAGGAACTTCTTCTGATGAAAATCCGACCTATTCTTTCAGCTTGGCAGGAAACTACGAAGTGAGCTTAACGGTAACTGATGTACTCGGAAAAGAAGATACTTACATGAAAAATATTTTTGTAGCAGGTATCAGTTGGTCTTTTCCAGTAGGCTTAAAAGTTGAATCTACTGCTCCAGCAATTGGAGATGATGGGACAGTTTTTGTTACTCTGTCAGGTAAAGAAGGTGTAGCTAACATTCATGCGCTAACAAGCGATGGTGCCGAGATCTGGCAAAAAGAAGTCGGTGATATCGTTCGTGCTTCCCCTGTGATCTCTAATGATGGAGCAACCATTTATGTAGCGTCTTATGATGATCATATGTATGCGCTTAATGCAGCTACAGGTGCAACTAACTGGATGTTTGATATCGGAAGTAATGCAAAATATAGTACTTCAGCATTAGGAACAGACGGTTCGCTTTATGGTGGATATCAGACTGACAATGTACATGCATTGAATGGTGACGGTACAGAAAAATGGGTGTTTCCAACTAGTGGAGATGTGAATGGTTCTGCTGCTATTGGAACCGATGGAACAGTTTATATTCATTCTATCGATGATTTCTTATATGCCCTTGATCCAACAGACGGTACGAAAAAGTGGGATTACTTCTATGGTAACTGGTCGGGTACAGCTCTGGCACTTACAGCTGAAGGGAACATCATTGTTACTGGTGAAAAAGATTCGGAAACAGGTGTAGTTGCAGCTGTCACTTCTGCGGGCACTGAGCTTTGGAGTGTAAATACAACCATCGTATCGGGTAGTGCTTCTACTTCGGGTAAAATAGATCAAGGTGGACCTGCTATAGGACCTGATGGAACGATATATGTAGGAACCAAAGGCCCAGAGTTATTGGCTTTAGACCCTGCAAGTGGTGCAACTAAGTGGTCATATACTAAGCCAGAGTTTGCAGGTGTGGGATCTACTCCTGCAATTGATAACAGAGGTTTTATCTATTTTGGTGATGATAGTGGAATATTCACTGTCTTAGATCCAGAGGGTAACCTTGTGTTTGAAATGAGTTTAGGTGTAAAAATATGGGCATCTGCGACGATAGGAGATGATGGCACAGTTTATATCGGAGCGACACAAGAAGATGACACTGGGGTTTTCTATGCGATCAACTTCCATGCTAATGGTCCGGCTGATTCGTCTTGGCCTATGCGTCATGGCAACCGATACCATAACGGTAGACTTTAAAAATAATACACTTCATACTTCTGTAACGGGTAGGTTTCGGCCTACCCGTTATTTATCGGATTGACTGGTGCTGATGAAGACCAAACTAGCTCCTTTGTGAAAACCAAGTAGAATACCAAAATCAAAAATATCATGACTGCTAAGAGATTCTCACCTTTCTTACTTATCGCCTTTTTCTGTTTTATGTGTGATGAGGTAAGTACCAAAACACCTCAAGACGATAATAGAGTGAAGGAAATAAGATCTATTCTTGAAAATGCTTTGGACAGTCAAATATTGGTTGTGGCGCATCGAGCAGATTGGCGCAATGCACCCGAAAATTCTTTAGAAGCGATAAAAAGTGCTATTGCTTTAGGTGTAGACATTGTTGAACTAGACGTGTCGCTCACCAAGGATAGTGTGCTGATATTGATGCACGATAAAACGATCAATAGAACTACCAGCGGTCAAGGTTATGTCAAAGACTGGACCTACGACTCTTTGAAAATGCTCCATTTACGAAATGGACAGGGAAGAGTCACCGAATTTAAAATACCAACTCTCAAAGAAGCATTGCTCGTTTCCAAAGGAAAAGTGATGGTCAATTTGGATAAGTGCTATCACAATTTTAGCTTAATCGTTGAAGAACTTCGAGAAACCAATACCCTCGATCATGTGATCATCAAAGCGTATGACACACCCTATAAGCAAGTAAGGCAAGACTTAGGAGCCGTACTTGATGAAATCTATTTTATGCCCATCATGCGATTGGAAAATATCACCAACGCAGCAGAAGAAATTGCCCTCTATCAAAAAGAAGCTCAACCAATTGCATTCGAATTGACTTTTCGGTCGGATACATTCGCTATCCTGAGCAATTTCCAACAGATAAAACAAAATGGATCACGCGTTTGGGTCAACTCCCTTTGGGATGATCTCAACGGCGGACATAGCGACAACCTCGCATTACAAGACATGGAAGCTTCCTATGGTTGGATTGTCCGTACAGGCGCTAACATGATACAAACTGATCGTCCTGAATTACTGATTGAATACCTCCGTTCCAAAAACCTACATAACTAAGCCAACCTGAATGCTTCACCTTTTCAAAAACATCTCCAGAGACCAATGGGCAGTATTTTTATCTGCTACTTTCGGGTATGGATTCTTTTATGTCACTCGACTAAGTTTTAATCTCACCAAAAACGCATTAACGGAAGAGGGTATTTTCACCACGTCCGAGATTGGCTATATTGGCTCAGCGTTGTTTTTCACCTATGCAGTTGGCAAGTTGGTCAATGGCATGATTGCAGACCGGGTCAATGTTCGGTATTTAATGTCGCTTGGCCTATTTGCTTCATCAGCTATCAACTTACTGATGGGTTTCTCAGAGACTTTCTTTGTATTTGCACTGCTTTGGGGCCTCAATGGCTGGTTTCAATCTATGGGCGCACCATCCAGCGTGGTGAGTATCTCTCGTTGGTTTAGTGGAAAGAATAGGGGGAGTTTTTACGGCATGTGGAGCTCTAGCCATAATATTGGGGAAGCCATCACCTTTTTGGTGACCGCCCTTGTGGTCTCGATGTTTGGTTGGCAGTGGGGCTTTAGAGCAGCAGGCCTCAGTGCGATGCTGATCTCCGCATTGGTTTTTGCTTTTCTAAAACCTCATCCTGAGCCACTTTGGGCTAATCCTCTTGAAAAAGACAAGCAATCATTGTCAAAGGTACAGCTCAGCGTTTTTACTAATTTCAATGTGTGGGTGCTAGCGCT
>JBLIIJ010000008.1:0-66169 GCA_047635055.1 Cyclobacteriaceae bacterium | reverse complement strand
CATCCACAGCGCATATCTATTCGAATTAACTCAGGGAAATGAGGGTCACCAGAAAAAGTACAATATAATGCAAGGGAGGATCTCACTTGCTCAGAGTTCCTTTCTTATGCTTTAAAAACGTAATTATCCCATTGATCGATTTTTTATACCGAACAGCAAGTGGAATACTCACTTCTCCAGTGTTTTGGTTATCAAAACCATTAAGCTGCACTATTAATGAAATTCTCGAAATTTGACGAGCAAAAACAAGTACAGGATACTAGAAAATCATAAGGACTAAAAATGACCAATGAAGGAACCACCAGAAAAATCACCATCATTAGACAAGCAAAAGTTCGAACCCATACATAACTATACCAAATATCGGTCTGTCCATTAAAGAGCTTATTCGGACCTGAGTGGTCATTTTGCTTGTGGAAAAGCATAATGAAAATAACATAATGATAGCCTAACAAATTGCTTTCATAGATTTCTGATCTAAAAAAAGAAAATAATGAATAGATGCCATGCCAAAGATCTCCCCCTCCCAAGGCCTATGACTCACAGGATTTTCTAATAAAACTGGAAGCCAAGAGCTAGATTATACTACTGCCAATACAGTAAAAGCAAGGTTATTATACAATTACCTGTCAGTTTTCCTCCTCCAAGTTTCACGAAACAGGAAATGATCAAATGGGTAATCCTTCCTCATTTGATCATCTTTAGGATCAGGACAGTGACGTATCTAGATCGGTGACAACACTGACCTGAAGCAAAACATAGGCCTTACGCAGATAGTAGGAAACGACATGCCAAAGTCATTTTTATGTGATGTCTGCATGCGCAGGAATGACGGCCATAAAAAATAGTCTGTACTATTAAGATTTTACTTATGCTTGGTCTTGTTCAAACCCAACTAAATCTAGGGCAATGAATAGCTTAGATCATTGACAACTCCTACTTGAAGCAAACATCTATTTTTTATCAAATCCATTTTCTGATAATACGTACAATAAGCATGATTGGTCATGTGTAGGAGTATTCGCCGCTTCGTTACAATTTTCATGAATTCTCCAAATTTCCTAAAACAATGCAGGGTTAAAAAACGTCCATGGTAAAGCGATATGATTTCATCGAGAAGTGAAAGAATTTTTATTTCAAAAAGGTAAGGAAGAGCTATAATATTAATAACAGTTTGATTCATTAGACAGCTATCTTTGTTCTCAATATATTCTTCGATGAAAGCGAACAATATTTTAACCAAGCAATGAAAGACACGAAAACTACCAATACATTATTATTGATTATTGTCATACCTTTGATTTTCTATTTGCTAAAGATCCTTTCTTTCATATTTATTCCACTTATAGCCGCCATGTTTATCGCATTGTTGCTTTTACCACTGATGCGCTGGTTAAGTCAGAAAAAATTCCCTAAACCTGTTAGCATTCTCATTATCATTCTGATTATCACTGGCATACTCAAAGTATGTGGAGAGTTAATTCAGCTTTCAAGTAACGAGATATTATCCGCAGATAGCTTCTTCTTTGAAAAAGCCAAAGCCAAATTGGTAGACTTGATTGTCTCTGTTGAAAGCTTCTTTCATATTGAGCGATCGCAAGGAGACAATGTGTTAAAATATTATTTCCAGAGTAGCGATCTTCTCACAAAGTTTGCGCCAACGCTCAGTTTTGTCCAACGAACATTATCAACGACGCTAATGACTGTGTTTTTTGTTGTCCTTCTTCTTTCGGAATCTATCAATTTTGAGAAATTAATGAACTCTACGCTGTTCAAGCAAAAATACGCTTCAGTAAAGACGTTCATGAAGATTGAAAAAGAGATTATAAAATTCGTCATTGTAAAATTTATCATCAGCCTATTGACTGGAGTTGGCTTTAGTATTGCCTGCTTGCTCTTCGATGTTAGCTTTCCTATTTTCTGGGGGATATTCGCCTTTTTGATCAATTTCGTTCAAATGATCGGGTCGATTGTTTCTGTTGTATTATTATCCCTTTTTGCATTTGTCGAAATCGAACCAACAGGCACATTGCTATTTTTTATTCTCACGATCACAGCTGTTCAAGCGCTGTTTGGCGCTGTTTTAGAACCCGTATTTATGGGGAAAACTTTCTCTGTAAATATCATCACCGTTCTAGTTATGCTCATGCTTTGGGGATATATATGGGGCATTGCAGGGTTGATCATGGCTATACCTCTAACTGTATTCATCAAAATAATATTGGAGCAATTTCCTAATACAAAAATTATCGCAGAACTCATATCGGGACATAGCAGACCGCCATTAGCTGCGCGTCTCAAGCCATAGCGCATCATAGTTTGAGCGATCTTTAAATATTAATTTTATTGATATCAACAAAAAATGAAATCATGCTTCGCTATAATACGAATGATTTTAAACCATTATTTTCCAGACTTCATCAAACCTTTTGAAACCATTCCTCTTTGGATCGAACATTCACAAGACTCCTTGGTTTCTAAATAATTAAATCAAAACCTAAACCAATTTTAATCATGTACAAAAAAACAATCGGTCTACTTACAGTTGCAACAGCTGTATTTATCACATCTTGTAATACTCCTAAAGGACAAACCGTAGCAACATCGGAAGCTGAAGAAGTGGCAGTAGTTGCGTCCTCCGTGAGCTATGCGCTGACGCCAAGCGCGTCGACTACAACATGGATAGGAAGCAAGCCTACAGGTCAGCATACTGGCATTATCCCAATTAAAGAAGGCTCTTTTGCTCTTGAGGAAGATAATCTGGTCGGCGGTAACTTCACAATGGATATTAGTGGATTGGATGTCACTGACATACCCAAAGAAGAGGAAGGATACGGAAAACTGAAAGGTCACCTCAAATCAGGCGACTTTTTCGATGCAGAAACATATCCAACTGCCAAATTTGAAATTACAGCGGTAAAGCCATTTGATAAAAACGCAGTAACTGACAAAGACGAATTCGAAACTGAATATGCACCAGCGAAAGCAAGTGAATTTATGGTAGAAAACCCTACACATAGCATCAGCGGTAACCTTACGCTGAAAGACGTAACTAAAAACATCACTTTTCCCGCAGCTGTGAGCATGATGGATGGTGAACTTTCTGCAAAAGCGAAATTCAACATAGACAGAACTGAATGGAATCTTTCTTATGGAGATGAAGCAAATGTAGTCGACAAGGCAAAAGACAAGTTCATATACAATACCGTGAATATTGGCCTAGAAGTAACAGCGACTAAAGCTCAGCTTTAATTTATTACAAGATTAAGTCCTAGGGAATCTCCATCAAACACTTTAAAAAAAGTGATTGGTGGAGATTCTTTTTTTTTGCAAACTTCGTTCCCCTATCTAATGCCAAACTACACCTCGAATCAACATTGATCATTATTTTACACGTGCTGTTTTTAATTTAGTTGTAATTAAAAAGAATAGCGAGATTCTATAAGGTAAGCAATGCGATTTGATTCTCAAACAGGCGAATTTCAGCTTAGATCAATAATTTTTGTTGCCTTTATCCTTTATGAAAATCAAGTCCTTTTTTTCTCCAATCATTAGGCAGGGAGTGTTTAATATCGATATTCCGGTAGGAAAATGAGGTAACTCCCCCATTTTAATTAGGAGGCAGTACATTTTTTACTATCTTAAATTAAAAATAGAAAATTATGATATTAGGAGTTTCAGGATGGTTGAGTAAGAAAATAGGCATGAAAGAAAGTCATGTGAGAATCGCCTTTGTTATCGGCGTTTTGATATTTGGTGTCGGTATTGGCCTTTATTTCATCCTCTGGATAGTCAAACTCTTATCCAAGTAAAATGAAGCAGGCCAACTAGACAGGGATTTTTTTATCCCAAAATTCAATGACTCTCTAACATATGGCATCTACTTTATAGCAACTTTAAAAAATGGTTTTACCTCTTTTGACTTAGAACCATTTTTTTCGACGCATATAATAGCCGAGAAAAGTAGCAACAGTTAACATTACCCCTACGGTAAGCGGATAGCCCCAACGAGAGTCTAACTCTGGCATATAATGAAAATTCATACCGTAGACGCCTGCCAAAAAAGTCAGAGGAATAAAAATAGCTGACACCACTGTCAATGTCTTCATCACCCTATTCATTTCATTGTTTTGATTGGAATGGTGCAAGTCCATTAAATCACGGAGCATTTCACGAGAAGTTTCGAAGGAGGTGATCAGGTAATTAATCTGATCTGCAATATCTTGAAAGTAATTCACCGACGAGTCCTTTATAAAATGGTCTGCATCAACGCGCATTTTGCTCAACGCATCCCGCATCGGAATCGTGTATTTCCTGAGTAGATTAACTTCCTTTTTGATATCCATAACAGACTGCATCACATCAAATGTTGGATCTGCCAAGGAGACCGATTCCAAGTGATCAATCTTGGCTCGCAGCTTCTCCATAATCTTCACGTAATGTCCTACTATAGCGTCAAGAATATTGTAGAACAGGAAGTCTTCACCATACTTTCTGATCATTCCCATACCCAGCATGATTTTCTTTCTCAGTTCTTCAAAATCGTCACCAGGCATGCCCTCTTGAAAAGTAATGAGGAGTCCTTTACACATGACAACACTCAAATGCTCTTTTACGATGAGGCCTTCCTCTTGATTGAAATTCAACATTTTGGTCGTGAAGAATAAATGTCGATCAAAAAGCTCGAATTTGGGCAGCTGATCAATATTTAAAATATCCTCTTCTATCAAGTGATGAATATTGAAAAGCCTAACAAACTCACTAACAAACGCCTTTTCTATCACCTCCACATCTATCCAGTTTACATGACCTTTTTTGATCATTTCTGATGCTTCGTTTGGCGTCAGCCCTTCTTTTGAATAATTATCTGAGTTGTTGTATTGTATTAATTTAAGCAATGTGAGGTTTATTTGGTCAGGACAATTTTAAAGATATATCGAATCTCAGAGTCTCCAAGTTTGATTGTGAAAATATACAACTGATTTTTTAAGCTAAAGAAGAAATCACCCCCTCATCGTCAAGACTGCTTTAGCAATAAAGTTTGACCTGACTTAAAAACGACCATCTATTTATTACTCAACCCATAGCTCGATTGACGCGCTATTCTATTGATGAGCTATAAACCTTTAATAGCCGAAGACTCCTATTTTCGTCGACTCAAGACCCTCTCGTCCCCATAACGTACCTTGGCATAATTTGAATTCACGCATAATTATCTTTTAAAACTTCTTTTATTTGATGTCAATCCCTTTTATTGAAAACCAGTGCTACCATTGACCAATTAGGTTTAACAACATTTTAAGTTTTGTGACAATTCTTTGAAACATATTCCCCAATTTGATCCTGATTAACACAGAATCTTAATATTTTCGAGTAATCACATTCTGAACATGCCTACGCAGAAACCATCCATATCCCCTATTGGGGACAAGATAGATCGAATCGTTCACCTCGTTAATGAAATTGCAAACGGAGATTTCACCCACAAACTTCCAAATCAAGGAGATGAGCTCGATGGGCTAGTCGATGGCATCAATAAACTTGGAGATCGCCTTAAGTCCTCCACAGTTTCAAAAGACTTCATGGAAAGTGTGTACAAAGGTGTTGTTGATCTTTTGTTCGTGCTTACACCTGATTTCAAAATCAGTCGTATCAATGATGCCGTGGAAAAAGATCTAAAATACACGCAGCTAGAACTACTCGGACAACCTTTTCAAAGTATTGTTAAAGTAAAAGACTATCAAGTAGTGAAGGAGCTTCGAAAGAAAGTATTGATTCATAATACTTTGCATAATGTAGAGCTGACATTAATCAAAAGAAATGGTCAGCGTCTTGAAACTTCTGCTTCTCTGTCAACGCTTTACGACAATCAGCGAAACAATATGGGTACGTTGGTCATTGCCAAGGATATCTCTGAATTAAAGAATACGGCAACAGAATTACTTCAGGCTAAAGAAAACGCAGAATTGGCGAATAAATCAAAAACCAGTTTTCTTGCCAATATGAGTCATGAAATCAGAACGCCACTCAATGGGATTATGGGATTCATCTACTTATTGATGGAGACAAAGACTGATAGCACACAAAATCAATACTTAAATCTCATCAAAGGCTCTGGAGAATCCCTCAGTAAGCTATTGAACGATATATTAGATCTTAATAAAGTCGAGCAAGGTAAACTTGTTTTAGAGCGTATTCCATTCAACTTCCAAAAGAGCGTATTAGAAACGATCAATCCATTCAAATTTATTATAGAAGAAAAAGGCATCAACTTCAGAGTCAAGTTTGATGATGACCTCCCCAGAGTAGTCGTCGGTGATCCTTCAAGATTCAATCAAATCATTCGAAACCTCTTGGCCAATGCCTTAAAATTTACAGAATCTGGCGAAATAGCCGTTGAATTTAAATGTCTAAAACAAAATTCTCGACAGTTCATATTACAGGGTCGTGTTATTGATACTGGTTTGGGGATTCCTAAGGAAAAACAGAAACTTATTTTCGAAAGTTTTACCCAAGCGGATGATTCTACCACAAGAAAATATGGAGGCACAGGTCTTGGTCTTTCTATTATTAGCCACTTGACGGAGCTCATGAGTGGACAAGTAAGTGTACAAAGTCCACCGCGCGATATCGGTCGAACTTCGGGGACTGCATTTACTTTTAGAGTTAGGCTTGACAAGGGTAAAGTTTCTGATCTGCAAGAGGAGCCTCTTTTACCAGAAAAAATGCAATTTTCACGAGCGTATAATATTCTCGTTGTTGATGACAATGATATAAATCTTACCTTGTGTAAAAAAGTCTTGGAAAACCTAGGTGCGGAAGTAGAATTAGCCAAAAATGGCGAAGAAGCCGTCAATATGGCTCTTGCAAACTCCTACGATCTAATTCTCATGGATATTCAAATGCCCGTATTAGACGGTTATGAAGCGACACAGTCTTTGCGGTCTCAAGGATACCACACGCCAATCTTCGCATTATCCGCTAATACCTATCAAGAACAAATTGATAAATGTATCTCCTCAGGCATGAATTCGCACATCAAAAAGCCTTTTACTAAAAAAGATATTTTCACTAATATTGAATCTGTGATGCTAGCCTACGCTGCTGCAAAATAAAAAAGGCTGAATAATTCAGCCTTTTTATGATCTTATTTTGTTTTTACTAAACGATTTCCAGCAATTGGATATCGAAAATCAAATCTTTCCCTGCTAAAGGGTGATTTGCATCAATCTTAATCGACTCAGCAGTTACTTCTTTAATAACAACATGCTGCTGCTGTCCTTCGGAACTAGAAGCTACCAATGTTTGCCCCACTTCTGGTTGCATATCTTCAGGTAACTCACCACGACTAACGTCTTGGATAAGTTGCTCATTGTATTCCCCATAAGCCTCAGCCTTGGGTATAGTCACTGATTTCTCCTCTTCTATGGACATTCCTATTACTGCATCATTGAATCCTTTGATCATCTGTCCTTCATCGATCACAAATTGCAATGGATCTCTTTCAACAGATGAGTCGAAAATCTGACCACCTTCTAACTTGCCTGTGTAATGTACTTTTACGGTATCTTTTGACTTTGCTATGCTCATGCTTACTTTTTATTCCTATTCAACTAAAGCTACAAATTTAAATCAATTTTTTCAAAATCACTTTAAACAAGCCTTAATTGAAATCCGTCTATAAAAAAGCTGGTTTAATCAAAAAACATTATCGTACCGAAATAAGTTTATTAACTTTGAATAGTATAATTTAATACAGTTAAAATAATATTAAAAAATATCGCCTCGATAATTAAAATGTCAGACCAAAGAAGAAAAAATATAGCCCGAATCTTAGATGTAGCAGTATTGGCTGTCTTCCTTTTTACGTTGTTCTTTTTTTAAAGAACAACATTTCTCAGAAGAAAACTGATTCATCCGAAAAAACCTCTTTAAAAGAATATAGTACAGTTTTCATCGTATAAAGACGGAAAACCCACGCTTACTTGTTCGAAACAATTAGTAGTTCACGTATTATCGTTCCGTGAAGTTCCCCAACCAACAAATAAATACCATCAGGAATGTTCGGTAAGATGAAAGCCCTTACGCCACATGTACTTTCCAATTCAATGTAAATGGAGGACTTACCAGACATGTCATTAAACATCAGTCCAACCTTATCCTCAGAAACCGGCAAACCCATTACAATGATGTTAGTTCCTGACTTTGCCTTATTAGGAAAAACTTTAATGCGTTGCTGAGCAAGGCTTGAAGCATCAATTGATTTTATCTTAAAATATTCAAACTTACCATCACAATCGGTTTGTTTCAATCTGTAATAGACGATCCCATCCCACCTCATATAATCTCTATAAGTATACTTCAACAGCTCGTCACTTGTCCCAGCACCGTCTATCTTGGCGATAGTCTCAAAACTTGAAGCAGTTAGCGCTCTTTCTATCTCATAAAAATCGTTATTCAATTCTGATGCAGAAGTCCAGCTGATTTCAATTTCATTATCTAACAAGACAACATTAAACGCGAGAAGCTCAACGGGTAAAGCCTCATTGCCTGTTTCATTTAATGCATCTCCGCCAGAACCACCAACCACTGGGGTACACTGCGCTCCACAGCAATTATTAGAACAGTCGGTATCAGCCATTGCATTATCATTGGTGGTTACTGTACCATCAGGAATCCCATTTACCACATATATAGTACCTCCATTGGCTATTGTAACTGGAGCTGTTCCGCTGAATGAGTCCGCTTTAACCACACCTCCTGATAGTATTTCTATCGTAGTGTTTCCTTGTACATCTGCCGTGCCTCCAATAGCTAGTCCACCTGAAACTGTAATAGATTGATTACTTGTACTCGTAAAATCCCCTGCTATATTTACAACGCCTGCTGATGCAATGGTACCTTGTCCGCTATTCACAAAATCCCCACCAATTGAAATAGTCCCATCGAGAAACTGCACATCTCCGTTTTTTCCATTCGTGAATGATCCGGTAACTTCTAACTCCCCACCGCCAGTCACCGTAAAAGCACCATTACCGATGTTAAAAAAACTACCATTGATTGTAAGACTACCACCTGATGCTATAGTTATTGATCCTCCATTAATATGTAAATCTCCAGTCACTGTACAATAAGTTGTGATGGTCCCTCCTCCCCAAGTGCCTCCTCCAGAAGGCGGACATTGGCCAAGCACCGAACTATTACATAGAAACCCAAATAATAAAAGAACTAAGAAGAACTTGTACATAAGACTGAATTTAATGCCGTATATAAGAAATATCGTTCTTTTTTATTCTCCGATACAGTATGATCCTGATGGTAAGCATTTAAGCTCGTTAAAGAGGCTATATTGCTCGTTAACCGAAAAAACAAAATAATTAGTACTATTAAAATAAAGTCTCTTGAAAATTCATTGTATGCTAGCTTTTACCATTCTCTTCGGATGTGGAACCAATATTGATTACTCTGGGGCTTGGCAAGGTTTACTTCAGTTAGAAAAAAATAACATCCCCTTCACTTTTCACTTAGACAAAAGAGACGGAAAATGGGACGCCTCATTTATCAATTCAAAGGAAGTAATTCATATTACAGACATTAATGAAACTGAAGATTCGCTGTTCATTAATATGGAAATATTCGACACCCAATTTCGCCTCAGGAAACTAAATGGCATATTGTCAGGAACCTACCTAAGGAATTATGAATCAAATTATCAAATCCCTTTTAAAGCCATAAAATCAACAAAGCGATTTGAAAACGCCAACACTTCTAATGGTGAATTCACTGGTCGGTGGAAAGTAACTTTTACCGATGAGGATGGTTCATTTCCGGCCATCGGTATTTTTAAATCTAATGACACTACAATCACCGGAACTTTTATCACTGAAACTGGAGATTACCGATATTTGGAAGGAGTCGCAAACGAGAAATTCCTACAGCTCTCTACTTTTGACGGAAGTCACGCATTCCTATTTGAAGCCGAACTTGTGAATGACACTTTAAGCGGTGGATTTTGGTCGGGGAACCATTACTATGCCAGTTGGTCGGGGGTCAGAGATGATTATTACAGTTTGCGCTCGGCAGATTCACTCACATTTCTAAAAGATGGTTTCAAAAAAGTAGACTTTACCTTTCTCAACGAGGAGGGTGATTCAATGAAACTAGCTGACCTCATCGGTCGACCTACCATAATACAGCTTCTTGGCACCTGGTGTCCCAACTGTATGGATGAGACGAAGTTTTTAGTTGAGTGGTTAGCCGAAAACCCAGATAAGAATATCAATGTCATTGGTTTGGCTTATGAATATGGTGACAGTCCTTCATATGCTTATAAAAGGATCAACAAGTTAAAATCGAAACTTCAGGTCCCTTATCCAATCGTGTATGCTGGCGCCTATGATAAACTTGAAGCTGCTAAGACTTTACCGATGCTTAACGCCGTTATTTCTTTCCCAACATTGATTTTTTTAGACAAGACACACGACATCAAAAGAATACATACAGGTTTTACAGGTCCTGGAACTGGACATTACTTTGAGGATTTTAAAATAGCCTTTCAGAAAACAATTCAGGAGCTGAATTGATTATTTCGATCTATCAATGGTGAATTGTACCAATTGATTGAGTGAGGTTTTATAAGCAGACTCTGGAAGCCCTTCCAAGGCCTCTTTGGCTTTGTTGTGATATTCGTTCATCACTTCTATCGCATAAGTAATTCCACCAGAAGCCTTTACGTAACTAATTACTTCAGAAACTGCCTTATCATCGTTTTCACCACGTTTGATAAGTTTCATAATACGCTTCTTTTCTGATCGATCACTATGATTCAATGCGTAGATTAAAGGAAGCGTCATTTTCTTTTCTTTGATATCAATACCGGTAGGCTTACCTATAGCGTAAGTTCCATAGTCGAAAAGGTCATCTTTTATCTGAAAAGCCATCCCAACGTTTCTACCGAACTCTGTCATTTTATCAATAACATCTTCACTAGCTCCTGCCGAGGTTGCACCTACTCTACAGCATGAGGTTATCAGGCTTGCCGTTTTCTGTTGGATGATTTCGTAATAAATTGATTCGGTGATATCAAGCTTTCGTGCTTTCTCCATCTGAAGAAGTTCACCTTCACTCATTTCTTTTACGGCAAGTGAAACGATTTTCAATAAATCATAATCATTATTTTCTAAAGAGAGTAACAGCCCTCTAGATAATAGAAAATCACCAACAAGTACCGCTATCTTGTTTTTCCAAAGCGCGTTTATCGAAAAAAAACCTCGTCTATAATGAGAATCATCAACGACATCATCGTGAACCAATGTTGCAGTATGTAATAATTCAATAAGCGCTGCTCCACGAAAAGTAGATTCTTGTATGCCATTTGTAGCACCCGCACTGAGAAAAACGAATAAAGGTCGCATCTGCTTCCCTTTCCGACGCACGATATAGTTCGTGATCTTATCGAGGAGCATCACATTACTTTTCATTGATCCACGAAATTTCTTTTCAAAATTTCGCATTTCAGTTGCGACAGGTTCTTGTATATCGTTAAGATTCAGGCTCATTAATTTTCAGTACACAATATTAGTCCGAAGAATCATCATAACAAACATCAATACCCTCCGTGGATCGTATTTGTTCACTATGAATGTCATGACTGTTACTCTCAAATCACCAAAATCTGCGGCTAGAGCAACCATCAAATACTTAAGAAGATGACTTTGCCGCGCTTTTAGTTGTATTTAACAGGCAGATAAGTTGAGCGAGAAGGATGTGAGGCTTAACGGTAATTTGACGGATACTTGTAAACGATTGATTTATTTAGATTTTGAATGAAAATATCTGCTACTTTGCAATCCAATAACTGGTTGAATGAGCAGAAAAAAGGTCAAATATCCGGAGATTATTCCTAGAACACAGCAATGGCCAATTGTTCAACTCGCGAAACATAGAAAAGAGTTTATTGAAGAGGCTTCAGCAGAAACGTTCAATAATCTCCAAAAAATAACGAGAGGAAGGTCCCTTCGAGAGGAACTCGAAATGACCGTCTATAGGGAAAAGTTGAGGGTTAAATCCAACCCTTGGCGAGTTGACCCAAAAGATGATAAGCCGTTCTGGTTAAATATCCAAAAGAGATTACTAGATAGTCATCAGCTTCCGAAAGAGGAATCAAAGGAGGTTGAAGAAAAAATTCTCAAAGAAATTATTTATCGATATACCGATGAAATAGCTGGTAGCTTCAGGCGGAATTCGTACCGTTTTGCAAAGAAATTTATCACTTTTGGCTTTGCCAGGCTCCTAAATGCCGCCAGAGTCAAAGGCTTTACTTCTTTATTTAGTCGACAATTAGATCTTGATGATAAAATTCATATCCAAGGCCAGCCTGAGCATATAAGGAAATTGGCCAAAATAGGAACTGTCGTAATGGTTCCTACGCATTTCAGCAATCTGGACTCCATCCTCATTGGATGGGTTATTCAATTTCTTGGGCTACCTGCTTTCCTTTATGGCGCGGGACTAAACCTGTTCAATTTAAAAGTGTTCGCTTATTTCATGAACAGCCTGGGAGCTTACAAAGTCGACAGAAGAAAGAAAAATCCAGTTTACTTAGAAGCATTAAAGACTTACTCAAGCCTCGCATTAAGAAAAGGTTGTCATAGTCTTTTTTTTCCAGGAGGTACAAGATCCAGGTCCGGGCATATTGAAAAATCTCTAAAACTCGGCCTACTAGGAACAACAGTCGAAGCACAAAGAATAGCTTTTCAGGAAGAATCTAGCGACAAGCCTGCACGGAAAATATTTGTAGTTCCTGTCGTTTTGAATTACCACTTCACGCTCGAAGCTCCTTCACTAATCAATGATCACTTAAAAGCAACAGGCCAAGAAAGGTATTATAAAGAGAATGACGAGTTCACCACTTCTTATCGCATCGCGACATTTCTTTTTAAATTTTTCACCAAGGGATCTGACATATCTGTGACTATTGGTAAAGGAATGGATATTCTTGGTAATTATGTCACTGATGAAGGAGTCAGTCTAGATGCCAATGGCAATGCGATAGATTCCAGAGACTATTTCGTAAGCGCAGGGAAAATTACTTTTGACAAGCAACGAGAGCAAGAATACGTTAGAATTCTTGCCAAGCGAATTGTTGAAGAGTTTCATAAACACAACAGGGTCTTCGCCAGTCATTTGGTAGCATTCGTAGCATTCAAAATTCTTCAAAGAAAGAATCCGAAACTCGATCTGTATAGTCTACTCAGGCTCCACGATGAAGATTTAGAAATAGATTACCTAGAGTTTAAAAAAGACTATAAAAAGCTACGAAAACGGCTTATGAAGCTTTATAGAAAACAGAAAGTAGATGTCGCTGGCCATATGAAATATAAGGCTGACGAAAGTATTGAACTTGGCGTTAAAAACGTCGGCATGTACCATGCACAACGTCCATTGATCAAAAGTAAGGACGGAAATAAAATCATTGTTCAGGACATGAACACATTGTACTATTACCACAACAGAATGGATGGTTATGAGCTCGAAAAACACCTCTAAAAAACCAATTGGAGTTATTGGAGCTGGGAGCTTCGGTACAGCCATGGCTAATATTCTTGCAGAAAATAACCAGTCTGTTATTTTGTATTCTCATAGACCAGAACGTGTCAAAGCGATGGGAGAAACACGCAGTAGTGGCGGACAAAAACTACAAGACAACATCCTCCTCACGAATAGTTTTGAAGAAATAGGAAACAACTGTGAAGTAATATTCCCTATCGTACCTTCCGCTAATTTTAGGACAATGATTAAAGGGCTAAGTCCTTTTCTAAAACCTTATCACATTTTAATTCACGGTACAAAAGGCTTTGACCTTAATGTCACTGATCCATCAAAGATTGATGCTCAGAATCCACTTTCCAGAGACCATGTTCGCACGATGAGTGAAGTGATTTTGGAAGAGAGCTCAGTGGTAAGAGTAGGTTGCTTAGCGGGACCGAACCTTGCAACCGAAATAAGTGAACGAAAACCTGCTGCCACAGTCGTGGCAAGTCATTTCGATGAAGTAATCAGAGTAGGCCAAAGCTTGCTAAGAAGTGACCGTTTTCTGATTTATGGAAGTAATGATCTTATAGGTATAGAACTGTGCGGAATACTCAAAAACATCATTGCTGTAGGCGCAGGAACGATAGCTGGGCTCAAATTAGGGGATAATGCAAGAGCTTTGTTTATTAGCCGTGGGCTGGTAGAAATGGTGCACATTGGCAAAGCGCTCGGAGGAAATGCACAAGCATTCTTAGGGCTTGCAGGAGTGGGTGACCTTATAGCCACTAGTGCGAGTAGCTTAAGCAGAAATTATACTGTTGGGTTTCGTCTTGCTCAAGGTGAAGTTATTTCAGATATCATTGATTCTATGGAGGAAGTCGCTGAGGGAGTCAAGACCATCAATATCATAAATAAACTCTCTAAAACTTATAAAGTGAGATGCCCTATTACGGAGACCCTTTACAGAATTATCAATAAAGAAATGACTGTAAACGATGCTCACAAATATTTAATGAAATTTCCGTTTAGAGCAGAAATTGATTTCATCTAATTGATTTTCTATCTATTTCCAATCTTGTTAAAGTTTGGTTCTTTCGTTCAACAACTCGTTTGGAATCTACACAACCCAGAAATTTAATATCCTCTGTCCGACCATAAAGCTCGTGAAACTGCAATAGATCTGAAATCAAAAGAATGATCGATCTGACATTTCCTGAATTCTTCAGCAGAAGACATTTTCAAACTTCACTCCTTGACACATTGACTAAAACTTACGCTTAGGAATGTGACATTTGGTGATCTTGAACCAACGCATATTCCAAAAGTGATTGTCTACATCAGACTTTTCATAGCCTTCACCCTTTGAATAAGCGGCGGATGAGAGTAGTTGAAAAAAACATACGCTGGATGAGGTGTTAGATTTGACAGATGATCTGTGCTCAATTTTTTTAATGCATCTATTAGTGGCTGACCGCCAAAAGTTATCACAGCAAAAGCATCAGCCTCATATTCATTCTTTCGACTTAGAATATTCGAGAACAACCCAATAATATGACTCAATGGTGAATATAAAACCCCAAATGCAAGCATGTTTAAATGTATGGCTGATATTTCTCCACCCATTGCCCAACTCACTTCACTATTAAGGATCATTTTAGATAAAAGAAAAAGCGTAAAACCAATACTTAAAACACTTATCACAACTCCTTGTACAATATGTTTTTTCTTGTAGTGCCCTACCTCGTGGGCAAAAATGGCGGTCAATTCCTCGACTGTATGATTTTCAATCAAAGTATCATAAAGTACTACTTTCTTTTGCTTTCCCAATCCCGAAAAAAAGGCATTGCCTTTACTCGACCTTTTCGAGCCATCAATGACAAAAATATTTTTTAGCGGGAAATTTACCTTCTCAGAATAATTCTGGATCGCATTTTTCAAATCCCCAGACTCCATGGGCACTAACTTATTAAAAAGAGGAAGAAGTACACTGGCATAAAACATATTCATGAAAAGCATGAATACCGAAATCACCACCCAGAAATAAACCCAAAAACCACTTCCCCATATCATTATCAAGTAGATAAGTACAGATAGTAATACGCCTCCAATGATTAAAGTGAGCAAATAGCCTTTTATTTTATCTATTATAAAAGTTTTTACGGTCATTTTGTTGAACCCATATTTTTCTTCAATTACAAATGTTTTGTATAAAGAAAAAGGGATGCCTATTAAGTCCGATAAAACAAATAATACACCAAAAAACATTAAGGTGGTCACAGGTTCAAATGGGGAGAAATTCCTTAACCACCCGTCCAAAGCGCCGAACCATCCAAAATATATCGCAAGAAAAGTGAGCGAAAAGCTCAAAGAAGCGCTCCACAGTCCAAAACGATCAGACTCTTGATTGTATTCTTGAGATTTAGCGTATTTCTCTTCGTCGTAAATACCTTCAAGCTCACTTGGTATTGCTGAATTTGCACTCTTGTTATTTAGAAAAGTCAATACTCTTTCGAGAATAAAATCAGCACTGATTATTAATAATAAGGTTATGTAAATGGATTGTTCGGAAATCATTTAACGAAGGTAATATTTCTTCACTTGGATCGGTCTAGAAAATAAATGGCACAGGACATCTTAGTTCGCGCACTTCACGTGGTGGCTTGCGTGGATCTGCAAGGCTGAAAGAATAGGAAATAGAAATTTCATGAGCCCCTCCGCTCGCAATGCCTAAGTCGGATATCGTATAATCAAAACTATATCCTATAGTCACGTCATTTTTGTTCATGCCAACCATGAAAATCACAGATTCAGCATTTTTTGTATTTTCGAGTCCTCCAATTGGTAAACCTCTATACCACGTTCCAATCAAAATAGGCTCTAATGTAAAATAAAGACCTAAATCTAGCTGTCTATAATCCCCTTGCTGTTTGTAATTGAAAGATGGGGTTAAGCTTCTTTCCCTCCCTTTCGAAGGTGTAGATGCTCTTGGGCTTATGTCAGAAAAAAGAATTTTATATCCACCATGTATCGAGAATTTTTTCGGCAATGGAGCATTGCCTCCGGCTATTGATTGATTTGGTTCTGTTACATGATGTAGTGCCGAACCCAACCACACATTTTTAGAAAATAATATGCCTCCGAAAGACAAATCAAGGAATCGAGCGTTTAATCCAGTATTAAAACTTTCAGCAGAAGTTGACCGAACCAAGCCATTTTGATCAAATTGATCACCGAAAGTGAGCTGATCAAAATTAATATCACGGAAATAATAAGAAACTTCAACACCCGGCCTAAATGTCCAATTGTAATTCAGCCCCACTTGATAAGCATACTGTAATCCAACATTCGTCGACTGGAGGCCAGCTAGACCTTCTCGGTCCGTATTAACAATAATTCCTGCGGAACTATACACATCCTCCCAGTTATAACTCGCGTAAAAGGAATACGTTTCAAAACTTGCATCAATGCTTGGCCATTGATTTCTATAATTTATACCGACTTGCCCTCTCTGGTTTAAACCTACCAATCCTGGATTGAGGAACATAGGCGCGGCATAATACTGAGAAAACTGAGGGTCTTGGGCATTAGCCGTGTTCCAAATCGAAGACAAACTAATAGCTGTCACAAATTGGAAAATCACCAACAGTTTTACACGCGTTTTATATGTTAATGCTAAATTCAAATGATCAAATCGAAAATTCATTGTCAAAGTTGCTAAACTACGTAATGTAACGGTAAGTCTTGCGTTGATATTTTATGTTAATTTGCTAGTGTTATGAAACTAAGGACATTTCCTAGCTAGGACACCCTTATTATATGTCAGATTTGAACAAGTTATTTATTTATTTAGGAGTTGTACTCCTTTTCGGGTTGCATTCATCGAAGGCGCAAGATATAACCAGAACCAACTGGTATTTTGGGAATTCAGATTTGAATTTGCTTTTTGATAAGAATGGAAGACAAGCTGTTTTGGAAACAAAACAAAATGTTCGTTTTTCCAAAAATGGTTCCGTAGTGATCAATGATCAATTTACTGGAAACTTATTGTTCTATACAGATGGACAAGTAATTTATGATGCGAGTCAAAAATTATTACCCAGTATCATTTCAGGAAGTATACTGTCTGGAGACACAAGTTATAATCAACCTGTGGTAGTCTCCCCTAATCCGAATAACAACAACCAATACTATCTTTTTACCAATAGTCAGAATGAATTACAGTACTCACTCATAGACGCATCTATAGCTGGGAATTCGGCAATTCCAGAATTCCCGCTGGGAGAAGTTTCCTCCTACAATTTAGCCACTGGGCTTCCCGGACAATCCGAAGGGATGAAAGTACTGCCCGCGGCTGATGGAAATAGATTCTTCGTCATCACTCAAGACCCTAACGATTACAGTTTTAATATCATTGTGGTATCATCAAGCGGGTTGACTAATCATAACGAAGATGTCATTCCAAGTGCATTACCTGATTTTGAGGTGGTTCAAATGGCTTTTAACGCCGATTCTTCGCAACTCGCTTTGGCACCAAAAGAAAACAATCGAAATATTCTGATTTTTGATGTCAACCTAGGTATCAGTCTTGACACGGCTCAGTTGCTCAGTTTTAACAGACAGGTACTAAATACGGCTGTTATTAATGGAACAGGCACAGCAATTCACGATGTAGAATGGTCGCCCGATGGTCAAAAACTTTTCTTCTCTAAATCGACAAATACGGATTTGGAAGCTGGAGTATATCAAGTTGACTTTTCTGACACAGTCAACGTACCCAGCCCCGTTATCCCAATAATGAACTTTAATGTGGCCAGAAGTTATGGCCTTGAAAGAGGAATTGATGATCGGATCTATCATTTATATCAATTAGCAGACGGAGGTGAATATTCTATTGGTCGAATATTAGACCCGGACAGTGTCGGGCTTAGAACTTTTTATGACAGCATAGCCTTCGAAGGAGATTTTAAAGCAAAACAGTTTCCTCAATTTGCTTCCCCAAACTTCAACAACTTCTCCACAGTAGAATTCACCTATCGAGATAGCTGCCAGGCGCAAGCAACAAAATTTTTTGCCAATGTTTCGCCAGAGCCAAACAACTACTTATGGGATTTTGGCGATGGTAACATCTCTAGTGCAGTAGCTCCAATTCACACCTATGAGAATGAAGGCCCGTACTTTGTAACCCTCATTACTGAATTAAACGGTCGAATAGGCATTAGGAACAACCCTGTTGAAATATTTGTCGCTGACACAACGCTTAATTTGGGTAACGATACCACCATCTGCGTTGATGAAATCTTGACCCTTGATGCTGGTGACGGAACACAATATTTATGGAATACAGGTGCCAGTACTGCAACAATAGAGGTAGACACAGCAGGCACTTACTGGGTAGAAGTTGCGGGAACAGCAGGGTGTACCTCCTATGACGAAATAATAGTGACCGAATATGGTGCATCGAGACAATTCGGGGCAAAATGGTATTTTGGCGAAAATGCTGGTTTGGATTTTATAAATGGAACTCCCCAAGTAATTGTAGATGATAATCTTATGTCTTCACCTGAGGGATGTGCCTCCGTTTCAGATATAAATGGGCAGTTAGTGTTCTATACAAATGGCGCTACCATATGGAACCGTAAGCATGAAATCATGATCAACGGAACCAATATTGGAGGCGATAGTTCGTCAACCCAAGCTGCATTAATCCTCCCGTTTCAAGACGACAACACGATGTTTTATGTATTTATAACAGAACAAGTTTACGGAGATTTCGAATTTCGATTAAAATATGCCATTGTGGATATGAAATTTGATTCCGCTTATGGCAAAGTAACATTGAAAAACTTCTCTCTTGTAAATCAAAGTACTGAAAGGGTTACTTCAACAGGTTTTACTGGCAATCCATACCTATTAACCCATGAATATGGTAATCCACACTTTAGGAGCTATTTCCTCAGCAGAAATGGTATTGGCCCAGCGCAACATTCCGGAATAGGTGAGTCGCATAGCTTTCAAAATGAATCTGCTGCTTCAGGATATACTAAATTCAGTCCTGGTGGACAGTCATTAGCTATGCTCATTCCTGGAGATACCAACTACGTTGAAATTTTTGATTACAATTTTGCTTCGGGTGCGGTCAGTAATCCGAGGCTTATTGATATTGAAGAATACGGGGGAGCTAGAGCCTATGGTTTAGAATATTCTGGCGATGGTTTAAAATTATATATTACAACATCTGGGGCTTTTTCGAAATTGATCCAATACGATCTTGATAGTCTTTTTTCAGAGGATCCAGTCACAGATATATCAGCAACTAAATATGCTGGATATCCTGTAAACATTGGGAATTATGGCGCATTGCAAAGAGGCTCTGACGGATTAATCTACTTGGCAGTAGACAATGCCACAACTATCGGGGAAATAGCATCTCCGGCTGGTGATGATGCACAGGCTGGCTTCAATGAAGCATCCATTGATATCGATCCTGAAGGAGACGGAAGGTTATCACGGCTTGGTTTACCAAACTTTTCACTACAATCAGCCAATCAAGGCCTTACGCCTTCTATTGCTACTACAGTAGGTTGTGTTGGATTACCAACTACCTTCACTGGCCAAGGAAGAGACACGAGTATAGAAGAATATACCTGGGAGTTTGGTGACGGCCTTGGCTCCACTGAGCAAAACGTAGATCACACTTACGATGCTCCCGGTGAATACTTCGTCACGCTAACGCTCACAAATAGATGTGATACCGCCATGATCCTCAGAGATACAGTATCCGTTTTTAACATTCCAGAAGCGCCAATGGTTGGTGACACTTCGATTTGTGAAGGACAAGTCACTTTGTCTGCATGGGATGTTGACAGAGATAACTTCCGTTATTATTGGTCCACAGGCGACACGACACGAACGATAACCTTGACGGCAGATCTCTTCGAGGACATTACTGTATTGCCGTTAGCTGTAGCAATCATAAATTCCGATGGCTGTAGTTCAGACACGTTATCCTTCGTCGTTGGAGACGGATTTGGGATTATAGACCTTGGGGAAGATCAAATAGCTTGCCAACGAGGCGCTGGACCAACATTGACGGCTCAAGTGCCAGGGCCCAATTACACTTGGTTTTTGGACGATGTAAAAGTGGGTACAGCACAGTCTCAAGTGGTCGACACCAGATCATCTGGAACCTTCATGTATAAAGTAGAAGTTTTAAATGCTGTTACTGGGTGCTTAGAAAGTGATAGTGTAGAAGTTTTGATACAGCCCTCGCCTACTTTAGAACAGAACAATATAATCCAACCAGATTGTGGATTGGCTAATGGTGAGTTTGAGGTTTCCATTGAATCACAAGGAAATTTCACCTATCAACTTGATGGGCCTGTCTCACTTGGGCCATTCAATTTTGACGGGCCTGGTGCTCCTAATCCATTCACCGGTCTTGAAGCTGGGAGCTACATTACGACAGTCACAAATAATAACACCGGCTGTGTAAATACAGAAATTTTTCAACTTGAAAACGAAGCGGCCTATTCAATGGATGCAACTGCCCAAGACGACTGTTTTTATACGGGAGATATCTCGATAAATATTCAAAATCTTGTAGGATCTCTTGTCGACCTTGAAGTCTTCAACAGAGACGGAGAAAGGGTATACAGTAGCCTTTCGGAATCTGTTTCAAGAGGCTTAGTCGTCAATGATCTGGATACAGGGCTATATTATGTACAGATCACTGAAGTAAACTTACCTAATTGCGTTCAGACTGATACCGTTCAATTAACGCTTTCAGATCAATGTTTTAGAAGGATTCAAGCGCCAAATGCGTTCTCGCCAGGTGATCAAAATGGTCTTAATGATAATTGGTCAATCATAGCCAATGACTTCATCGATCGATTTGAAATATTTATATACAATCGTTGGGGTAGGGTTATTTATTATTCACAAGATCCTAACTTCGAATGGGATGGAAATGTAGAAAACAAGCCTATTGGACCTGGAGTATTTGCCTACAAAATAATTTTTTCAAGTGAATTAGAACCAGAATTGGGTTTGATCGAACAGTACGGCTCAGTAACTGTTATTAGATAAATGAGCGCATTTAAAGAAATCTACGACAAAATATTTGGCAATAAGACTGGTAACTTTAATCACCAAGAAGTACTTATTCGATCGGAACAATTCTCTAACGATTACAGCCATTGGAAAAAATCTTTCCAACGCATAGATCTAGTACAGGAAATACGAGATTCCAGAGAACTAAAACTGCGCAAAATTATTGGTGAGCCTGATGTTCATATTTTAAGTACACCAACTTCCTCAGGCTTTGCTATTTCATGCAAAGACCAAATCGAATCTTCCGAGGCGCAGTTTTTATTAGAATGGTTTAAAGACCAAATGCTAGGACTTCAATATAAGAAGGCCAACGCAGATAAGTCAATGATCGAACGAGAGGAGTATGTAGAACTGATAGAGAAATATTATTTGAAGCCGATAATATTAGGTGACGCCCCATACAATCAACAATATGGAAATGTCTTATTGGAATTAACCTATATCAACGACTCCCCTAGCTACCTAAAAGTATTAGCAAATAACTACATTGACAGAAGTTATCAAAAAGCATTTTCGTTTAATAAATTGGCTGAATATTTGCTTGAATCCAAAAAAACATAAAGATGAAAAAAACTAATACCCTATTATTAATTACGGCTATAATAATGACAGTCAGTACTTTATCTTTTAAGGAAGTAAGTCCTTTACAAAAATTCATTCCGACCAAACTGAAAATCACTGTTTTAGATGGCTTGGGTAATGCCAAC
Source organism: Cyclobacteriaceae bacterium (assembly GCA_047635055.1). Lineage (GTDB taxonomy): Bacteria > Bacteroidota > Bacteroidia > Cytophagales > Cyclobacteriaceae > JAVJRN01. The sequence continues at coordinate 43,820 of JBLIIJ010000008.1, read as the reverse complement.
GAAGGCGCTACTGTTAGCTTGTTTAAAAACGAGGACGATTATAGATCATCCGAAAATGCAGTAAAAAAAGGCATCACCGATAGTAAAGGGAGAATAAAATTTGAAGACCTCAAACCTATTTCTTATTTCATAGATGCTAGAAATGGAGACATGAATAATAATGGTGAAGGTGTAAAAACAGTCCCTCTACTTGAAGGCAGAGTAAATAAGGTCAATACAATCATAGAATAGCTAAACAAATTGAAAGGAAGGCAAATATGGCCGTTGGCCTTACTGGTTTTGATAACTATCAATCCCAAACAAGAAATTGACTTCAATGTCAAATTTAATCAACCAGGCTCAGGCCTTCCTATCCAAGAAAAAATTGATCGCCGATTTTCGTATTGGCATCAACAGCTTGTCAATCCTCAGACTAAGGAGATACCAAAGAATATTTCATTTAAAGAATTACAGTTTTCTAAGAAAATCCCCACGGTCGCAGCTTTTAATAAAGCTCATGGTCTGCGATTAGCACAACAAAAATGGGTTTCCACAGGCCCATTCAATGTTGGCGGTAGAACAAGGGGACTCGCACTTGACATTACAAACGAAAACACAATTATTGCGGGGGGTGTTTCCGGAGGGATATGGAAATCTAATAATGAGGGGAGATCATGGCAGAGAATGTCATCACCTTCTCTTAGAAATAGTATCAGCTGCCTGACTCAAGACACTAGGTTAGGAAAAGAAAATACCTGGTACTTCGGCACAGGGGAGTTATTGGGTAATTCAGCTAGATCACTAGGCGCTCCATTCAGAGGAGATGGGCTTTATAAGTCTGTAGATAATGGAGATACGTGGTTTCCTTTGGGAAACACCAATAGCTCAACGCCTGACCGATTCAATAATCAATTTCAATATTCATGGGAGATACTTGTCTATAAGTCAAATATTGATGTCGATCAAGTATATCTCGCGGCGTATGGAGCTATTTTAAAATCTGATGACGGAGGCGAAAATTGGGACGTTGCACTGGGTGAAAAATTATTTGACCTTCCTGATACAACAAACCTCAATGGTTCAATCGCACCTTTTTACACAAATATCAGACAAACTGAAAAAGGATATCTCATCGCAACACTATCCAGTGCTACTTCTACTGGCGAATTATACCCTCAAGCTGGTATCTATTTCTCGGAAAATGGAGAAAAATGGTTTGCTATACAAAACAGAAACTTCCCTACTTATCACGAAAGAACAGTCATAGGATTAGATGAAACCAATGATATTTTATATTTCTTCACAGAAGGAGATGAGCAAAACACATTGTTCAGGTATAGCTTAGCTTCCATTGAAGACGGTGTGCCGTCAGGAACATGGACAAACCTTTCCCCCAATCTCCCACCATTAACCTCTTCCATCGAAGGTTTAGACACCCAATCTGGTTACAACATGTTAATTGAAGTTCATCCGGATGATCCAATGACGATTTTCTTGGGAGCGACCAATCTCTATCGATCCAACAATGGGTTTTCATCACCCAATAATTATGATTGGATCGGAGGATATCAATCTACTAGTGCGCGTTATCCGGGGCATCATCCTGATCAACACAAAGTCCTATTTTACCCTTCCAACCCACAAAAGATGCTCACGGGAAACGATGGCGGTATATTTAAGACAACAAATAATCTTCAAGACAGTGTTAGGTGGGGTAATCTAAATAATGGGTATTTGACCTCCCAATTTTACAGCATTCACCAAAAGCAGAACTCAACATCTAGTAACTCAATAGGTGGCCTGCAAGACAATGGCACTTACCTTCGTACATCTTCAAGTCAAGATCCATCATGGAACAGAGTCGTTGGTGGAGACGGAGGTTATGGCGCATTAACTGATTTTGACGATTTAGTTTATGGTTCTTTTCAAGAAGGTCAAGTTTATCGGTTTAACCTCACTGAAGGCTCAAGTCTACGCACATTTACGAGAGTAGATCCAGTTGGGGGTGGTGAAGATGAAGGCCAAGGCTACTTGTTTATAAACCCATGGACACTAGATCCTAACAATCAAAATAAAATGTATTTACTGGGGGGAAACGAAATCTGGCGTAATTTAAACCTAATGCAAATTCCATGGGGTTCCCAAAACAAAACCCCCATCAACTGGGAAATAATAGACAATACCCGTATCTCTCAAGGAATCTACACGGCAATTAGTAAGCCTATTGACGCTGATATTCTTTATGCTGGATTTTCCGCCCCACTTCCTGGAATTGTTAAGGTTAAAAACCCTTCTAGTCCAGCATCCTATTCTACAGAAGTACTACAATCTGAGGGCTTCCCTGAGGGCGGTCACATTTCTTGCATTGCGGTGAACCCTATAAATGCAGAAGAAATCACCGTTATATTTTCGAATTACGAAATCCCATCCATTTTCTATAGTACCGATGGTGGGGAATCCTTCTTGGATATCAGCAATAACCTAGAACAGTATGAAGATGGTAGCGGTAGCGGACCTAGTGTTCGATGGCTTGAAATAATTCCCGTTTCTGGAACCAATGGTATGAATACCAAGTATTTCGTAGGAACAAGCACCGGGCTGTATTCCGCAACATCCCCGCTAACTCAAGAAAGTATCTGGACAAAAGAGTCTGAGGATTTAATTGGCAGCTCTGTCGTGACGATGCTGAATTATAGACCTATGGATGGTCGATTATTGGTAGCAACGCACGGCAATGGCACTTTTGCTACATACCTAGAGGATTTCAAGCAAATCACGAGTGAAATTGCCTTGAAAGTCGAAGCAAAAGCCTTCCCAAATCCTTTCAGTGAGAAAACAAACATTGAGTTTACACTGACAGAGGATGATTTTGTAAAAATTGAAATTTATGATCGCTCTGGAAAGTTCATTCGCGATTTACTTTGGGGATATCAATTTTCTGGAACAAATGTCGCCTTCTGGGATGGAACGAATGCTGCAGGCTTAGCGGTAGATCATGGTTTATATTTTTGTAAAATAATCACCTCAAACGCAGAAGAAACCCAAAGAATACTTTTTCTTCCCTAGCGTCTAAGCTTTAAATGTGATTAAAGCCAAAGCATAAGCCATAACCAAAAACCAAAATTTGTAGTTTATTAAATTTGGAATAATTCCAAGCTCCATAAGGACTAAGGCTAAGGCCAATAAAACGGAAATTACTCTCAAAACACTTTTAGTACTATTTTTCATCAAATGAGCTTTTGCGTAAAGTTGATACGGCGTACAAGTTGTGAATAATTTTTAAGAATTTTACAAAAAAAATTAATGGCAAAAATCGGAACTGATATTGAATTCGCTAGGCAACTAATATTGGAAGATGAAGTGATTGGTTTACCGACAGAAACCGTCTATGGTTTAGCCGGCAATGCATTAAGCGAAGCGGCTATCTCAAAAATATTCCGTGTTAAAAAGCGACCGACATTCGATCCATTAATTGCACATGTTGACAGCTTTGATAAGCTGGACACCATAGTGAAGAATTTCCCAACTCCATTAAGAAGACTCGCTGAGCTAATATGGCCTGGCCCCTTGACCTTACTCTTGCCAAAAAAAGAACATGTTCCATTTTTATTGACCTCTGGTTTAGACCGAGTGGCTGTTCGAATTCCCGATCATCCATTGACATTGGCGCTGTTAAGCAAATTAACATTTCCATTAGCTGCGCCCAGTGCTAACCCATTTGGATACGTCTCTCCTACCACAGCAAAACATGTGGATAATCAATTAGGTGAAAAAATTAATTATATCCTCGATGGAGGAAATTGTAACATCGGATTGGAATCGACAATAATAGGCTATGAAAATGAGGAGGTGCATGTACATAGACTTGGAGGAATGAGTTTAGAAAATATTCAGGATATTGTTGGAACTGTAAAACTGGATATCAATCAGAGTTCTAATCCAAAAGCCCCTGGGATGCTTAAATCACATTATGCTCCCGCAAAAAGACTGAAAATTGGTAAAATACCAGAAATGATAGCCTTAAATAAAGGACATAAATTTGGCATTATTAGCTTCATGAAAGCGTACGAAATGGAGGATATGAATAAAAATATTATTCTATCAAAAACGGGTAATCTAAATGAAGCAGCATCAAATTTATTCAGTGCCTTACGCAAAATGGATGATTTAGATATCGATCTAATTCTGACGGAATTAGTTCCAGAAGAAGGACTTGGGCTTGCAATAAATGACAGATTGAAAAGAGCCTCAGTATCATAGTCAAAGCCCCATCTTTTGGTTACCTTAGCGCGGCTAAAATTGAAAAAACATACTGCCAAGGCTGTTTTTAGTTATAGTATTTACAGCCGACGAGCAAAATTTAAAATAATACCGCATATGAAAACTATTGACGACTTCAATTTCAGAAATAGAAAAGCATTGATCCGCGTGGACTTTAATGTACCATTGAATGATCAACACGAGATAACAGACGAAACTAGAATTAAAGCTGCCATACCTACCCTCAAGAAAATCATAGAAGAAGGTGGAGCAGTAATCTTAATGAGCCATTTAGGCAGGCCTAAAACTGGCCCAGAGGATAAATTCTCTCTTTCACATATTGTGAGCGCTCTTTCGGAAAAACTTGGCGTAACAGTGCAGTTCGCTGACGACTGCATAGGTTCTGACGCAGCTGAAAAAGCAGCCAATCTCGGAAATGGAGATGTACTACTCTTAGAAAATGTAAGATTTTACAAAGAGGAGACCGCTGGTGATGAAGAGTTCGCTAAGAAATTGGCTTCATTAGGAGACATCTATGTCAATGATGCCTTTGGAACCGCTCATCGAGCACACGCTTCAACAACCATTGCTGCGAATTTTTTTGAAGATAAGTGCTGTGGTTATGTGATGTCACAAGAATTGGCAAATGCCAAAAAAGTGCTTGAAGAAGCTGCAAGACCTTTTACAGCTATCATGGGTGGAGCTAAAGTTTCAGATAAGATTCTTATCATTGAAAGATTACTAGGTGTCGCAGATAATATTATTGTTGGCGGTGGAATGTCTTATACTTTTTCAAAAGCAGAAGGTGGAAATATTGGTAAATCTCTTCTAGAAGAAGATAAAATGCCTTTAACTAAGGAACTTAGAGAAAAAGCAAAAGCTGCGGGAGTGAACTTGATTCTGCCTCTAGATACCGTCATTGCCGATAATTTCGACAAGGACGCTAATACTAAGATAGTCCCTGCTGGCGAAATACCGGATGACTGGCAAGGTTTAGATATTGGCCCTGAAACAGTGAAATTATTCAGTGAGACAATCGAAAAATCAAAAACTATTTTATGGAATGGCCCGATGGGCGTATTCGAATTTCCAGCTTTCGCTATTGGTACTGAAGCTATTGCGGCTTCAGTTGTAAAAGCCACTGAAGCAGGAGGATTTTCCTTAATAGGGGGTGGAGATTCTGCATCAGCTGTAAACAATCTGGGATATGGCGATAAGGTTTCTTACGTGTCTACAGGTGGTGGTGCACTACTTGAATACATGGAAGGTAAAACTTTGCCCGGTGTTGCGGCGCTTGAAGAATAATAAAACGAAAAACCTCAATCGTTAAAACATTGAATGCCTCTAATCAAATGGATTAGAGGCATTTTTATTTTTTGACCATAAGAAGACCTTGCTGGGAGACAATTTTACCTTCATCGAGCAACACTCTTATCCCTTCTATTACTAAGTCAGAACGATATCCTTTAAGACGTTGAATCAACTGTTCTAAATTTTGAGGCGACTTGGCCAGCTCTTGTTGTAATTTTTCCAAGGGTAGTTCGCCAGATGATTTATTCCTGTTTAGACAAACATCGCAGATACCACAAGAATTTGTGTTTTCTTCATCAAAGTAAGCCTGAATCATCTCTGTTCTACATTGATTTTTGTTCAGCACATACGCTTCCACGGCTGTAAGTTTTTCTAATGCCACTTTCTTTCGCCAGTTTAATCGAGCAATATCAATTGGCAGACTGCTGGCATCATAACGCGGAGTGAGAAAAGTCAATAAAGGTTTATCTGTTACCGGTTGGTAATCCACCAAATCAGCATCATGCATATATTTCAAGTGCTGCTTAATTTCTGTGACTGATCTTTTGGTGACTTGTGCGATTGCTGATTCCTCAATAGTCAAATAGTTGCTAAATAGCTCACCTCCATAAAGGCGCAGCATGGTTTTAATAGTAAAATCCAAACTCTTATGAGATACCTGGAAATTGTACAATGCTGACTGATCCTCTATGATCATCAATTTTGACTTGGCACGTGAGGCCTCATTTTGTTGAATGAAGCCCTCCTCCTCTAGCTTTTTCAAAGCATAGAATGTCTCAACCATTGGTAGGTTGAAATTTTTCACAAAGGCCTCATAGTGAAATGGGTGACTCGAAAGTTGATGACTACCTACCGCCAACTTATAAAAATTAGCCAACGCCTGATAAGTACGCTTTATAAAAGCTACGTCGACTATTGACTTTTCCACCCATTTTCGCAGGTCTGTCACATCTGCTGGGCCGAATAGCGCGACCGCATAGGCCTTCTGCTCATCTCGCCCTGCGCGCCCAGCTTCCTGATAATATGCTTCAAGCGAGTTGGGCAAATCTAGGTGCATCACGGTGCGCACGTCTGGTTTATCAATGCCCATTCCAAAAGCATTGGTTGCTACAATCACTCGTATCTTATTACCTATCCACGCTTCCTGACGAAGACTTCTTTCATCATTGGTAAGACCCGCGTGATAAAAATTTGAGGAAATTTTATTGGCTTTAAGAAAATTTGAAATTTCACGAGTTCTCTTACGGCTTCTCACATATACAACACTGCTTCCAGGAACCTTATTCAGAATATCTAATAGTTTAGATTCCTTTTGTTCTAGTTGAAATACCGAGTAAGACAGGTTTAAACGGGCGAAACTTTTTCTAAATATTTTCGGATCAATAAAGCCCAGCTTTTCGGTGATATCCTTGGTCACCGCATTTGTCGCTGATGCCGTCAAGGCTATGACTTTTTTAATACTTAAAAAATCTATAAACTCCTTAATCTCAAGATAGGGAGGCCTGAAATCATAGCCCCACTGAGAAATGCAATGTGCCTCATCAATGGCGAGCATAGATACCGTCATCTTTGCCGTTCTTGCTAGAAATAAATCAGTCTTTAATCGCTCGGGCGAAATGTAAAGAAACTTGATGTCACCATAAATACAATTATCCAAAGTGATGTCAATTTCTCGCTTAGACATGCCCGCATAAATAGCTTCAGCCCTGATTCCTTTATTTCTAAGTTGTTGTACTTGATCTTTCATCAAGGCTATCAATGGAGATACTACAATGCATATTCCGTCCAGACACATCGCAGGCACTTGAAAGCATACTGATTTACCCCCTCCCGTAGGCAGTAAAGCGACTGTCTTTTGATCTTGAAGAACAGAGACTATTATTTCCTCCTGCAAAGGGCGAAACCTATCATAGCCCCAGAACTGCTTTAATATTTCATGTATTCTTGACAAGATTACCAGCTAATAGGTTTTTTATTTAAAAAGGCATCAATACCTTTTTTGCAATCCTCTGTTGCACGTGCATCCGCATTTGTTTCTGACGCTCGTTTCATGGCGTCATCCATAGAAAGATTCTGCACTGACTTTATCAGGTGCTTAGTCAATTTCATTGATTCTCCAGAATTATTTTTAATCAGACTATTGGCAAGCTGCTCTACCTCTTCGTCCAGCGTATCTGAGCTACATGCTTTATGTATCAACCCAATTTTCTCGGCTTGAGTAGTATCAATTAGCTCCCCTGACAGCAATAATTCTGAGGCTCTGGCCTCTCCTATTTTTCTAATTAAAAAAACGAGCACCATGGCTGGAACAAATCCTATTTTAACTTCGGTATAACCAAACTTAGCTTCCTCAGCTGCATATACAAAATCACAAACAGTAGCCAATCCACAGCCACCAGCAATCGCGTGTCCCTGTACTTTTGCTATTACAGGTTTGGGGAAAGTATAAATCAATTCAAAAAGCGCGCGTAGGTGATTAGAGTCTTCCAAATTCTCCTCATAGGTATTGCTTTGCAATTCCTTCAAATATGCGAGATCAGCACCAGCACAAAAGGCCTTCCCCTCGGCTTGAATGATTACTACTTTAACATCGTCATTACTGACCGATTCATGGAGTACCGTTTTCATCTCACTAACCAAATCTGGATGTAAAGCATTCCGCTTTTCAGGTCTATTGAGCGTTATTATAAGTCTCTTATTTTTTATCTCCTCAACAATAAATTTCATTTTCCTCACAACTGTCTTGTTTTTTTACGAATAAACCTTACGTTCACTATGATTATTAACATACTATTATTTGATGTGCGTTATAATCGTCCCTTATTCTACTTATGTATGCTGACTAGTCTTCTTTTTTATGCTTGTCAAGATACCACCATTCAAGAAACTGAAATTAAAATTTCAGAGCAAGATGTCATTAATTTTCCTGAGATTGAAAGCAATGCAAAATTGGCCGCCCAAATAATCTCTCAATTTGCCAATGACAAGGAAGCGCAAAAGAATTATTAACTTTTGCTACCGCAAGTTCTTAACTTGGGCTAGATAATCGAACTACCAATAATGATTACACTATTTCCATAATCGGAATAAAAAGGAAATCTTAAACTCATCCATTAACACTATTCTATCCTGAGAATTAGGTTGAAAATAAAGTTTTAAATGCAATTCCATTTTATTAGAAGGTCCAATCCTTACTTTTGACAATGTTTCGGACTGTAGCAAAATTCACTATTGGACTATTAATATATCATAGTCACCAATGTTTCGGACAAATAAAGTTCCAAGAGACCCAACAGCAGGCAGGCATTTCTGAGCAGCAATTAAACTATGGCTGCTATCTTGGCGATTTCAACAATGATGGATATGATGACTTATTTATAACACGCCGCTCAGGAGATGCTTTCAACAGTCTATATGAAAATAATAGAGATGGCACTTTTTCTGATGTATCGAGCATTTTAAACAATCAGTCTAAGCACTCAAGCGCCGCTATTTGGTTTGACTATAACAATGACGGCTGGCAAGACCTCCTGATTGCCAATAATGTGCAGGAAGGACATGTACTGCTGCGCAACAATAGAGATGAGACTTTTACTGATGTCACTGAGTCTGCGGGAGTCGGTGGCATAAAAAAAGAAACAAAATCTGTCAATGCTGCTGACCTCAATGGGGATGGTTGGCTAGACCTTTATCTTAACAACTTCGGTGAAGACAATGAGTTGTACTTGAACAACCGAGACGAGACGTTTACAGAATCGGTGAAAATTTCTGGGGTCAATCACAAAGGAAGGGCCATGGGAATTGTCATTTTTGACTATGACAATGATACGGACCAAGATATATTCTTAACTTTTGATGGACAACCTTTTGTGCTTTATGAAAATAATGGCCTAGCTCAATTCATTGATGTATCTCTTCGTACGAAGACCAACCTTACTGGTTTTGGGATGGGTGCAGACATTGCTGACATCAATGGGGATGGTTTCATGGATATTTACGTAACGAATCTCTATGAAAACTTTTTGATGACTTCAAATGGTGATTTGACTTTTTCTGAAAATGGAAAAGCTGCAGGAGTAGCGGACTTAGGAATGGGGTGGGGTTGTAATTTCGTAGATGTCGATAACGACGGCTATCCCGAAATTTACGTGACAAACGAATACGGGTTCTCTCCTAAAAAAAATGTGCTCTACAAAAACATGAGAAATCTGACTTTTGATAAGATTGAAAATGATGCTATATCAAGTCCCTACAGTGGTTTTGGATCTGCAATCAGCGATTTTAATCAAGATGGAAAGCAAGACATTTTTATATCCAACACAAATTATGTCTATCAAATACTCGCTAATCAGTCAGAAGCAGGCAATTGGATTAAAATAAAGCTGCTTGATCCTCAGGAAAACTGGCATGCTGTTGGTGCTCAAGTACAACTCACATCGCTTAATAGCAATCAAATGGATCAACTAACCGCGGGTAGTGGCCATGCAAGTCAAAGTAGTAATGTTTTTCATTTTGGATTAGGTGTGGCGAATGTGGCGGAAAATATCAAGGTTACTTGGCCAAATGGAGACATTCAGAAAATAGGTCAGCTAGAGGCAAATCAAACCTACTTACTTGTGAAAGACCAAGATCCTAACGTATTTGAACCTGATAATTACCTCGCTCAATTCCCATCTCAACCACTCGTAAGTCTATCAACATTAGACGCGTCTGAAAAAAATCTAATTGAGTTTTATCCAAATCCAGTTAATCACTTTTTAAGTATAAAAGATAAGGTTTCTGAGTTGACAGTAATTAATAATAGTGGTCAACAAATAACCATCTACCCTAATAATAATAGTGAAACAACTTTTGATTTATCGTCATTACCTAAAGGCCTGTATTTTTTAGAAATCAATAATCGTTGGAAAAAACTCATCATTCAGCGTTGACTTTCATAGTATCCATCCTCAGATAAACTATGAACCTGAATATTAGGATATTGCTTCACCAACTTCTGTTGATACCAGCTTTTTAAATCTGATCCTAATAAAATTATCGATGGAGATATTCTTTTATCTAAAAGCACGATCTTATTTAAATAAACCACGTCTACTTCCAATGTGTCCTTTATCACAATATTTTCTTTCGGATCGTAAAAAAGTATTGTCTCATCGTTCCAAATGAAGAGCTTTCCCAAATCAGTACTTTTAAATTGCTTGGCACTGTCGATCATGTTCCAGTTTTCTTCCACTGGTGACAACCGACTCGCCAACCTGTTGGGGTTTATTTGAAAACCAATTCTTTCAGCACCTTTTTGTGACCATTGATCGATATATAACTTCGATTTTATTCCCTGAATGACATCTAAAGCCACCCGACTCTTTATTTCATAAAAAACCAATCTCTCCTGGTCAACAATACGCCAATTATCAATCGCCCATTTCAAATTCAAAATAAGCAACAATAGAAGCCCCAGCGTCAGCTTCTGAAAATTACCTTGAGATAAACCCAAAGCAATAAAAAGCAATACACCATAGACAAGCACAGTATCTAAGGAATCGAAATACAACCAATCAATGATCGGCTTAGGCAAACTTTGAAGTAAATAAATAGATTCATTTAGCCCCCAAACAATCCATGTCAATACGAGCCCAATGTAATACGCCACAAAAGGCAAAATAGCTGACGAAATAAGCATGCATAGTCCAAGAACAAGCATGACCATAGCAGCGGGAATGACAAGGAGATTTGAAATCAAAAAGTACGTCGGAAACTGATGGAAATAAAAAATTGTAAGGGGAAAAGTGGCCGCCTGAGCAGCCAAAGACACACACGTAATTGACCACAGATAGGCAGGCAACTTTGAACTAAAATATAATTGACGGTAGAGTATCGGGTGAAAAAATACAATGCCAAAAACCGCAATAAATGACAGCCTGAAGCCAACAGAATAAATATTATTTGGATCGATTAATAGCAGAATAAATGCGGCAATTCCTAATGAGTTATAAATGTTAGATTTTCGACCAGTATGTTCGCTCAATAATATAATGGAGAACATGATTGACGCGCGAAGAACGGAAGGTGTAAATCCTGTAACAAGTGCATACAGCCATATGGCCAAAAGGGAAATCAAGATGAACGCTATCGTTCCATATTTGACTCTCTTAAGGAATGAAAACAAGATGATGATCATTTGATAAACAATCCCAACATGCAATCCCGAGACGGCCAACACATGCATAGCTCCCGCAGAAGAATAGGACGCTTTCAGTTCATTATCTAGATTATCCTTAATCCCTATAATCAATGCGAGTATTACTGCTTGCTCCCGCTTCCAGCTTATATTTTCAATGATAACCCTGCGCGACCAGTTTCTGATTTTGTAGCTAAACGCAAAAATGAAATTTGATGGCCTATTGTCCACCTTTGTAATATCATTAGCGCTTATAAAGCTGTGACCAAATATATTTTGATCACCTAAATATGCCCGATAATCAAATTCGTATGGATTCTGAGGAGAAGGTACTTGATAAATCCCCCCATGCACATTGAGAATATCTCCATATTCAAGCTCCATAATTGCTGAGTCTTTTCTGATATACAATAGAATCTTGCCAGTCGCGACAATGGCCGAGTCAGTGAATAATTTTAATACCTGGGCCTCATACCTTAAATAATCGGTCCTTTCTGTATGATCGGAATCTATGCGTATTTGATAAGATTTAATGCCCGACTTATTATGATAATGCGTGTTGATATCCTCTTCACTGTGCCAATTCGCTACAGCAATACCTGTGATGAAAATGACATATAGCAAAATGCAGCCACGAACAATATATCGAATTTTGATACTGCGAAAAAATAAAAATGGTGTGCATATGATTGGAAACAAGAAAATCCACCAAGATGAGTCACCCAAGAATTCTGGATAATTTTTATAAGTAATTATTCCTGCAATGAGAAAAATGGAATATCTCAAAAATGGATATCGAGCCCAAATATTCATAAGTAACTCCGTTGCTTAGTAAAAAGTAAACAATTTTCTCTTTTTAAGCAACGGAACTGCTAATTAATTACAGTATATGAGAATACCTCAAAAAAAAGATTCAAAATATAATTTCATTTTGAAATGCTGGATATTACTTTCTGCGAATTACAAAGCTGATTTTTGAAATTCAAATTTTGATATGTTCGCATCAAAACATGTTTTTTTAGTTTCGTCATGACTTGAACAAGCATAATTTTTATTTCAATAAAGAATCTTGGAGTAAGTTTTCAAGGTAAGAAGGCGGATGATTACTTTTTATTCAATGCAAGCATTGGAGATTAAAACCTACAAGGCGGGATTTATATCAAATTTGGCATCCCTCAAATTCTCAATATAATTGCTAATAATTAGCGCTTGTCCATAAGGTGAGAGCCTGATCTAGAATTTTCACAATCAAGGCATGTGAGAGAGATATAAGCGGAGTTGCGTTGTGGCAATGAGTATTTTTTCGATGAACATGACGCAGAGTGTGGACTTTATAGACAGACGCTAATTAATAAACTCAGTGTATATCCTATTGTCATTGCAAAAGGCAGTAGTAAAATAATCAACATGCTTGTTATTGTTGAGACACAAAGTATTGAAAGCCCTATTTTTAGAATCCAGCTAGCAATGGAGAAAAACCCAAAGTCCCCAGCTAAGAAGAAGATATCTAACGCTGTTAAACTTCTTAAACAACTGCTTTCTTATTATTTCATCATTCTCCTTTCTGATTAGAATCAAAGAACATGTGAGATCCTCCTCCCCACTTATTCTTTTGAAATTCAGATCCTAACCAAAACAATTTATTTATTTTCACATAACGTTAAGTTATTTTTCTAATAATTGCATTACTGTTGTACAATAATAACTTTATTGAATAATGCCGACCAATTGTTATTTCGATATACTACCAGAATGGTTTCTAGAACAATACTATCATTCTATTCATAGAAGAGTATCATCCCAAAACCCTGCTTTTGACCTGGGTTAATGAATTTTCAAACTATTGCAGAATATTTTAAGTATTTGATAGGGTTATTATGGTCTTTTACTACTTCAATTGCACAGTAGCTATAGCTCAGAAGCATGAATGATGAGTCTAGTTTAGTTGATCATCATTAAGCCTTGTGCTAAGCTCGCCAAAGAAGAAAATGGCAGCTCCAACAGTCATTCATCTAACAAGATATCATTATAAGCTATTTCGCTTTGGCATAATCGGAAGAGTAAGTACAAGAGAGCATATGAGAAATAGCCTTTAATAATCCAAAAACTAAGCATGACACTTGTAGCATATAAGCCCAAGAACAGCGATTATTGAATCTCTTAGAAAACGATATTAATATTATGGGCTCATTTACATGTTCGTTATCTAAAACACTTGAACTTATGTTTTTTTTAAACTACTGAAAGTAACATTCACTTGACTCCTTTTATACTTGAGGCTATCTCGGTAGCTCCATCTTAAAATGCTGAATATCGCACTCTTCAAATTGAGGCCCCACGATTTTAAAACTGAATTTTTGATACAAAGGTATTGCCGAAAGTTGGGCATGCAGATAAAGGTATTGTCCATCGCCTTGCAACTCAAAAATATCATCAAGGACAGCTTGAACGAGCATAGAACCAATGCCTTTTCCTCGTGCCTCTTTAGCCACTGCAAACCGCTCAAGCTTAATTCCCTTATCGGTTCTCCTCCACCTTGCTGCACCCACAGGGCTCTCCTCGCTATCTAATGCAACGAAATGCCTCGAAATATTTTCAAACTCATCAAACTCGTCTTCATGAGAAACCAACTGCTCCTTGACAAACACTTCATGACGAATTTGAAATGACTTTGTCTTTAATTCTTCGCTATTGGCGATTTTGACTTGGTATTTACTTTGACTCTTCATATTTAGCGTAAGCTTTGATAATACTCTTGACTAATTTATGACGCACAACATCCGTTTCATCAAGTGTAACAAACCCAATCCCCTCCAAACCCTTGAGGACTTGAATTGCCTGTATGAACCCCGAATGCTGGTTTCGTGGCAAGTCTATTTGGGATTGATCTCCTGTGATAATCACCTTAGAGTCTGGTCCCATTCGCGTTAAAAACATTTTTATCTGCATAGGCGTGGTATTCTGTGCTTCATCCAACAGAATATATGCATTGTCTAGTGTTCTCCCCCTCATGAAAGCCAATGGCGCAATTTCAATAATAGAATTCTCCATGTAGTATTTCAACTTTTCAGAAGGAATCATATCGCCCAATGCATCGTAAATTGGCCTTAGATAAGGATCTATTTTTTCTTTCAAATCTCCTGGAAGAAATCCTAAATTTTCTCCTGCTTCCACGGCAGGTCTAGTAATAATTATTTTTTTTACAACCTTGTTTTTTAATGCTTTCACTGCCAGTGCTACAGAAATATACGTTTTCCCTGTTCCGGCTGGCCCCATAGCGAAAACCAAATCATTTTGATAAACACTTTGAACCAGTTCCGCCTGATTCTTAGTTTTAGGCGCAATTTTTATCCCCTTAGTGCCAAAAACCAATACATCATCCAGTCCTTTTGCGCTTCTCTTTGAGTTCTGCTCCTCATTGATAAGGGAAATCACATTCTCTTGTGTGACAATACCATATTTCTGGTAATGTTCTAAAAGTGTATTAAGAATATCATTAATTTTTAGGATTTCAGGCGCTGTGCCTTGAATCATAACTTCATTTCCTCTTGAAACAACTTTGCTTTCTGGGAAGGCAGAAGCTATTTCCTTTATATTTTGATTTTGTACTCCTAGGAAGTCAACCAAGGATATGTTGTCGAGTGTAATTACCTTTTCTAGCAAATGTTATGAGTTTTGAGTAGAGATAAATTTTTGTTGTTTAAAGAATATCTATGTTTGCTCAAAGTAAAATAATAATTCCATTGCTTGTATGGCTGTGATCACTTTTCTCTCAGATTTTGGTACCCGGGATCACTATGTTGCGGCTGTTAAGGCAGCAATTGTAAGTAAAAAGCATTCTGCAACCATTATTGATATTTCCCACGACATTGATGCAGGTGATTTGGGTCATGCTGCTTACGTCATAGATCAGGTATTCAGGGATTTTCCGGAGGGAACAGTACATCTATGTGCCATTGATAGAATAGCCAAAAAAGTCAATAAGCGAATTGCCATTAAACTAGAAAACCATTATTTCGTAGGTTATGATTCAGGGCTATTTAGCTTGATCTCGACAAAACAACCATCGGAGATTGTTGAACTGCACGAAAACAACTCGACATTCGTGTCCCGAGATATGTTTGCGCCTGTTGCAGTCGGATTATCCGAGGAAGAGAACATCTTTAATTTTGGCGAAAATTTAGATAGCATCCAAAAAATGATTCCAAGGCAACTTAAGGTTACAAAAAGAGAGATTGCTGGAAATGTCATTAGAGTAGACAATTATGGTAATCTTATTACCAATATTAATAAAGAAGCCTTTGAGACTATTCTTAGTTTACATAGCCATAACGACTACACTGTTTGGTTTGGAAAAGAAAGCTCAAAATCAGTGAAAAAATCCTATTTTAATGTGGATTCTGGAGATTGCTTTATATTTTTCAATTCAAACGATAATTTACAAATCGGCATAAATAATGGTAACGCCTCTAAACTGATCGGGCTAAAACATGACAGTCCAGTCTTAATAACCTTTGGGATTTAATTATGCTTACACGAATAGTCAGATTGGAATTTCAAAAAGATAAAACTGAAGATTTTGAAGAAATATTTGATTCCTCAAAAGCACTTATTAGAGGTTTTGAAGGCTGTGAATATCTCTCTTTACACAAAGACCATTCGAACCCATCGGTCTATTTCACACTAAGTAAATGGACAAATGAGACTGCACTTAATACTTACAGAGGTTCGAAACTCTTCAAAGAAACGTGGGCGAAAACAAAGGTCTTATTTTGCGAAAAACCAAAAGCCTATTCTCTTGACCAATTGGTAGAGCTTATTTGATTAATATAATATCTTGATTAAGACTTGTTCAAGTCACTAATTATCAAGTTAATTTAAACCTCCATATAATTCTGTACAATACTACTCAAACCATAAAACCCGGTTTAAGAACTCCTTTTGGACTTAGAAAAATGGAATGACTTGGTCTTTCACAGCGGAAACTAGAACAAAAAGACCCTATCCTGATTTATAATTGTGGTTATAATTTTCAAATAATTATTTCTTACGTTTTAACAACTGATTCACAGTCTACCTATGTTCGGTAGTGTCTATTTTTCAACCAGAAATAGTATTTCCTCTTTGACTGAACATTGATTCCAAGAATGATAACTGACAATCCGAATTCAAGAATAAGAACCTGAGTAAGCCCTTTCTTGATATTTTAATTCCATGGAATCCATGAGATGTTTACACAAATAGATGAACTGAAAAGCATTAGCGTTGGTAAAAAGTGTCGTCTCCAAATTAGACGCTATACAAGTGCTTCTACGTCCACTTTTACAATCCTCAATACATGGTAGCGTGCTATAATAGTTTTATGGAGAAAGAAAATATAGGGTATAAAAAAAGCCCTTCTCAAAATGAGAAGGGCCTTGTACCTGAGGCCGGAATCGAACCGGCACTCCGAAGGAACACGAGTTTGAGTCGTGCGCGTCTACCAGTTCCGCCACTCAGGCATCTGGATGAATTGGAACGCAAAACTATTTAAATACTTTCAATTCTTTACATACAGACCAAAGAGAATTTTAATAATTATAAAAAAAAGGACCTTAACCAGTTCCTCTTCATTTCTCAGTAAACCCTAACCTTCCTAATACTTTTTTTACAATGCCGGTGTTCCCCCAAAGGCATATCGGTCAAACCTCATAAAAACAAAAAACACTATCAAATTATTGATAGCGTTTTAAAGCCTAAATTGAATATTAAAAATTTCTATATCCTAAAAGTCTAATATTTTATCAAGTTTATCTGCCGCTATGCTTGCATCTGCTTGTAGTTGCTCCTTCATAGAAGATATTGCAGCTTGTCGGGCCAATTCCATACTATAACCAACACGGACTTGACATTCCACATTCTTGTTCTTAAGTTTTCTGTACATCTCCACAAGTTTTACCGTTCTCCCAATTTTTTGTGAAATAACATTCTTTGCCGCTGCAACCATCTTTTGTAATGTAGCTGCATCTTCTTGGTTCAGTTGATTGTTGGCTATCTGGTTATCAATGGTCGCAGCGATTTGAGAGCTGAGTTGATTAGCGATTTCTAATTTAGCGATTTCCTGTGCTTGCATTTTAGCAGCAGATTGTGTTTGTGCCACTGCATTTCCAGATGCAATGATGTATTCAGGATATCCATTTTCGTCCTCTTGCAGTGCCTTTTGATAGGCTTTTTCAAGCTGCTTCTCTAAAGGTAAATCACCCGGGGATACATACCAATCATCTTTCTCCAGCTCTTTACCTTCCTTTTTGGCAAGCTTTAGTTTTGTTTTAAAATCCTTATTTTTGATCTTTTGCCCTTGTACTGTAGTGACAAACAGTAACAGCATTAAAAATCCAGCGGTAAATTTTAGGTATTGCTTCATTGCTTATGCTTTTTTATGTTAATATATTAAAAGTTTACTTATCGTACTAGGTTTTTGTGTTGTCGGGTTTTGTTTACCCTTCGTGAGATCATAGACATTGTTTGAGACGAAAAAGTCTAACTCTCTTAAAAAAATAAGTCCATCTCCTCTTATATCTGCCTCCTTATCCTTTAGTCCTTTTATAAGGCTCAAAGTAAATACACCATGCTCCCATTCAGCACTTTCTAGGCTACTTTCATCGCCAGTAGACCCTGACATAATCACTACACCTACTTCTACCGAACCTAATTCTCTCAGAGCTTCCGTGTTCTTCAAGTAATTATCATTGGAAGTTAGGTTATTACCTAGTGCACCGCTGTGACACGTATCCAAGAACATAAGTACCCTACAAGGCAGCAAGCTCAGCGCTTCAGCCAATTCACTCCAATTCAAACAGGTACCCGTCAGATCATTTTTATCTGCCTCATGAGTAAGCACGTAATAAAACCCTTCGTCATTTATTCCATGACTCGCTATAAATAAAATGACTTGATCTTTCGGCGTTACAACTTCAGCCAAAGACCTGAAATGCGCCATGATATTATCTTTAGTCGCCTCTTCATTCAGTAAGAGTTTACTTGAAACTTTGTTATAAACAGGACTTGAACCTGATGTAAATATCTCGTGAATCGACACGGCATCATCGTCAGCATATGTCAAGTCAAATTCACTATTCTGAAACTTACTAACACCAATTCCTACGAAATACAGATTCGGCTTATTTTCTGGATCTATAATTACTGTACTTGACGTTGTACTATTTATGAAGTTGGAGTTAATAAACACCCGTTTTTCAGAGACAATTTTAGCGTCAGCGGTACTTACGAAAAGTTGAACTGTCGTTTTATAGCTATTTAATTCAATCACCTCATCAATTGACCGAATATCACTTACCGATCTCTTACCCGCCAAAGGTGTTCCACTTACTAAAATTCTTACTTTTTCGATTGGTTGATCACTATATATTGAGGCTTTAACTCTTACTCTATCTTCCTCAGTTTCTGTTTGAAACACTTCATGACTGGTCCATCTTACCTCTGGTTTATCAGGTAGTACGATTGTTTCCGTAATTGTATTATCCCTTTTATTGTTTAAATCTTTTATGGATTCCGTTAAAAACTGTTTATTGTATGTTGAAACATCAAAATGCTCCGCCAATCCATTTTCATTTTTGTTGACTTGCCAGTTCAAATACTGTTCCCCACCAGCGCTGGCAGTATAGGCTCCATCATTACTCCATAAAATCCAATCATAATCTCTTGTTATGAACAGGGTGTATTTTAAAGTCCAATCAGATTTTGACCACACTTTTATTGTCTGATCAGAGCCATTAGTAAAGACATATTCGTCATTACTCACTATGTCTAGCACTTGACCATTATGACCTTCTAGCACTTGCAGTAACTCCCCATTCCCATTATACACTTTTAATGTTCTGTCGCTTCCAACGATGACCTTCCCATCGGATAAAAGTGTATAACTTAATATTCTTCCATCACGATCAGAATTGGTAATACCAAAAGAAGCTCCGAAATTAAGTTGTTGTTCTCCTAATAATTGAAAACTGAAAGTCCCATCTGTTTTTACAGCGGATGTAAACCCTTTCATTTTTGATTTATCTCTTATCGTTTTTGATTGTTGGAAATCAAAAATTAACGAAGGATCCACACCTAAGTCTATTGTGGCACCAAGTTGCTGATCCTTAATGAAAAGCTTGTTTATTGATAGCCCCTGCCCTCGAAGCACTGCCTCTGGAGATAATGTCTTCAAGTCTATTTTTAAAAGATTTCCTTGAGCTCCTTGAGCGAGAATAAGTTTAAGATCTTTAGTGAAATACGATGCAGAAACGTTTTGATTGTCAGAGAATAAAGGCTTGTAACCTGTACTTTTTAGGTTTATCAATATTTGTTTATCCCCACTTACAAATGCATAATCCCCATGTGAAGAAGTTGAAATATCTACAACAGGACTGCCAAATTGTATAATCTGTTTCGTTAAAGCGCCATTCCAACTCCATAAATTCACTATTCCTTTTTCACCTCCGGTAAGAAACCCCATCTTTCCGGCAGCCACTCTTTTGATCGGCCCAAGATGACCTTTAAAAATTTGTGGCTCTGATTCGAAATTGGCTACATTCCACATTCTACAGGTTTCATCATCTGACACGGATAATAAAGATTTTCCATCGGGTGAAAATGCCAAATCATTCACTTTAGCTTGGTGTTGATAGAGTGAGTACGCAAATTCATAAGGATAATTTGTACTACTCTTCCATATCACTATTGACTCATCAGCACTTGCACTCGCTAAGTATTTTCCATCAGGGGAAAACGCTAAAGCGGTAATTATATTCTTATGCTTAGGCAGCACTACCACTATTTCATTTCGTTGCAAATCAATGATTTTGATATCATTAAATTGGCTGTAGCCTGCAACTGCAAGATATCTGCCATCAGGGGAAATTGCTGCGGCATACAACATACCTATCGGCCCAGAAGGATCTGCTTTTAACCGAATGGTACGGGACAATATATCCTCTTCAATGTCCCATAACCTGACAGTCTTATCATCACTTACAGAGATTAACTCTCGAGTTAAGGAACTATATACTAAGTCATTGACAAGTGCATTATGCCCTTGTGGTTCAACAACGAGAAACTTCTTGTCAGATTGAGCTAAAATATCAGTCCCAAATAACAATAGTATGCAAAATGAAACGGTTTTTATCATAAAATCTAATTCGAAATATTAATATCTATTACCTCCATAAACATATTTTCATAACTCATAATCTCCGCCAACCAATCATTAAACGCCTTGGATGTAGTGGTCTTTGGTATCCCCGGACCATTATTCTCTAAGATTGGTTTACTAAATTGTTCCTTCGAAAAAAGAACGTAGAGCAAATCAACTTCATATTGATGTGGAGTATACAAATAGTACTCATCGATCTCGGCTTTGTCTTGATTAAAATAATTGTACTTCTCATCCGCAACAAACAAATAATATTCCTTGTCTGCTTCAATAGGAACACTTCCTCCATCCATAGACATATATGGCATAGTCATAAAAGTGGTAGACTTATCATCAATATATGCACTCAAGTAGCCACTTTCTGGACTCCTAAAATAAAGTATGAGACCATCATTTTGATTGAAGTCTTGAGATTCACAGTTTATATTGGGGCATTTTAAAGTTTTAACCTCTAAAGAAACACCTGCATTTTCTAAACTTCTTGCTCGACCAACTACCTTAGCTTTAATCCACCTATCCCCGTCTTGATCAAACTTTTGAATATCTGGTTCCTCCAAATCTTTGAGCCAAATGCCTTTGATAAGACTGTTAGAAATACTGCTAAAGGAGGTATTCGTTTGTCCATTCGCATTTTCCATTCGTATTTGATTCATCATTCCAACCCGTGTACCAAATTCATTTTCTAGTGCATTGATTTTAGCTTGCTGCACTACTTGGCTCACCGCTTCATTCTCCGACATATTCGACTCAATCTTCATAGAATAGTCACCACTAACCCTTCTTATTTTCTGAGCCTTAAGGTTTAATGAAATCAGAATAAAACCAACAATTAATATTTTTAAATTCATAAGCAAATAAAAAACCCCATTAATAAATGGGGCTTAAACAACTTTATATTTTAGACTATTCTCCTGACGCTCTTGTAAATAAAACTCTATCTCTTCCCATTCCACGAATTGTTGGGTTTTGATCCAAGTTTCTTAGTCCACGTGCCTTTCTTGGAACCATATTCTCTACATAAGAATAAATTTCATCTACTGTTACTTCTCCATTACCATCAACGTCTGTTGATGGTTCTTTTAGCGCTTTCAGGAAATAGTAGGTAAATAACCCATGATTTTTATCTTCATACCAAGCTGAAGGTTGGGTTCCCGATGATGATGTGATGACCACACCATTTTCTATATCTCCAAAATCTTTTGGTTTAATCGCTACTGCTGACAGACCTGTTATTATTCCGCTTCCGGAAAAACATGCATCCATGACGATGGTGGTAGATTTAGCACCAATCTTATTTATGTTTCCGAATAAAAGTTCGGCCGGGTATGCTGTTACATCAATGAAGTTAGGATCACAATCGGTCGGTAAAAAATACCCCGATTTCGTATTAGGGTCTGGCGCTCCGTGACCAGCATAGAATATAAAAAGATCAGTGTTGGTTTCTATGTTCTCATAAGCAAGATTGAACAACCTTCCTTTATGGCTTCTGTCGTTTCCGAACCATTTTTGAAAATCCCTTTGGGTTGCGTTTTCTTCTAAGAAGACATTTTCCTCATAAAAACCCATGGTGTTTACCAAATACTGTTTCATAGCTCGTGCATCATGCACGGCATAATCTACATTCCCAGTGTGTGTGTACTGAGCGTTACCGATAACAACGGCGAAAGCATTAGGATTTTTGTTTTGGAATACTGGGATATCCGTATCGACATCAGACCCTAGAACTATTTCTACGAAATTCTCAGTAGAGGTATTTTTTGTTACTAACGGGGTTTCAGAAACGGTTGATTTAGCATTTAACATTTTGAACAACAATGGTCCTAGATCAACAGAATTACTAGTCGCCTCTGAGGTTTGACTCGAGGCGCCAAAGCTCATCAATATGAATGCTAATAAAGCAGATATATTTTTCATGACATTTATTTTTAGTGGTTAAGTAACAAATTTAACTAATTATTCACTTCTCTTCAAAAACACCTTTTTCGTGATATTTTCAAGTAACTGAACAGAATTATGTGATATTTCTATTTCCAACAGATAAAGACCATTAGATAATCCATTTTCGGTCATACTTAATTGAATTTCCTGATAGCCTGAATTCAATAAAATATCTTGGCTTAAAACAAGTTGACCGGATAAATCAAATAGATTAAAGTGTACGTTTTGGGCGTTCTCGAAGGCTGGTGTGTTTAATGCTAAGTTTATAACCCCATTAGATGGATTTGGATAAATCTCACTAAATACCAGTTCATTCAAGAGGATATTCTGCTTAATAAATTCAGGAGAGCCTTTAATGAATTTGATCTCATAGCCGTCAGCATAATTGAATGAATAATTGAACTTATCAGTGAGAATCTCATGATGTCCAGTTTGCAAATCAAGCATAGCTATTATTTCTCCGTGAGCTAATTCAGGCAAATCACCAATTTCAATATTCATGGTTACTCCTTCAAAGAAATGACTGTACACTTTCATGATCCAAATATCATTCGCATTGTTTGAATGGATGCTTTTAGATATTCTTTTTCCTTCCAACGTAGGCTTCTCTACAAACTCTGCTCTCACGTATTGCTCGAAAAGCATTGGCGTTCTTAAGTCAAACCCATCCTTTCCATCTAGTGCCTTATCATATTGACCAAAGCCTGAAGCTCTAAAGTTGTATTCATCCGGTGCAGTTAAATATACGGGAAGCTCCCAACCACCATCTTGTACAAAGAGTGGTGCTGAATTTTGAGCAGATCTATTAATTGCAGATATAGGTATCTCAATACTTCTTACGGCATCTGACAACACGAATCCTCCTTCGTATTTTTTCAATTCGGTAGCAGTACTATAGCCACCAGAGTATGTTTGGATTTCTTGACTAATCTGTCCTTGAATCAGATTATTGTAGATCAGTACTTCATTCCAATCAATTGCTCCTAAATATGGATTTCCTATCTGCGTATACCCTTCGCGTAAATTTATTTCAAAATGATCACCGTTTAATGAAACCGGACTTGCATTTGAAAAAGTTAGACTGGTGCTACTCGCTCGCTTTAAGAACCAATAACCCGCACCTGCTGAAAGAGTCGTTTGATCAGAATTGGAGTTTCCATTATATCGTTGAATTCTCCAATCAATTGGACTTAACCCACCGTCGACAACCTCAGCTGTTCCTTTATTCTCATAAGGGAAAGCAAAAATCTTATAATCAGCAGAAGTTAATCCGGTGGCATTTACAGGAATGGTTTCTTGTTGGCTTGAAGGAATATCAGCGACAATTGTTAAGATGTTTGAAGTTGTCGTATTATTCTCGGCATCTCCCGCAATAGCGTAAAAAGTTACTCCGAAGTTATCCCAATCATTAACCAAGATATCCGCGTTAAAACTATTTGAAGGAAAATCAAATCTCCTTACTGTTTCACTACCCGCACTTTCTGATGCACTACGAACATAAAAGTCTACATACGCAACCTCAACATTATCTGAGACTGAGATAGTCACTATCTGTGAGGAGACTTCTGATTTATCTGGAGCAGATATTGAAATTGTCGGTGCTTGCGTATCCACAAAATTTAACGTTGTTATTTGAGAGGTATTTGAATAACCACTTTCTCGTTGGTCAACATTTGGATCAAAAGCCCTTACCCTCATATAATAGGTCGTTCCTAAATCAAGATTGCTTATTGTCCCACTTGTTGTATTCGTTTCAATATTAGAATACCCGGATAAAATTGTATTGAAAGCATCATCAGAAGCAATATCGAATCGCCAATCGCTCGCATCCAAAGCGTTCCAAGAATAATCAAACGTTGTATTATCAGCATTTGACAATACCAGGCTGGTCGGTTGATTTAAAACACTTAACACTGATATAGGCGTGACGCTGATATTGTTCGCTTCGTTGCTTTCACTTATCAGTTCAGAATCATCTACACGCACAATCAAGTTATATCCTTTTGCCTCAATTCCCGATGGCATATTAAAGTTGATGGAATACGATTGGCTTGAATTAACAACCAAATTAACAGATTCAGAATTTGTAGCTAATGTTAGATCCCCAGCATCAAAATTCGTATCCTCAGATAAGTATAGCACTAAACTCATCTGTTCATTGATCGGTAGTTCAGCTTGATCTGTATTTATTATTGTTCCAGTCACTACATAATTTGAACCGCCGACCACTACTGCTGAAGGGCTATTAACAACGCTTACTGATAGATCAGGATTACCAAGGATATCATCAGTACTTAAGCGGAGATCATTCCCATTTCCTGTAATGTCCGGAGTAAAAAATGGTCCGGATCCAGTGATCGTATTAAAATTCCAATTTGCCGCTAGATTAGTCTCCGACCCGCCTAACTCAAATGATATTTCTCGACGAATTTGATCTAAAGACTTTGCAAAAGACCAAAGACGAACATCATCAATTTGTCCTTTCATTAAGTTACCAACAATTATGTCATCCGAAGTTGAATTTGTCGTGAGAGGTAAAACAACTGAACTAGAAGTCTGGGAAACAAGATATCCATCTACATACAATCTCATTTCTACCCCATCGTAGGTTGCAGAAATATGATGCCACTGACCAACAAACTCAGCTGAAATAGGCGTGCTGACAAACCCAGTTTCTGTGCGATCTTCATTTTCAATAGAAAATACGATAAAGTATGATCCACTCTGGTTCAAAACATATAAATCTATTGGAAATCCAACCGACGTTGCTCGTGTATAGATGTTGTAAAAGTTATCTGATTCTGGAAGTTGATTAGTATTGACCCACGCTTCCAAAGTAAGCTGAGCATTACCAATCAATGACGTTTCATTAGGATATGGATCATTTATGAACAAGTTATTCGTTCCATCCAAGGTTGCAACAGCCGAACCAGGTTTCGGGTATAAAACATCATCATACAAATCAATGAATATGTCTCCGGTTCCAATATCAGTATTATAGGCACCATTACCCGATGCTGTTCCATCAGCATTTCTAAATAAAAGCGCGATTTGACTCGCAACAAAATCGTCGGCCACTTGGTAGTATGATCGCGGATCAGGTATTATAATACTCCAAGTCCCATCTCCATTATTGGTCATTAAGCCTACGCCATGATCTACTCCCCACTCAGCGTTAGCTACCCAACCACCAGCGTTTTCGTTTCCAGGTTCAATAAGTCCAGAGTGTAGATAAATCTTATCTGCTGTACCCAATGTACCTACGGGATAAAGATTTGCTACTGTAACTGTAATGGTGATTTCATCATCAAGTGATGGAAAGCCTGGGTTAACTGAAATAGGATCCCCTAATACTACTGGTGTGGCAGTAGCCGAATTTTCTCCTTGAGCATCGCCATTTGCATTAAACGCATGTACATCAAACGTATAGGAAACATCGTTACTCAAGTTTTCAATAAGGAGACTAGTAACATCCGCATTCGTTCTGTCCGAAGTGAAGAAACTCGATCCGTCGTTATAATCTACGTAGAAGCCACTCTCATTATCTGAATTGTCTGACCAATTAACCCTCACCATACCAGGAGCAATCACTTGCGCAACAACATTTGACGGAGCTAAAGGTGGCAAATCTTGAGGAGTATCTTTAATACTTATTTCCAAAATTTGAGAGGTGGATAAAGCTTCACTAAAAAATTTAAGATTTGATAACTGACCTGCTAGACTTTGATCTTGCTGAAATCCTCCACCAAAGACATCCTGCTCTTGGCCTAAAAACAGGCCTCCTATGCCAACATCTACAGGCGTATTATTGACAAATACAGAACCAACATTTTGACCGGCGACAAAAACAGCTATCTCCGCGTCTTTCCGTACAAAAGCGATATGATACCACATATCAGCTTCAATGGAATTAGCTGCAACTCTTTGAAAATTATTATCAACAGACAACAACCATTGATTACCCGTTTCTAAGCCTAAGACGAAAGCATTATCCGTATTCACATTAGAACCAGATATTATGGTATTACTTGAAACTGAGCCCGAAGTATGAATGGTATTAAATTTCACGGCAGTCATAACTGTAAAATCGTTCAGACCACTCATTACGTCATTTGGAAGACTCACCGCGTCATTACCATTATCACCAATCACAAGCGCATCATTATAAAACGCCCCTCCTAGTTCTGTTCCATGATAATCATTACCACCAAAATCATTGGCATTTTGAAATAATGGATAATCAGCGACTAGAGAGCTAATAGGTGCCTCTGCGTTATAGATAGCCATTATTTCATCGCCCGTAAGGAATATTGAGAAGATTCTAACTTCATCTATACCACCATTAAAGAACTCGCGTGTCCCAAAGGTCGACCCTATTGTTGCCGATGTGCTTTGAAGGTTCTGTCCTGGGCTAGTCGTGAGTGTTTCAACAAAATTGCCATTCAAAAAGAAATCTATGTTTGTACCCGTTTTGGCAATGGCTACATGTGACCATTGATCTGAGGGAATGGTAATCGAACTGGTTACATCATTGCTATTACCAATATATGCAAGCGCATTTCCATTAATAAAAAGACTTGACCTTCCATTATCGATATCCTCCCCCACGCTAATTATTGTGGCTGATTGAGAACTCACCGCAGGATTGATCCAAGCCATGTAAGTGAATGAAGCTTCGCCTTGCGGGTGATTAAGCAGATCAGCGGTCACTTGACTTGACGATCCATTGAAGGAATAGGCATCATTCGCGTCACCGAACCTATCATTGATAGGACTAAGATCTTGAGCTGTTCCATCATATTCATTAGCACTATAGTCAAGCACATCTCCATCGAAAGGATAATAAGCTAAAAGCCTTTTATCATCCTCATTAAAGATTTGTGCAATTTCTCCTTGAGATAACACTCGCTTATATACCGACACCTTGTCGATGGCACCGTCCATATACCTTAAATCACTAGGAGATGCTATATCATTTTGCGCAACAGTAAAGTTTGCCGCGAGCTTATAGGCTTGATCACTAATGAAACTACTTAATATCTCTACCCCATTTTTGTAAATTATTAGATTATCATTTTCATCAATAGAATAAGTAATCATTTGCCAAGCTCCTATTTCTAAGCTATTGCCTGTCTCCTTTATTTCTGGAAAAGCACCTTCTGAAGTTTCGTAATGATAATATATTCGATTCTGCGGATCATACATCAGCCTAGTACCTACTGCATCTGAGAAAAGAACATCCCCTACGGTACCATTTGAAACCGCGTCGGGCCTAACCCATAAATTAACTGTTACATTTTTACTCAAATTGATAGAACGCTCATGGAATACTTCCATATAATCTCCATTATCCTGAAAATCAAGCGCACCATCAGAGTCACCATCTAAACCAGTAGTTAACTGTGCGCCAATTGCGTTATTGTTTACATCTCTAAATAGCCCGTCAAATGAATTTTCAGATATGTCATTTAAGTCGCCGAGCGTAAATTCATATTGTGCCACCAGTCTGTTTGCTCCTCCAGGGATTTCTTTTTGATAAATAGCAATTACTTCAGATTGGGTTAAAGAAGCTCCAGAATAAATACGAACATCGTCAATATCCCCATTGGCATCACTTAGGAAAGAATCATTAAACACATTCGAAGACAGGAAAGCAGTATTTCCAACATTCACGGGTAAGGAAACATTTAAAGTTGTCGCCGGCGCTCCAATATTAGTGGCGTTACGCTGAAATTGATTTTTTTGGGCCACTCCGTCTATAAAAATACTTGCATTGCCATTTCCATCGATAGACAATGTGATGAATGTCCATTCATTTCTTGATACTACCAAGTCCGTGGATAGTAGACCAATATTGTCATTGTTGCTGTCTTGCCAGTCATAGGCCACAAGCCCGTCTCTGTTTATAGATAGCAATCCAAAACCATCATCTTTGAACAAGACATCTCTCTCTTCATTAGAATAGTCATTTAATCTCACCCACATCGCCACAGAGAATTCAGAAGTAAAATTAAAATCTCCGTTATGTGGTATTTCAATGAACGCTTGATTGTTTTCAGGCTCAAATGAACTCCCATTTTTTCCAAACCTATCTTTTGAGAATAAAGGATTATTGACAGCTACACCATTGTTCCCGTTTCCTGAAAAATCTTCTGTTGACGAATTATCAAATGTATAATAGCCTACCAGCCCCGCAGTACTTACACTACTTATATCGAAAACACCAAACATAGCATCCGCAGATTCATTGTTCGATGACAGGACATTTCCAGCAAGATTAATCGTATTGGTCGCTCTTCCAGCTAGATACACGTAATCTTGAGATGCGGCTACACTCACACCGATGGAGTTTCCTTCAACCACTTCCACCCAATTAGGCACCAGCGTATTACCATCGAAACTTGCTAAGAAACCCTTACCATTTTCAACAATCAGCCCAGCAAAATCAGTCGCTACAGGATCTTTATATCCCGTAATAAAAATATCAGTTCCATTTCCAGACATACCAAGTGTGTACTCACTCAGGCCACTTGTCGCGACAACACTATTGAGCACTTCACCTGATTGATCATATTTAACAATCAATATTTCATTTGACAAACTTTCGTTATTGTAACTTTTTGAGCCTATTGTTAAAGCAGCACCATTAAAATAACCAGCTATAATCGGGTTATTTGCTGGATCCAATGTCACATCGTAAGAAACATCCGTACGACCACTATTTAGTCCAGATACCCAATTGAAAGATGCGTCAGCATTATAGCTTGCTAAAAATGCATCGTAATTCAATACGCTACCGTTCCAAATCCCACTGCCATTATTGCTAAAGTCTGTAGCTCCGTAACTAATACCTGTTACATATAATTTTTCATTGGTCTTATCATATGCTATACCGAAAGCGCGTCCTATTAAGTCAAGCGTAGACTGAGTTGCTTCAATCACCCAGCTTTCGGATCCGTCAGCCTCCCATTTCAATACTATCGGTCCTCCTCCTGATAAGTTAGTACCTGAAAATGTAGCGCCTCCACTGTAAATACCTGATACATATACGTTGGACTCGTTATCAAAATCAATGTCATATCCCGAACTAAAACCAGGACTTGAAATTATTCGCGTATCTAATAATGTTCCTTCTTGATTTAATTTAATAAGAAATAAATTATTCTCATAATTATTGGTACTTGCTTGATAAGAAGCTACGTTATTGACAATACCGCTGTAATAACCTGTAATGTATATCTCCCCATTTGGAGCAATCCCTATTGCATTGGCGATAATGTCTGCACCATCGATACTTCCCGCTGCAGGATCAACGTCATAAACCCATTGGACTACATGTGCACTGTTATACTTTGCCACAAAAAGACCATTGTTAAGCGCACCAATGCCAATTCCTGCTATTTGTGTTGTCCCATTAAATGTACCCAAAACGTAATAGTTGCCTTGATCATCAAAAGTGATATCTCTTCCAAAATCATTGCCTGAACCTCCAAGGAGGGTAATGTTTTCATTATTAGTTTCAATATTGTTTGAGAATGTTGAGGTAACAACTTCTCCTGATTGATTGCTAATTTGGTCGTTGAAAACTTGAATAATATAGCTGTATCCATTATTTGGGATTAAACCTGAATCTGTAAACTCAGTGATATCAGCTTCAACTTGAGCAACAAACTCAAATGATCGGTTAAGCAGGTCTGGTGCTCGAAAGAGATTATAACCAGTTTCGTTTTCAGCATTTTCCCATACAAGTTTTATTTCTGTACTAGAAATCGGTGAAGCAAACGATATTATCGGATTGCTCAAAGTAGGTGTAACGAAATAGGTCCTATCGTAAACATTGAATGTGATATCATAAGATCCTCCTATAACTTCCGTATCAATACCTCCTATTTCCATGGTTCCATCAGCATCGCCATCGCCCCAATTGAGTATCGACCAGTCATTATTGGCTCTGAATTTAAATGCACCATCAAAAAGAGAAATATTTCTTAATGTATAATTTCCTTCACCTTCATTTTGAAAATCATCATCATCACCTTGCCAACCCGTTTCGTCCCCTGTTCGGGCGGAACCTAGAAAGCCAATTGAACTAATAGGATAAACCAAGAACTCATTTGTTGATGCATTATATCTTATGTAGTGATCTGAGCTTTGATCAACAACTATTTGAGATCCATCTATGTCAGCAATATTATCAGCCCCATCTATGTCACCATAAAACAACTCTTCCCCATTAGACGTCAGTCTGAAAATTAAATTTTCACCTGAATTGAGATATAAAGATTCCGACCAATTCAATACGCCTGTTTCTGATTCTTGCCTTAGAGTGACCTCTCTGGAGTCGGTATCAGAACTAATAATAGCGGTGATATCTGTAACTAATTGCGATGGCCAGCCGCCCTCGTTAAATATTTCAAGGACTTGTTGCCCATTTAATCTATTCTTAAAAACTTTAATATCATCGAGACCTCCTTGATAATAATTTGCTGATGACGTGAGATTATAACCCTTAATAAAATTCATCCCAGATTCTAGAGGAACAGGCACGACCGTTGAAATATCAACACTGTTATCCAAAACACCATTTATATATACTTCCAAAACACCATTAGGGACATCCCAAGTTGCCGCAACATGCGTCCAGCTTTGAAGTTTTATTTGAGCATTACTTGGCATTGTTAGGTTTGAACTATTAACACCCCACATAGTAACGCCTAATCGTCCATCAGATTCTAAATTCAATTCTGTCATGAACCGCGCAAAAGTACCTGGATTGACGAACTGGTATATCGTGTATGTTCCCGTTGGATTACTTTCTGGATTTATCCAAACCGATATACTCCCACTCTGATCTAAGCTAGGTTTGGATGCCTGTAAGAAAACTTCTGAAGTGTGCGCATTATATTGAGAGATGCCGTCCAAGAATAGGGCGCTACTTTCGTTTTCAAATCTATCCGATTGCAAGGTACCGGTAAATGTTATTCCCGAATTTCCGGGACTTTGCTCATCCAGATCATTTCCAGAATACTTCAAATAGGAAAGAAGGTTGACAGAATCAAACCAATTATCGACATTATACAATTCGAATTTTTCGCTAGGCGTAAGTACTTTTGAATGAAGTCTAAAGTCATCTAACTCGCCACTAAAAAAACCATTGAGGTTCGTATTTCCCGCTTGTCCAGCGACTCCAATTAATAAATCTTCTGAAGTTGTCACTGAGAACGCATCAGATACTCCATTACTTGATGCATCAAGATTATTGTCTACGTAAATAGCCAATCCTGTGTCTCTATCAGCTTCCATTGTGAAAAAATGCCAATTACCATCATTCCATGTAGAGGTTGTCTCAACAGAAGCCACACCGAAACCATCTTCAACCATATAGAAAAACAGGGACCCTGTTGATTGGAGTGCTCCAAAGTATCCTGTAAAACCATCTGATTTATCAAACAAAATTCCATTATCACTTGATTTAAACCAACCTGAAACCGAAAAATCATTCTCTGTGGCGCGGCTAAGACTCCAGCTATCTTGAACTGCCAAGTAAGCCGTGGATCCATCAAATGAATACGCTCCACCATAAAGGTCTATTGGCAATCGACCTTCGACATAAACGGCATTATTATTTACTCCGTTATTTCCTAGGCCGCTATTATCTTCTACATTGTCATTAAAAAAATACTCCGCAACAATCTCAGGTGCCGGAAGCAAAACTGTAGAAATGTTGGCTTGCCAACCAGAGGTATTTACCAATTGATCAGAAACAAATCTCGTGGTTAATGCGCCATTGTTATTCGTAGCTGTGATTATATCTGGCACATTTGATCCACTCTCATTAATATTTCCACTGTATACTCCAATGAGCGGTGCGCCAATATCAGTACCATCAAAAACATAAAGGAAATCATAATTGGTCTCCACATTGAATTCCGTGAATTCTAGCTGAATGGCCTCTCCTCCTATTTCAGGGTAAATGGTTGTTAAGTAATCTTCGTAAGATGTGTAATCATTTTCAGCACCTCCAGAATCAGTATATAACCCAGTCGAAGCAATTATTTCTTGATCTAATAAGTTTATCCCGGATTTAGATGAATTAAAAATGGAATAAACATTTTCCACCACGTCGAAGAAGATGACGTATTTACCCTCAGTTATTGGAATATTTCCACCGAAGACAGTAGCATTTTCGTAACCTAAAATAACATCATCAAAGTAAAATACACTGCCTTCCGTTGGCGCATCGTAACCCGGGAAAAATACGATCCTATCGTATGCTTGAGAAGCAGCAGGCATTCCAAGTACATCATTATTTAAAGAAAACGTCAAGACTGTCCATTCCTGAGAAACTGGTATTGGCAGATCAAATTCCTGAAAAATATTAGAATTAGACTTGTCTTCAAGTTTAATTCGGAAAGTAAAGCCCTCTTCTGGAGCCCACACCTTGAGTGTAATAGTACTTTCTGTGGTGAGTTCTAATTTCTCTTCAACATCAAAAAATGTACCTCCGAATAACTCACTCCCTCTTACCGTCTCTACAACACTACCTGAAGTATTAATGCCTGAGGCATCAGGGTTGGAAATTACCTGTGTTTGATTCCCTCCAAACGACACAAAAGCGGGGGATTCTTCCTCGAAAGTTGCTAAAAGCTGCGCAGAGACAATACCATTTGGATCATCATCACCCCAGTTGACGTCCCAAGTATCATTGGCTCGGAACTTAATTTCTCCATCGGATAAATTAATAGACTCTATTAAATAGACACCACTACCCAAATGTATCAAATTTGTATCATCTACATCAGACCCACCGATGGCATCACCTAAAACCCCAACAGAAGTAATCTCCGAGATAACATATTCATTTGTTGAAGGCCGAACAGAAACGTAATACTGCCCTGCTTTAGATATCGAAATATCTGTCCCTCCCACTTCGAGTAGCCCATCCAAATCAGAATCACCATATATACTTTCACTAGTCCCGTTATAGTAAAAATTCACTGGGCCTGGTTCAAGCACATCAATAACTGTACTCCAAGCAGAGAATGTCTGTCCTAATGAACCTTGCAACTCCAAGTCTATATTTGTGGACAATGTTGATCCTACAATTGAAACAGACGCTACACCATTATTATACACATCGCCTACTTCCTTTGCGGTAAGTAATCTTGACCAAAATTGAATATCATCTAGACTACCGCTAAATAGTGAATTTGGATTCGCATTACCTGCACCAGCATTCGCTCCAATTAAAAGATCCTCACTTGTATCAAAGCCTACATTCTCGGTTATTAATGAATTAGAAAAAATATTAAATCCATCAACAATTATGGAAATGTTAGCATTTCTATCCGCTTGAGCCACGAAGTAATGCCATTTTCCGTCGTTGTACCCAGCATTTGTATTAAGGTTGAATGACTCATCCGTAGAGTTAAGTGAAAACTGTATTGAACCATTTGCACTCAATTGGACAAAATAACCAACTGACCCGTCCGATTTATCAAACATGACACCATTGCTAGTACTGCTACTATTAAACCAACCGGAAATCGAGAAATCGCTGGTCTGACCTAAAGTGTATGAATCAATGTGCGGGTGAGCTACATAACCAGCACCGCCAAATAAAAATGCATTATTATCATTCCCAAATCGATTTTGGGCTAGAGATATGCCTGAACCAATAGTGGACCCAATATTCGCATTATTTGATTCGTCACCAGCCCCTCCATTAAAAGTAAAATCTCCTAATAGATCAGGGTTCCATCCGTTTACTTCATATGCCGTACTAATCTCCTCTAGGCTTAAAACTTTATTGTTGTAAATTTTAATATCATCGATGACTCCAAAAAAGAAATTACCACGTGTGTTTTCTGTAAACGCCGCACCTATATAAAGGGGATCAATATTTGATGAGGGTGGTGATAGGAAAGTCTCGAATGCAACCAATTCTTTATCTACATACACACTAGATATATTGCTTTCAGTGTCTACGGTTACAGAAATTAAATAATATCTGAAAGGCGCAAGTGATTCAGTCGTGGTTATAATATTATCTTGATCAAATTCGTCCTCCCAAAAGAATGTTAAAGTAAGGTCGGTGTTGACATAAACTGACAAGTTAGTATTGGTATCATCATCAGGATTAAGCCCCTTACTTATAATAGTCATTTGAGCCGGTGGTGTTGCCGATTGAATATTCACCCACATTGAAGCGCTATAAGATCCCGACAAGTCTGCAAGACTTTCTGTGTTATTAACAGATACATAATCGCTAAAAAAGCTTAATGCACTCGATCCAAAACCAAAACGATCGGTGGTAAATGTTGCGCCGAAATTTACGCCATTATTACTTAATCCAGAATTATCATTTACATTCCCAGTAAAACCATAATCGGCAATAAGAACAGCTCCACCTGCATCAACAAATGCTTCTTCTATTTCTAGGCTAGTGAGAGCCTCAGAATAGAATGTGATATCGTCAATAGTACCTTGAAAGCTTTCGCCAAAGACCAATTGTCCGCTACTTCCCTCCCAATAGATTTGATCCGAAGAAGGGGTATAAGATTGAACAAATACATTGTCAATGTAAAAGCGTAAGACTCCTGATTCGTTTGTCATTACAAATTGATGCCAATCATTATCACTCACTGACGCCAATGAAACAGTAGTACTATAAGGAGAGTTAGCACCATCAAATAATGATAAATAAAACAATAAACCAGCATTGGTTGAACTCAATTGATAACCATACTGGTAACCAAGGGATTCTTCTTCGCCCCATGAAAAAATAGTTCCTCCCGATTGATCTGCTTTATACCAAAGAGAGATAGCCGTTGGTTGACTTGTGAGAGGAGAGGAGACTTGACTTACTCCATCAAAGAAGATTGCAGATTCAGACTTTCCAAATCTATCAGTAGTCAAAACACCACCCGAATTTGTCGCAATATTACTATTGATCGAATTATCTAAGAAACTTCCTGTGAAAGAATAATTTGCTAATAAATCACTTATAACCTGAAAAACAACAGTTCTTCCAGCGAATTCGATTCCTATAGGATCGCCCGCACAAATCATCAACCCATCTGAGGAAATTGCAACATCCGGACCTCCACTGGAACCCAAAGATATTTTAATATTACTCCCTAA
Organism: Cyclobacteriaceae bacterium; assembly: GCA_047635055.1. GTDB lineage: Bacteria > Bacteroidota > Bacteroidia > Cytophagales > Cyclobacteriaceae > JAVJRN01. Next base: position 7,815 of record JBLIIJ010000008.1, on the reverse strand, counting down.
TTCTTTCCATGATTCATTTTCAAACTCGTAAGCATATATAAGCCCCTGAACAGGAGATTCTGTTAAATCGAAGGGACCAGCTGAAACTACAACTCTAGAGCCACTCGAGTTTAGCGCAATGCTTGACCCATATAAATCTTCTCTAATATTGGATTTTAAATCTTGCCCTCGTTGACCCCAAAAACTACCTATTAATTCAAAAACGCGCACGTACTGAGAAGCTCTTGATGTGTTCGTAACAAAACTTGATCCCGCTGCGATAATTGAACCATCATCATTGATTGACAAGGTTGATCCGAACCCAGATTCTGCTACACCACTTTTTATTATATTTCCTTTTTGAATCCACTGCTCATTTTCAAAACCAAATATGGTCAGTTGACCTTCATTGGTAGCCAACCTGTCGGACACCAATAAGCTTAACCCGTCCCCGGATAAAGCAACATCTATGCCCGTATTTGAGTTACTCTGACTTCCAAAAATCGTTTGCCCCGCTTGAACCCAATCTGAACCTTCATAACTATACACCAATACACTTCCAGCATTATTAGCATTGGTATCGTCAGATTGATATCCTATTGCAATTCGTAGGCAATCTGAAGATGCGCTAATTTTTTTACCAAATGATCCATCCGTTTGAGCACTAAAAATATTACTCCCCAACTGAACCCAGTTGGAACCAGTGTCTTCATACACTGCAACGTATGCAAAGTCAATACCCGTTTCCGCAGGAACAGCAATAGCAATTCGTTTACCATCCTCAGAAATCTTAGCATCGTTTGCTCTAATTGGCAGTGATATGAGGGAATTGACCAAATTCCAACTTGTGCCATTATATTCATAAACAGCTATGTAAGGAGATCTTGAGGCTGAATTAGTTTGATAATTCCCCCCCACAACAACTCTATTACCATCGCCACTTATATCCACATGCAAACCAGAAAACGCAGCACCAGAAAGACCAGGTATCTCTCCTATTTCCTGCCAATCTTCTTGTGCAGACAAAGTATTGATTACTAATAACAAGGAAAACCCTAAAGCAGCAATCAACTTCATATTTATTGATTTATTTAATAAATTCATCATTTGTTAATCTGGCTGTGAAAATTAATTAAGGAAGGGGATGGTGAAGGCTAAGCCTCTAGCGCGTCCAGGTGCATCAGGTGCATCGGGAAGCGGATCGTCTGTAGTAGTCGGAGGAAGGACTGTCGGAATCGTCTCCTCACCCAAGATACTTTTGAACAGAAAGCCCGTGTCTGCGCCGAAGTACAGCCCCGCATCAACAACAACCAATAACAAGGCGATATTAAATATTCGGGCTGCAGCTGACTTTTTTGGTTTAACAGTAAGAGGGGGCAGCTCAATTGGGCTATCCATACTATTAAATTCCATTTTCATAATATAACCAGCTCCTTTATCAACATTAGGCATTTTGAATTCTGCAGAACCACTATTCCTTGTCAGGTAGAAATCATTTTTCACCAATTCATCATAACGATATAAGTCGAACTTTACGGACTCACTTTTCAGCCCTCCTCTCCACACCACTTTCATAGGTTTCTTTTTTTTCTGGACAAAAGATACACCTGCAGGCTCACGAAGCGTAACCGGATTATAAACCATCTCCAACTTGACTTTAAAGTTCACATTTGAAATCCCTTCTAAAACATCAAGTGGATTCTTGACCACAATCTTATTCGTAGATTCTATAACAATACCGTATCCAACTACACCTTGGATATTATCCCCTGACAGTGGTTGTCCAAAATTATCTTTGCTACTATAAAGCTGTACATCGAATAGCTGACCAGACCCTAAACCTGCGACATTATATGTCACCACTAAATCAAAGTCTTCAATATCGGCATCTACAGACATTACAGTTTGCGCGTTTACCGAGATAGAAAACACAAAAAAGGCAATGAGAAAAGGGTGAATTCGTTTCATATTAATGGGTTAGTCAAATTGACAAAATGCAAAATGATTTTAAAACTACTAAAATAATAGATTTTAAGACAATAATAATTGAATTATACCTAGAATACTGTGCACTGAAAACCTTTATCCCATTCTGAAAATATACGTTTTCCAGATTGATGGCAAATTATAAATATATTGAAATAGCGAAGGAACTTACTCTGGCCGTGAGCTTCCTCGTTTCAAGATAAGTGTACCTAGCACCCATTTATTTCTCGGGTTCCACTAATCACTAGAGCAATAAAAAAATACAAATCTGAACTAGTCACCATTTTTCAATGATTTACATGGCATTATAATCCACAAAATATTTTAACTCTATCATCATCATATTTGTCTGTTTAGTCTTTTCGTTTTCACCAGCTCATTACTTACAACATGTTTGAGTGAGAAAGTAGCCTGCATCCTCACTCTACGTACCTCCTTGCTCCATGTCGTATTGACGCATTATTTTTTTCATCAAAAGTCTTTCATATTCATACGGCATTGTCCCTACGTCAGCACCCTAGCACTTAAATTTTCACTTAGTAGCATTAGCCCCTGCCTACATCTTTCTTTACCACGAATATTAAATACTTTATCAATTTCAGCGCATCTCCATTTTAAATTTCAGCGACTCATTTTTAGCTATTGTCTGAGCCTTTAGGCATAAGGTAAATGACATAAAAAGTTGGCCTTACTAGACAACTACTTAGGTTAGCTTTTATTAATTAAAAACCTGGAACCTTTATCATATTAATATTTCTGGTAATGAAAGGACACATACAATTTAAGCATATAGTAGTTGACCTAAAAAAAGCGTACCGTCGTAAAGAAATAAAGTGGGGTACTTTATAAAAATATCTAATGCTCTAAGTTCATCTGATTAGAAGATAACATTTGTTGAAAGTGAAAAAAGTTCATCCAGTGTGAAATATACTTCTCCTTTTAAGCAAGAATCGTCTAATCGATTTACTAACTATTCCGATCTCCTCATTAATGAATTTTGAACCAAGATTATTCTTTTCAAAAATAATTGTTCGGATGACTTTAAGGTATCCATTTTTAAACATTAAGTTACCATTGGAATTTCAAAACCTATAGAACCAATCGGAAATCACAAGTACAAATATGCGTCCCTTTGGGAAAGAATAATTGCTACCAACATTGACTTAACGATTCTTGTGATTCTTTTTTATATAGGACGTTTGCTTAGTCTGGAAGACACTTCATTGTATTCATATTGTTTTATCACGTTCATTATTTATGACTCCCTGTGGAGTCTGATATCAGGAAGCGGAGAAAAGCAGAAGGACGGAACCATAGGTAAACATTTTTGTGGCCTAAAAATTATTTACAATCAAGATCAGACTTTTCATTGGTCTAGAATTATTAGTCGATCATTGCTCAAAGCACTTTTTGCCCCCTTAATTTTTATCTCCTACTTAACCGTAGCTTTCACTCATGACAAAAAAGCGCTTCATGATTTAGTGCTAAATACCTGTGTGATAAAATTGATCTAATCTTTTCCAGTCTTGGACTTCTAGCCTTCTTATTATTGTTTTATCTTTCACCGGATTAACTGACTTAACTAACTATGGGTAATAATAGCAGGCTTAAAAAATTCGAGAATTTCTTCGAAGGATTCATGTTTTGGAGTAGATGGGTGCAGGCCCCACTTTACGCAGGACTGATCATTGGTTCATTCCTATATCTTTTTAAGTTCTTCCAAGAACTATTTATCACATTTCAAGAAACAGCTCATCTCCATGAAACAGAGATGATGCTAAGAATCTTAGGTCTTGTTGATATTTCAATGGTTATGAATCTTATCGTTATGGTGAGTATTGGTGGTTATTCTATATTCACTAGCCGAATAGATGTAGACTCTCACGATGACAAACCATTATGGTTAGAAGACTTAGACGCTGGTCAATTGAAAATCAAACTGGCAACTTCACTAGCCTCAATATCTGGTGTACAATTGCTTAAAACATTTATAGATTACCGAGAGGCGAAGGAAAAAGCAGGTGCAGAAGGTATCATTATCGAAATTGTCATTCATATGGTTTTCATTATCTCAGCGTTACTTCTAGCTCAAACAGAAAAGATAACTCACAGCTATGGACATGGAAACCATGCTCAAACAGCTCCTAAGGAACAAGAATAATAATCAATTACTATCTTTTGAAATAAAAAAAAATACCGAGCTAGCTCGGTATTTTTTTTTATTTCTTCCGCTCTTCCGCTCTGAAATCACTTATAAACTGTGACCAGCGAATGGGGTCTAGTAAGTAGTTCGGAGGGATCTCATGAGACAACTCGTATATGCTTCGATTGGCCCAAATGTCATAGTAATACTTTTCATCATTATAAGCTTCTCTAAGCGTAGCTCTAAGACTTTTCTTTGCTTCTACAGCCCGTTGATCTATAGTGGGCTTTAAGTCCAAAGACACAAATACTTGCTTGAACTTATCTTCACTTGGCATAGAGTAAACATTTACTGCGTCAAGAACGACTGATTTATTAATTAAAACTTGAATTATACCATAGGTAGATCCTGTCAAAATAACTGGGACTACAAGCGTGGTATTGACAAATCTCACATCGCTAAAGAGCAAGGTATCGCCTTTCATTGCTTCAATTGTAAATAAGCCAGCACTATCAGAAACTGCTCCCCCTCCCCGCGATTGATTAAGTATAGTACTTCCTACTACTGGCTTCAACTTATCATTATCGAGTATTATGCCAGTAAAGACCAGCGTATTATCCTGAGCAATAGCTAAGAATGAAATCGCTATAAGGCAAACCGTTACAGTATATTTCAATAAGTCCATGTTGGTTGATCTAAATCATTCAATGCTGCCATAAGCAACTTAATCGACCCTATAATATCATCTTTATCGGCCATTTCAATTACTTGATGTAAATGCCTTGTGGGTATTGAAATAGCACCAGCAATTGATCCATTTTTACCCATTCTTTGTACACCTGCAGTATCTGTTCCTCCTGCTGCCAATATTTCGGGTTGCCATTTAATACCATGAGCATCAGCCGTTTTCTTTAAGAAAGCCACCATTCGCGTATCACAAATCGTCATGGCATCCATAATTTTTACAGCCGTTCCCTGACCTAAAGCAGTCACTTGCTCATGAGGTTGAGCTCCTGGTAAATCGTACGCGATTGTTGTATCTAAGGCTATGCCAAAATCAGGATTTAATGAATGTGCTGCTACGTTGGCACCTCGAATACCTACTTCTTCCTGAACCGTAAACACACCATACGTGTCGTATGCCGGTTGAGATAACGCTTTGAGCGCTTCAACCAAAATATAAACCGAAACTCTATTATCTATCGACTTACAATTGACACAGTTACCCATTTCGATTAATTCTCGCTCGCGGGTGATCGGACTACCTATTTCAATCACTTTCTCCAGTTCTTCCTTTGACATTCCGCAATCGATGAAATATTCATCAATTTTAGGCGGTTTATTTCGCTCTTCTGGCTTCATAACGTGAATAGGCTTACAGCCCATCACCCCAATAATACTCTCTTTACCATGAATAATTACTCTTTGCGCTGTTAAGGTTTTGGGATCGAATCCGCCAAGCGTTTGAAATCTCACAAAACCTTTATCGTCGATATGAGAGACTATGAAGCCTATTTCATCCATATGAGCAGCCACCATTACGGTTTTCTCTGCGCTTTTCCCTTTTTTCAAAGCAATAATATTCCCCATGTTGTCTATTTTAAGATCGTCCACGTGGTTTTTGATTTCTTCAACTATGAGTTGACGAATAGGTTGCTCGAACCCAGGAGCCCCAGGCGTTTCACAGATTGCTTTTAAAAGACTAATATCTACTTGCATAATGATTAATTTAAACAAAAAATCCCGCACTAGGCGGGATTATTTAACAATGTGCGCGCGAGAAGAGTCGAACTTCCACGACCAAAACGGTCACCAGGCCCTCAACCTGGCGCGTCTACCAATTCCGCCACGTGCGCATTGAAGTGTTGCAAATGTAAGCCATCAGTACTGTAATATTCAAACTGCTTCCCAAAATGAATCAGTATAATAATGTCTTTTATCAAATAAGTGCCTGACTACTCTAAAACCACATTGATCTGCGAGTGATTCTAGTTCTTTTATAGAATACTTTTTGGAAACCTCCATGAATATAGGCTCCCATTTATCAAATGAAATATTATCGTCTGACGACTCTATGTATATTTCCTGATCACAAGTACTCAACAAATAACTACGACATTCCCCCAATAAAGGATCATAAACTGGTCGGTGGATAAATTTAGACTTGTCGAAATTAGCTCCTAATTCACGGTTGATTCTATCAAGTAAATTCATGTTAAAAGCAGCTGTAACTCCCTTGACATCATTGTAAGCTGCTAAAATCGTTTTGGGATCTTTTTTAAGATCTACCCCAATGACAAACTTGTCTCCGACATTCAAATTCCTTCTTACGCTTCTAAGAAAATCTGTTGCCTGCGAATCAAGATAATTGCCAATATTAGATCCTAAAAAGAAAACGACCTTCTTTTCATGTTCACTAAAACTAATGGATTCCAAAACTTTAAAGTAATCCCCTTCCAATGGTTCTACTTGTAATCCTGGAAGATCCTTCCCTAAGCTAGCTTTTAAGATTTCAAGGACATTTCCTGATATATCTACCGGACTATATGAAAAATCTATTCCTGCATCCTGCAAGTGCTTGAGCACTAATTTAGTTTTTGAACCGTCTCCTGCCCCTAACTCGATTAATCGATAATGGCTTTCGGATTGAAGCAACTTTACGATTTGATCTCCCTGATTTTTAAATATACCGAACTCCGCCCGCGCCAGGTAATACTCATCCAATGTCATGATTTCTTGAAAAAGGCTATCGCCTTTTTCATCATAGAAATACATTGAATCCAATCTCTTTGGAAAGGACGTTAGTCCTGTGCTGACAACTCTAGCAAACTCGCTCAACTCTGTTCTTGTTTCGATAATTGACATACGTTAAAGATCTTTTGCCAGTCGAATCCCGGAAAACATCCACTGAAGATTTGGGTGAAAAAAATTCCTATAAGTTGGTCTAATGTGATTTCGTGGAGTGGCATAGGAACCTCCTCTAAGGACCATCGTATTGATCATGAATTTACCATTGTACTCACCTAATGCTCCATCGGCTGGCTCAAAATAAGGATAAGGTCGATAGGCGCTTGAGGTCCATTGCCAAAGATTTCCATAAAATTGCTTATTGTCCACTAATGGCCGATAAGACTCACCTTCAACGAAATTTCCTTCTTGTATGGAATGGCTATACTTTTTACAAGCAATCTCCCATTCGAATTCTGTTGGCAATCTTAAACCTTTCCACCTTGCAAACGCGTCAGCCTCATAAAACGAAATGTGCGATACTGGTTCGTTTAAATCTAGTTTTTCTAATCCTGCAAAAGCATAAGTAAACCAATCATCATTCATTTTTTGCCAATAGAGAGGAACTTTTTCCTCAAGACCATTTACCCAATCCCATCCTTCGGACAACCAGAATAGGTGATTCTGATAACCCCCATCATGAATAAAATCCAAATATTCCTTATTCGATACTAGATGCGATGAAATAGCAAAATCATTTAAGAAAACCTTATGAACTCCTAATTCATTGTCGAACTTATAACCTTCTCCTTGATACCCTATCTCGTAAACACCTGATGCTAGCTCCAACCAAGACTGAGTACGCCCCACATGAATTGGCTTGAGCACATTACGATAAATAGGTGATAATGGATTGTTGCCAAGGATATATTTTATATCATAAAGTAGCAGCTCCTGATGCTGTTGCTCATGATTAAGGC